>DASWFT010000380.1:0-5541 GCA_036394075.1 Streptosporangiaceae bacterium
GTTTCCTGGCATGCTATTGTCCCTGATCACCTTTCGGATCACAGGTAAGCCATCAGAACCAGAAACACCTCCTCCAGTTTCTGCCCGCTGTGCGGGCGATACGACAGTACGCCTCATGGCGCACGAGGTTTTCTCAGCAACGGTGAACCCGGCGTTCCTGGCGTAACCGGTCATCCAGGCAGACACGCGGACATAACTGGAGATCCCCGGGAAGGCGCGGAGCCCCCGGTACAAGAGGTCTCGACCAAGATCCCTTCCGTTCCCGGAGGCTCCGCGTGCTGTCCTATCGTGTCATCCTTGACGTCCCGTTCCAACTCGTGGTGTTCGTGTCGGAGCTGCTGGCAGATCACCGGCGCGAGATCGGCACCCGGGACGGGACGCGTGCCCTGACCTGCTGGAAGCAGGCGGTCTTCACCCTGGCCTGGTTCCGGGACCGGCCGGACATCCGCCGGCTGGGCCAGGGCTTCGGGATCTCGCAGGCCACCGCCTACCGGTATAAGGACGAGGCCGTCGACGTGCTCGCCGCGAAGGCCCCCACGCTGCGCCAGGCCCTGGATAAGGCCGCTGAGCAGGGGCTTCCCTACCTGATCCTGGACGGCACGCTGATCTCCTCCGATCGGTGCGCGGACAAGAAAACCAGCAGGAAAGGGAAGGAAATAGACAAATGGTACTCCGGGAAGGCGCACCAGCCCGCCGGGAACGTGCAGGCACTGGCCGCCCCGGGCGGGGTCCCGCTGTGGGTCTCGGACGTGCTGCCGGGCAGCACCCATGACCTGACCGCCGCCCGCGAGCTCGTCCTGCCCGCGGCCCGCCCGTACCTGGGGAAACTGCCTATCCTGGCCGATTCCGGTTATGAAGGGGCCGGCGCGGGGGTCCACGTGCCGGTGAAAAAGCCCGCCCGCAGCGAACTCGATACCGATACGAAAACCCGCAACGCGCTGCTGCGCTCCCTGCGCTACCAGGGCGAACGCGGGTTCGCGCTGATGTCCCAGCGGTGGCGGGCCATCCAGCACGTTTCGCTCAGCCCGACCACGATCGGCGACATAGTCAAAGCCGCGCTCGTCCTCACGCAATTCGAGCACAAGATGATCAGCTGAAAAGTCGCTGAGAAAACCTCAATGGTGAGGATTCGTTGGATCTGGACGAAGAGCCGCTGGATGAGCCGAAAGTTGCCGCTTGACCGGGCCATAGCGCGACAGCGTGTCGATGTCCTGGGCGGCCGCTTCCCCGGCGAAGTCGGCGACCTTGCCGGGGGCGATCCCCTCCAGCCACGCCACGGTGTCGCCCAGCTCATCCACCTGGCTCAGGTACCCGGCCTGGGCCTTGAACCGTGACCAGGTGGCGCGCTGGGCAGGTTTCTTCAGCCGGTTGAACATCGACTTGCCGTCGCCGCCGGCCGCCACCGTCAGCAGCGCTTGAAGGCGCTGTTGCCCCCCGGGGCCCATCCGCTCGACGATGCGCGCGAAGATCCCGGCGTTGACCTCGGCGCGGATCGTGGTGGCCATCTCATCCAGCGTGGAGAACGCCGGCAGCTCCAGCGAGGCCTCGATCAGCCGTTCCAGCGCGACATTGATCAGGTCCGGCGGATGGTTCTTCACCAGTGCAGCGTCCCGGATCTCCCTGGCCGCCAGCGCCCGCGCCCGCCGCTGGTCATAGGCCACGCCCTGGCGCACCCGCACCTGCTTGCGATGCCACTTGGCCGTGCGCGCGGCACCGTGATCAGGCTCAGCCTCCGGGCCCAGCTCCAGACAGCGCCGCACATGGTCGACGACCACCTCCGGGATCTCCTCCCGCGAGCAGAACCGCGCCATCTTCTGAAAACACTTCAGCGCCAGCACCAGCGCGAACAACGACTCCGGGCTCGCGGTCCGCTCCCGCGCCCAGGCGATCTCCTCCGCCATCGGAGTGAAGAACACATGCAGCACCCGCGCCGAGGTCAACCGTTTGAACTGCGGATAGGCAGTGCGCTCAATCGATGTCACCCGCGAGTCCTCCCCGGCCAGGTGAGATCCAGGACGCGCACACCGTAACGGCCGACGATCAGCCCGCACCACACAGTTCACCGAACCGCAACCAAACCAGCGCAGACCGTCACCTCACAGCGATCGCGTCGCTCACCAGCCCATTGCCCCTTTCGGGCTTACTTGGTCTGCCCCCGAGCTTCCAGCTCGCCGGACTCAGCCTCACCTCCAGCGGACCCGACAGCCGGTACCCGGCATACATGGACAACGCATCCCGAAGCCGCTGCCGATCAGCGAAGACCGGGAGCCGGCGGGCATCGAGGAACTCCGCCCAGCCTTGAGCGCCTGCGCATACGTCCGCCACGACTTCGGTGACGGCGCCCCGCTGACCGGCAACTCCCGTAGCCACAGGTTCATCACCGCCGCCGGCCGCAGGACTGCGGCGTCCTCGAAGCAGAGATCCTCGTCAATGAGGACGGGCATGGCCTCCCGGATCAGGGGCCGGTCGGACAGGCCCCACTCCCGCCACCCGGCGGAACTGAAGTAGTGCAGGATCACAGGACGAACCTGGAGTGAGACACGAGGCAAAGCAAGCCAACACTCGTACGAGCGAAGAAACCTCATTCCCACGAAACACACTGAAACTGCAGAGCTAACGCCAGGTGCTCTACTGTCCTGCAGGACCGGCCGCGCGCCGGCTAGCCTGGTCTTCCGCACATGCACAAAGATCAACTCTGTGATCCTGCGATCACCGGCAGGCCGGCCCGCCGACTCCGGGTGACCCGCGGCACCGGCCCGCCGAAGTCACCGGATGCGGCATCCCGCCCGGCACTCTCAATATCAGCTGGACATACCGGCCGGTAACTGATAGAACTCCGCTCGTGGCCTCCTGGACCGGCGAGCTGACGGTGCGGCCAGTGCTGCCCGGCGAGATTCCCCGGTTCCACCAGCTGCTGAAGGCGCATCACTGGCTCGGGCCGCGCCTGTTCGGGTCGGTGGTCCGGCATGTCGCCGTCCTGGACGGCACCTGGGTCGCGCTGCTGGGGTACGGGTCGGCGGTGCTGCGGTGCACCGCGCGGGACCAGGTGATCGGCTGGGCCGATGGCGACCGGGTTGACCGGCTGCCGATGCTGGCCGGCAACCAGCGGTTCTGCGTGCTGCCTGATACCCCGCGGCGCCCGCACCTGGCCTCGGCGGTGCTGGCCCGCTCGCTGGCCCGGCTGCCCGCCGATTACCTGCGCTTTCACAACCAGATCGTGCTCGCGGTCGAGACGTTCACCGATCCGGCCCGCCACACCGGCGCCTGCTACGCCGCGGCCGGGTTCGCCTGCGCCGGGTCCACCCGCGGGTATGCCCGGGGTGCGGGCGGGCACGGCTACACCTTCCACGGGCAGGTGAAAGCCTGCTGGCTGCGCGAGGCGGCGCCCGGCGGGCTGGCCGCGCTGGGCGCGGTGGCCCCCTCGGTGCTGTTCACCCCGCCCCCGCCGGGTGCGTGGCTGGATCTGAGCCGCGCCCAGGTCGTCTCGCTGCGCGACTGCCTGGGCGGCGTGCTGGCCGATCCCCGCCATGCCCGGGGGATCCGCCACGACCACGCGGCGACTGCGGCGATCGCCGCGGCGGCGCTGCTGGCCGGGCACGCCGTCCCGGCGTCGATCGCCGGCTATGCGGGCGGGCTCGGCCAGGACGCGCTGCAGGTGTTCGGGGCCCGCTGGTCACAGCGGGCGGGCTGCTATGTGCCGCCGTCAGAGACCAGCTTCCGCCGGTTCCTGCGCGCCCTGCCCGACGGCGCGCTCGCCGACGCGGCCGGCGGCTGGCTGGCCGGGCAGGCCGCCGACGGCGCGCTGGATGCCCGGCAGGCCCGGCGCCTGGCCGCCCGCCTGGCCGCCCGGGCGGCCGGCAGGGCGGGGCGGTAATGGCGGGCAGGCCCGCACGGCCAGAGCTGGCCTACGCCGACCCGGCCGGGCGGCAGATCAAGATGCTCGGCTCGCTGCCGGTGATCTCCTCGTTCTGCCGGCGGCTGGGCATCGCCGCCATCACCGACGGCCTGGTCCCGATCCGTGACCTTGCCGCCGTCACCGCCGGGCAGGCGGTCGAGGCGATGGTCTGCAACCGGCTCACCTCCCCCACCCCGCTGGTGCACGTCCAGGACTGGGCCCGCACCTGGGCGGCGGAGGAGATCCTCGGCATCGCCCCGGCCAGCCTCAACGACGACAAGCTGGGCCGCACCCTGGACGCGATCGCCCCGCACCTGGAGCAGATCACCTCGGCGGTCGCCGTCCGCGCCATCACCACCTTCGGCATCGACATCTCCCGGCTGCACTGGGACATGACCAGCTTCTCGCTGCACGGCGCCTACGACAGCGCCGATGAGGACTACCCCGAGCCCCGCTACGGCCACCCCAAGGACCGCCGCACGGACCTGCTGCAGGTGCAGGCCGGGATCGCGGCCGCCGGCGACGGCGGGATCCCCCTCTACCACCGCGCCTACGACGGCGGCGCCGCCGAGGTGTCCCAGGTAACCGGGGCGATGACCGAGCTGAAGAAGATCGCGGGTGCCAAGACGTTCCTGCTGATCGGGGACTCCAAGCTGATCAGCTACGACAACGTGGCCGCGATCACCGGCAAGGGCTGCACGTTCCTGGCCCCGGCCTCCAAGACCTACGTCAAGGCCGCCGAGCTGGCCGCCTGCGACCTGGCACAGGCCACCGAGGTCAGCTACATCGCCCGGCGCGATGAGCATAAGAGCCCGGAGCAGCGGGGCCGCTGGCACGTCCTCGAAGACAGCCAGCCGTTTGAGATCCGCAACCCCAAGCGCAAAAGCGACCCGGCCATCACGCTGCGCCGTATCTTCGTGCACTCCAGCGCCCGGGCCGCCGCGGCCGCGGCCAGCCGCGCCAAGAAGCTCGCCCGCGCCCGCGACGACCTGGACCGCCTGGCCCGCGGCCTCGGCGGCCGGTTCTACCCCGGCGAGCAGGCCGTCACCGCCCGGCTCCAGCAGATCGCCGCCAGCCGTAAGGCCGGCCCCTACCTGCGCTACACCGTCGGCACCACCCCGGCGGCCGGCACCAGCGAAGGGGCCGGCGGTCCCGGGAAACCCGCTCTCACCTGGTGGCTCGACCAGGACGCCATCGACGCCGAAGCCGCCACCGACGGCTGGTACGCGCTGCTCACCAGCCTGGACGCCAGCATCACCGCCACCGAGGTGCTGCTGCGCTACAAGGGCCAGGAAGCCGTGGAACGCCGCTACGGCAACCTGAAGGGACCGCTCGCCGTCGCCCCGATGTTCCTGAAGAACAACCGGCGGATCGCCGCCCTGATCACCGTGATCAGCCTCGCGCTGCTCGTCTTCTGCCTCATCGAGCGCGAAGCCCGCAGCAGCCTGGCCCCCGAGACAAAGGTCGACGGGCTGTACAACCGGCAGCCAGCCCGACCCACCGGGCGGCTCATCCTGACCGCCCTGGCCGGCCTGCAGCTGATCCCGGCCACCGCGACCAGCCCGGCACAGATCATCCGGCCCAGCCCGGTGCAGGCCCGGCTGCTGGACCTGCTGGGCGTGGACCCGACCCGCCCGCCGTGACGC
>DASWFT010000381.1:0-9955 GCA_036394075.1 Streptosporangiaceae bacterium
CCGGGCGTTACGACGACAACTGGACCGCCGTGGTGCGCCGCGGGCTGCCAGGCGCCGCCGAGCAGCTCATCAAGGCGCGCGCCAAGATACTGGTGGTCGCGCCCGGGTTGATCGAGCGGCCGTATGTCTTCCAGGGCAACGATGTTCCCGGGGTCATGCTCGCCACCGCCGTCCGGCGGCTCATCAAGCTGCACGCGGTCAAGCCGGGGGAGCGGGCCGTGGTGCTGACCGCCAATGCCGGCGGCGACGCGGCCGTCGCCGACCTCAGGCAGGCCGGTGTCGAGATCGCCCAGGTTGTCGACGCCAGGACCGGCGGTGACATCGTGCGGGTGCACGGCCACCGGGGTGTCCGGGCGGTGGAGGTGGCAGGCGGCGCCAGGATCGAATGCGATCTGGTGGTGACCGCGGTGGGCTGGACCGCACCGACCGCCCTGCTCAACATGGCCGGCGACCAGCCCGGTTACAATCCGCGAGCGGCCCGGTTCTTCCCCCGGAGCCTGCCGTCCAACGTCCTCGTGGCGGGCGGCATCGCCGGTGACGGCAGCCGCGATGAGCTGATCGGCCATGCCCAGGCGGTGGGCCGCGAGGCGGCGCGCCGCGCCGCCCGCCTGCGCCGGGAATGGCAGGCGGCGCTGCCCACCCGCGCAGGTGGCGTCCAGGCGGGCGGGCCTGCAGCCGACGGCGAGCCGGCGGGTGTCCCCGAGCTTCCCATCGATGCCCACCCGGAACTGTTCCGCGCCCGCACCCACGGCATGGTGGACTTCTGCGAAGACGTGTCCTCGAAGGACATCATCGCCGCGGTCAGGGAAGGCTACGACTCGATCGAGCTGGCTAAGCGCTATACCACCGCCACGATGGGCCCGACCCAGGGCAAGCTCGAACTGGTCAACGCGGTCGCGATCGCGGCCGAAGCCATCGGCCAGACCATCGAGGAAACGGGCACCACCACCTGGCGCCCGCCCTATGCCCCCGTCACGCTCGGCGCGCTGGCCGGCCGGTCACTCGAACCCGTGCGGTACTCCCCGATGCAGCCCTGGCACGAGGCGCACCATGCGCGCCCGCTGATCGCGGGAGCCTGGATCCGGCCTGATCACTATGGTGACCCGGCCGCCGAGGTCGCGGTCGTGCGGACCAGGGTCGCCGTCATCGACGTCACCCCGATCGGCAAGCTTGACCTGCGTGGGCCCGATGTGCCGAAGCTGCTCAACCTGTTGTATGTCAACAAGTGGTCCAAGCTCGGGATCGGCCGGGTCCGGTACGGGGTGATGTGCACCGAGGACGGGGTGGTCTTCGACGATGGCGTCACCGGCCGTCTTGGCCCCGAGCACTACCTGATGAGCACCACCTCCTCGGGGGCAGCGGCGGTCTGGGAGTGGCTGGAGAACTGGCTCCAGACCGCGCATCCCGGCTGGGCAGTGCATGTCACGCCGGTGACGACCGCATACGCCAGCATGAACGTGGCCGGTCCGGCGTCACGCGAGTTGCTCACACGGGTCATCCAGGGGGTCGATCTGGCGAACGAGGCGTTCCCGTACATGGAGGTCCGCACCGGCCAGGTGGCCGGGGTGGACGGGTGCGTCCTGTGGCGGATCGGGTTCACCGGCGAACTCAGCTACGAGTTGCATGTCCCGGCCGGCTATGGGCTGCATGTCTGGGAGACGTTCATGGACCGTGGCCGCGACCTCGGTATCGCGCCGTTCGGAGTGGAGGCCCAGCGCATACTGCGGCTGGAGAAAGGCCACCTCATCGTCGGGCAGGACACCGACGGCCTGACCCGCGGCTTCAGCGCCGGCCTCGACTGGGCGATCAAGCTCGACAAGGACGATTTCATCGGCAAGCCGGAACTCGCCTGGCAGAACGGGGACGGCGGCGGCCCGCGGCTGGTGGGCCTGCAGCCCGACGACGCCGCGCTGGTGCCGCCCGAAGCGAGCCAGATTGTTGACGGCACGCGCATCGTGGGCCGCGTCACCTCCAGCCGCATGTCCCCGACCCTCGGCCGCTCCGTCTGCCTCGCCCACGTCGAGGCGCCCCTGGCCGCCCCAGGCACCCAGGTCACCGTGCGGCTGCCCGGCGGGCGGCTGGTCAGCGCCCGGGTGACCAAGCACCTCGCCCACGTGGATCCCGAAGGGAGCCGGATGCGTGTCTGACTACATCGTGATGGCCCGGAGCCCGATCGCCACGCTGCCTCCGGCACGGGTGGAAGCCGGCTGGGAGGTGAGCGGGTGCCGCAGCGACGCCGCGCTCACGATCACCGACAGCACCCCGCTGGCCAAGGTCCACGTGCGGGCTCCGTGGAACGGTGCGATGGCCAAGGCGCTGGGCGTGCCGTTCGGCCGGGCCAGCCGGGGGGCCATATGGCTGGGGGTGGCGGCCGGGCCGGAGGAATGGCTGGTGGCGGGGTCTGGGCCCGGGGAGTGGCTCGTGCTGGCCCCGGTCGGCACTGCTGCGCGGGTAGCCGGCCGGCTGGGTGAGGTCGCGGCCGAATCGGCTCCCGAGGAATTCGTCAGCGTGATCGACCTCACCCACGGGCGGGCGCTCGTGCGGATCACCGGCGGGGACGCGGCGGGATTGCTGGCCAGATTGTGCGCGGTCGATCTTCACGACGACATGACCCCCGACGGGGCGGCCTTCCGGGCGTCCGTCGCTGGCCTCGCCACCGATGTCATCCGGGACGACCAGCACGGGGTACCCTCCTACCTCCTGCACTGCGAACGATCGTCAGGCCAGTACCTTTTCGACGCCCTGGTCGGCGCGGGCGAGTCGCTGGGCATCGGCATCGACGGCTTCTCGGCCACTGGAATCTGAGCCCACGCCGTTCAGCGGCGCGCCACGGTAATACCGAGCAACATGCTGCAGCACGCTCTGCTGCAGCGGGGACGGTCACGCCGCACCGTCCGGCACGCCGGCCAGCATGTGGGCTATGCGGCTCGCCGCCGAGGCGACGTCACTGGCGGGGCCGATCCGCTCGGCCCACGGCCACCAGTAGAAGCCCTGGTCCGCGAGAATCGTCACGCTCAGCGCTGACGTATCGGGGTTCTGGGCGGTTAAGTACGGAGGACGGCCGTCCGGGGTGGTGATCGTGGTCGGGAATCCGCGGACGGCGAGCTCGACGGCGAGCTTCTCCAGGTCGGCGGTGTCTCTACCGGACATGCTTCTTGACTCTCCCGTTTGCCCTGCTGGTGGGCCCGTCCTGCTGGCGGGCACCGTATTTGTACACTGTTAGTGTCTAATGACATCAACCTTCCGTCAATCCCTGCCGGACATAGCGGCACTTCGTGGTAAGTGTCTTAGTACGCTGACATTGATCTTTGAGGGAGAGCAACAGGTGATGGCACCAGCCGTGCGGCGCCCCGACCCGCCGTATATGCAGATCGTGGATCACATACGGCGGCAGATCAGATCTGGTCAGCTCAGCGACGGCGATCTCGTGCCATCCACCCGCCAGCTCGCCCGCGAGTGGAAGGTCTCGGCTCCTACCGCCGCCAAGGCGCTCACGACGTTGCGCTCAGAGGGCTACGTGCGCGGCATCCCGGGAACGGGCACGATCGTGTGCGCAAGCGCAACCATGCACCACACCGGCGGTGACCGTCTCCGCGCCATCGCCCAGACGGGGCGGATCTACCCACCAAACGAGCACGCCACGATCACGTCAGCCGAGGTTGTACGCGCACCAGACGTCATAGCCGACGCGCTCAGCGTGGACATTGGTGCCGAGGTGATCCGGCGGCACAGGATCACCTACCGCGACGACATCCCCGTCTCCGCGTCCACTTCGTGGCTCCCAGGAGAGCTGGCCGCAACCGCCCCGCGGCTGCTCAGCACGGAGCGGATCATAGAGGGCACCGCCGGCTACATCGAGCATGTCACCGGGCGGACTGCGGCGCGGGGCCTTGACCAGGAGTCCGCCCGGGCCGCAGACCGGCAAGACGCCGCCGACCTCGGCGTGCCAATCGGCTCCCCGGTCGCCTGCGGGCGGAACTGGTGGTACGACACCGACGGTGACATCGTCGAGTACGGCGAACGAGCCTCAATTCCCGGCCGCTGGTCAGCGCACCACTATGAGATCGCTCGGGACGAAGGCACACGAGAATGAAACACCTGCACTCAGGGAAGATCCGCGATCTGTACGCCGATGGCGAGGACTTGATCCTGGTCGCTTCGGACAAGGTCAGCGTGTACGACGTCGTGCTGCCAACCCTGATACCGGGCAAGGGCAAGATCCTTACTCAGCTGTCGCTGTGGTGGTTCGAGCGCCTAGCCGGCGTCGTGCCGAATCACGTCATCTCGGCCACGGATGTCCCGGCCGAATGGGCCGGCCGGGCCATCCGCTGCCGGCGCCTGGACATGATCCCAGTCGAGTGCATCGCCCGCGGTTACCTGGCTGGTCTTGGCCTGGGCTCCTACCGGGCGACCGGCACCGTATCGGGCGTGCCGCTCCCGGAGGGCCTGGCCGAGGGCTCGAAACTGCCTGAACCGATCTTCACGCCGACCACCAAGGCGACAACTGGTCACGACGAGTTCCTGACCTTCGAGGACGTCGTGTCCCAGGTCGGCGCCGAAACCGCGGCTGAGCTGTGCCGGATCACGCTTGAGGTATACCGCCGCGGCGCGGACCTGGCCGCCGGGCGCGGGGTCATCATCGCCGACACGAAGCTCGAGTTCGGCCACGCGCCTGATGGCTCCATCGTGCTGGCCGACGAGGTGCTGACCTCCGACTCGTCGCGGTTCTGGGCGGCGGAGGACTGGCATCCTGGCCGGCCGCAGCGGTATCTCGACAAGCAGTTTGTCCGTGACTGGTCCAGCACCATCACCAACTGGGACCGCACGCCACCCGGACCACCGATCCCTGAGCATGTCGTCAATGCCACCCGGGCAAGATATGTCGAGGTATATGAGCGCATCACCCAGGCCACCTGGCAGGAAGGCTGAGCATGCAGTTCTACGATCCCAACACGCTCATCGCCGAAGTTCAGGAACTCCTGCGCAGCTACGGCCTGAACCCGCAGCTCGTCGACAGCCAGCTGGCCCAGACCGGCGCCTGCATGATGCTGCGCGGCCTGAACGCCTTCCCAGCGATCGACCCGGTAGACGCATACATGAGCACGCTCGACAAAGAGCCCTGGCCGGACGCTGACGACCGCCGCGCAGGCCGAATGGCGGCAGGAGACTAGAAGGCCCCCAGCGCTTGGATGATCCGGGCGTTTGTTCTCCCCAGAAGGGTACAAGTCCTCTGCGGGCGGGTCGGCCCGGCGAGTCGCGCATGCCCTCGAACTGGCGCTCGTGATGCGATGACTAGTTTAAGTAGTCATAGATGCGCTAGAATGACTGCATGAATACGTCATCACGTCACGCGGCCATCTACCGCGCTCCTCCACTTACGAGCGACGACGATACCGTCCTAGCTGAGATCCATCAGATGCGCAAGGAATTGCGTCATGTCCTGCGCACGCCGAGGCGGTGGGAGGGGGGACTACGGCGTTCGGCGCTGGCACGTGCCATCCAAGGCTCGAACAGCATTGAGGGCTACCAGGTCGCGGAGGACGACGCAGCCGCCGCAGTGGATGGTGAAGGGCCTATCAGCGCAGATGAGAAGACGTTCCTCGAGATCCGGGGTTACCGCCAGGCTCTGGGCTACGTCCTGGCGATGGGCGATGACGACTACGCGACATTCGACGCCACCGAGATCCGGGCCATGCACTACATGATGCTGAGCCATGATCACTCGAAGTCGCCCGGCCGCTACCGCAAGGGACCGATTTACATCCGCGACGAGCGCCGCGATCTGGTTGTCTACGAGGGGCCGGACGCCGCACTGGTTCCCACCCTCGTAGACGCACTAGTCGAAAGCCTGCACAGCGGGGTCAACAGCGATCCAGTGGTGCGCTCCGCGATGGCGCATCTGAATATGGTCATGATCCACCCATTCCGTGACGGCAACGGGCGGATGGCGCGCGCCCTGGCGACATCAGTGCTCACCCGTTCGGATATCGGCGAGCCAGAGTTCTCCAGCATTGAGGAATGGCTCGGGGCTAACACTGAGGATTACTACAGCGTGCTCGCTCACACTGGCCACGGTTCCTGGCAACCGCGCGACGATGCCCACCTCTGGCTGACATTCAACCTGCGCGCACATCACATGCAGGCTCAGACGGTGGCCCGTCGTGTAGAAGAGGCCGATGCGACCTGGATCGAACTCGACCGGCTCATTGCCGAGCACGATCTTCCTGAGCGCGTGATAGATGCAATGTTCGATGCCGTTCTCGGCTACCGCGTGCGCCGCGCCACCTATCTCAAGCGTGCCGAAGTCACCGACCAGACCGCCACCCGAGATCTGGCGGCCCTGGCGTCTGAGGGCATCCTGACCGCGCATGGCAACGGCCGGGGCCGCTATTACACCGCAGGTGAGCCGCTCAGCCAGATTCAGGAGCGCCGCAGAGCCAGGCGAGCACCACTACGTGACCCATATCCGTGGATGCGGGCGAAACTCAGCCAACCCACCGCCTGAGCCACACCGGGAGCGCGAACGCGGCGGGCGGGCGCGGCAGGGCAACTCCCGGGCGATCGCTGGAGACGGCACGAGCTGCATCAGCCACGGCGGGTAGGCAGCACGCTGAGCGCACCCACAGCGCTGGACAGTTCCTCGACAGGCCGACCACTAAATGCATGAGAAGCGCCCTCCAAAATCGGGAGGGCGCTTCAAGGAGGCACGATGGTGACGTGAGGGTGATGGTGCTGGCGGACACGCACGCGCCGCGGCGCTGGCGGTCCTGCCCGGCGCCGGTGGCCGAGCTGCTGCGTGGCGTGGACCTGATCCTGCATGCAGGCGACGTGTGCATCCCCGCCGTTCTCGACGAACTGGCTGGTTATGCCCCGGTCTGGGCCGTCCGGGGCAACAACGATGGCCCGGACGTGGCCACCTGGGGCGCCCCGGACACGCTGGAACTGGACGCAGACGGGCTGCGTCTGGCGATCGTGCACGACGCCGGCCCGGCCACGGGGCGGCCAGCCCGGCTGCGCCGCCAGTTCCCGGCCGCGGACCTAGTGATCTTCGGCCACTCTCACATCCCGCTCGATCACACCGCGGACGGCCTGCGGATCTTCAATCCAGGATCGCCGACCGACCGCCGGCGTCAGCCCCAGGGAACCGTCGGTCTCCTGGACATCAGCGGCGGCCGCCTGCTCAGCGCCGAGATCGTCCCGGTCACGTGACGCAAGAGCGGTCGGCCCCATTCGGGATTGCAGGCAAGCGTTGGATCGTCGAGCGGGCCAGCGTCGTGACCTGGGCACGTGACGATTGAGGGGGCTGGGTTTCCGGCGTGAGGCAACCACTGATTCGTATAGCGCGAGGCGGCGACATCGGCTCGCTGGGCTGCGTGTGCGCCGGTTGTTACCCGGGACGTTGACCAGCATCGACGCCGCGCGGTGGTGTCCGGTGTTCGCTGAGCACGACGTCAGACTGATGCCGGTTTACTCCTGGCAGCGAAACGCGCGACGATGGGCACGTGCGGGAGATTAAGGTCCGCCCGCCCCTGGCTGTGCGGATCTTCGTCGTTCTTTTCACCACCGCGGTCACCGATTGACCCGCGCTGCAAACGCACGGATCTGCCAGACACGCTTCTGCCGGAGGCCATCTATCCAGCCACGCGACTTACTGCCCGAAGGTCATCCGCTAGTTGCCGCGAGGAGTCGGGGCCCCCATTAGCTGCATTGCCAGGCATACCGGATAGCGGTGGCGAACGGCGTCGGCTTGATCGACGATGGTCAGGTGGCCTCACCTGAGCACACGAGTGAACCAGCCGCGACCCGGTGGACGCGGTCGACCATCTATCCCGACATGTGGGCCGACCCGGACGATGACCCGCGCGAAACCGGTGTCGTGGCTGTCGGCGAACGCAGCACGTTGCTCGGCTACTTGCGCCGGTACCGGCTCACGCTGGAAATGAAGTGTGCAGACCTGGACCCCGGGCAGCTGGCCCGCCAGTCAGTACCGCCGTCCACCATGTCATTGCTCGGGCTCATCCGCACATGGGTGAGGTGGAGAGGCACTGGTTCCGGCGCGAGATGGCTGGGCAGGACGCGCCGGAACTGTACCGCTCCGACCTGGACCGCGAAGGCGACTGGAACGGCGCGGTCCCGGACCCCGCGGTTGCAGACGAGGCGTGGCGGGCGTGGCGGGCCGAGGTGGCCTTCGCCGAGCAGTTCGTCGCGGACAGCGCCGACCTGGGCGCACTCGGCGCGACGGGGGTGCCGCTGCGTGAGGTGCTGGTACACATGATCGAGGAGTACGCGCGGCACTGCGGGCACGCCGATCTCCTGCGAGAGCGGATAGACGGCCGAGTCGGTCAGTAGCAACCAGCAGCCAGCCGCTCACGACAAGCGCCATGAGGGCGCAGGAATCGGGATAGGTCACGCACGTTCGTGGGTGCGCAAATCCGCGAGAACTCCGACAGCGACGGCCGTCGGTAATCGGCGGGAGCGGCGTCCTTAGCGTCGGGCCTCAGACTCGCGGGCGATTACCAGCTGATGGCTCCTCGGACACCGGCACGTGGCAGCGTGTGGTCATGCCGACGCGATGCCTTGGCCACGCTGGGCCCGGCGGTCCGCTGGTTACCGATGGGCCGTGGAATCCTCGGGCGGCACGTAGCGCTTACCCTGATCGTTGGTGAGGCTGGCGTTGAGCGCCGCCGCGAGCCGGGAGACGTCCGTGGCAGCCATCTCATCGGTGACCCCGATAACGGTGATCTGCTCGTCGCGCCAGGACATTCCGATCGGAGTGCCGTAAGGACTCGTGTACGTGAAGTATGCGGCGCCGGTGGCCTCGATGAGGTGTTGGGCGAAATCAGGTTGCTTCCTGGCCATCGCGTCGAACTTCGCCAGGTCCTCCCTGGCCTGTGCTAGCCACTTCTGGTCTTCGGGCGATTGGTACTCGGAGAGCTCCGATATGCGCTGCGCCATTATCGTCCGTATATCGATCCCCTCGACCCTCGTGAGATCCGGCCTGCCCTGCGCGAAGTCCTCCCACTCGGCGAGCGAGATGGGATTCTTGGCGCTGTCGGACCAGCGTTCAGCACGGGATATGTGCAGCTCACCCACGATACGGCCGGAGGCCGACAGGCGCCACCGGCCTAGCAAGGTCCCCAAGAACAAGATAGTGATCCCGGTATCGAGGGGGATGCAGAATGCGATTGTCCCGGCCTCGAACGCACTGGTGACCGGTCCAGGCGTGCTGGCTGTCCGCAAGGTCTGCGGCATGGTGAGTATGAACCCGGTAATCCAGAGTGCCCCTATGAGGTACAGCGGCCACAGGGACTGGCGGCGCCGGTAGGTCACAGCCGCCAGCGCCGCCAGCGCCAGGGAGCAGGTGACGCCGATGCTGGTGGCCATGGTCCAGCCCGAGGCCACGGTGTTGCGGGAATTTATCAGGGCCAGGATGCTGACGGCGGTCAACCATGAGAAGAAGATCACGAGACCAGTCAGCACGAGGTACGGATGGCGGCGGCCGAAATTCTGGCTGGCCTGACTTCGCCTGGCCCGGGCACGACCTCGCGAGTCGGGGGTGGACCCGTTCTTCCATTTCCACACGCTAGCCACCTGCGCAAAGGGTGCCAATATTCCAATTACCGGACAAGTTACCTGAGTGAGGTGCCGAGGGTAAGGGCATCCGCTGATGAGCGGGGCGACCATGTCCGTCTTGCTGACGGAACCCAGGCCGCCGCCACCCGGGGCCGTGGCCCCCGCCTGACCCGCAACCCAATGAATGTGGCTTGCCAGGGTTCTGACCCACGCAATGGCACATTCACCGGACCCAGGCTGCCGCCCGCAGAGGCCACTGGGGGTGCTGGGAGTGCTGGGAGTGCTGGGAGTGCTGGGAGTGCTGGGAGTGCTGGGAGTGCTGGGAGTGCTGGGAGTGCTGGGAGTGCTGGGGGTGCTGGGAGTGCTGGGAGTGCTGGGAGTG
>DASWFT010000382.1:0-4868 GCA_036394075.1 Streptosporangiaceae bacterium
GGCGCCGCCTTCCCTCGTCGCTCGTCCCTCGCTCCTCAGTCCAGGCAACGCCGCGCCCCTCCGGCTCGCTCACAGCCCAACCGTACCCAGCGAAGGCGCACCCGACTGCACCTGACCCAAGTATTGGCAAGCCTTCTGACCTGGCCTTTTGACAGTTGTGCCGGCATATCCGGCACCCGGCGCCGCGGCCAACGTGACCGAACCGCTTGACGCGGACCAGTCACCGCACCCATCGTCATGATCTGGGCCGGGCTGTCCAGTGGAGGGATGATGTTCGACCAAAGTGGTGACTTAGCGTGCTGTGCTGGCTGCACTGGGTCAGGGACCGCGGAACTGATCGCGCGGCGCCGGTTACTCAAGGCCGCAGTCTTCGGACCATCGGATCGCCCGGGCCGGGCCCGCGCCGCCGACTGGGCCGCACCGCCGCACGGCCGGGCCATGTATCCGGGTGGGGTGCTCACCGGAACGGTGGTCGACGCCAGCCCGCACATCCTCGCGATCCGCCGGGCCGACCGCGAGGAGCGGCTGACCATGATGCCCAGCACGAAAGCGTGGAGGGGCGGCCAGGTGGACCCGACCGCTCTCAGGGCCGGAGACCGGGTTGTGGTGCGCCTCGACCCATCGCGGCGCGGGGTAGCGGAGCGGGTGTGGGCGAACATCAGCCGCGTCACGGGAGTGATTGTCGAACGGGACCGGGCGAGCATCGTCGTGGACGTGGGAAAGATGAGAGGGCGCCGGGTCGTCGTCATCCCGAGGCGCGCGGAAAGCCGCATTCAGGTCCGCTTCCCACGCCTGGAGCCCGGATACCTTATCGACGTCATCGGGCTGCGCCATGGCGGCATCATCGAGGGCCTGATCCCCGCGACATCCCAGCCCGCCTACGGTGCCGACCAGGTGCCACGCCCCCCGCAGACGCTCGGTCCCGCGCTGGACCGCATCGGCGGCTCAGCCACATGGCACGAGCCGGCGAGTGAACCTGACGACGTCGAGGGGGTCGCCTATCCCCTGCTCGACCCGGAGACGGGGTGCGCCGATGAGCCATCCCGTGGCCTTGGCTGTGTGCGGATGCCCTACCTCTCGGTGGGCAGCCTGCTCAAGGTCCGCAACGAGTGCACGGGCGGCTCCCGCGTCCTGCCGGTGACCGGCTGCGCAGCGGTGGCCCGGCTTTTCTGCGACCGCTGCGTCACCTGCGGCACCTCACCCCGCGGCCGAGTGGCCGACCTGGCCCTCGCCAGCTTTGTCGCCCTCGGCGGTGACCTGGAACGCGGGTGCTTCAACGCGACGATCACGGTAGGCCGATGACGATGCACGGCATGACCGGACTGGCCAACGACCTCAGGGAGGTCCAGGCCCCGGTCCTCGCAGCGATGCTGCTCGGCGGGTGTGCCACCAAATTCAGCCGGGTGTTGCGGGCCGGTTCGCTGGAGGCCGGCCTGGGGCCTACGGAACTGTTCCCCTTGCCGCTCCGGTGGCCAGCCGCCATGCTCGTGTGCGCGGTCGAATGTGCCCTCGGTATCGCCTTGACGGTCACGGCACCGGCCGCGGCCCGCAACGGGACCGGTGCCTTGGACGGCGCCGCCGCGGACGGGGCGCGGATCGCCGCGACCGCTTTCTTCCTGGTAGCGATGAGTGCCCTGATCGAACTGCGTGGCCGCCGTCCGGACGTAGGGTGCGGATGCTTCGGTGACCTCAGCGTGCGCCCGGTAGGCGCCCGCTCGATCGCCCGCTCGGCGCTGCTCGCAGTGGCCGCGCTGGCGTCGATCGGCGGGCCGGGCCTGCAACTG
This sequence comes from Streptosporangiaceae bacterium, assembly GCA_036394075.1. Classification (GTDB taxonomy): domain Bacteria; phylum Actinomycetota; class Actinomycetes; order Streptosporangiales; family Streptosporangiaceae; genus JAWWPY01. Next base: position 1,785 of record DASWFT010000382.1, read on the forward strand.
CCGCCCCCCGACCCGGGCGCCGGGGTGCTCCTGGCCTGCCTGTGCGCCGAATTCCTGGTTATCGCGCTGCTGTCCCCGGAGGTAGGCGAGACTCTGGTCCGGCTTGGCTACGCGGAACCCTGCGAACTGCGCAACATCCCGGTGCGGCATACGCTCGCCGCTCTGCACCGAAGTTCGCATTGGCACCGGCAGGCCGGCGTGATCACCAGCGATGTGCCCGCCGACATGTGGCGGGAGTTGTGCTGGCGGTACGTGGCGTACCCGGGCCGCCTGAATGGCGCCGACGCAGATGTCGTATTTGCCGTGCAGATGAAGCAGCGCCGCCCGGTCATCCGGTCGGCTGTCGTCCCGAGGGAAACAGCGGCCGTCCCCGGAGAAACGCGGGCGCCGGGCGCCGGGAAGGCTGGGGTCGATCTGCCGCCAGGCGTTGTGCGGTTGAGCGCTATGCCAATATCTAAGGCCCTCTAGCAAGCACCGTAGATACAGCCATACTCCAGGATAGTCAGGCGGGCTGGGCGCGCAGGAACCGGCCGAAATGCGGGACGGTGAAGGCGATAAGGCCGCGCTCGGAGCTGTAAATCAGCCCCTTCTTGATCAGCCCGTCCCTGGCCGGTGACACGCTCGACGGCTTGCGGCCCAGTTCCTCGGCCACCTGCGATGTCTGGACCGGTTCGTCCCCGAGCATCGCCATCGCCCGCATGTACTCGCGTTCCGCCGGGGTGGCCCGTTCGTACCTGCTGCCGAAGAACCCGACCGCGAGCTCACCCTCCGCCTGCGGGCTCGCCACACTCACGTCCCCGGCGGTAACCGGGCTGGCGGCGGCGACATCCCAGGTCACTTTGCCATAGGCCTGAACGAAATAAGGGTAGCCGTCGGCGGCCGCGTACAGCGCGTCGAGTGCTTCCGGCTCGAAATCGGCCCCTTCACGCTGGGCGGGCGCGAGCAGGGCGAGGTCCGCGGCGGCACGATCCAGCCGGTCGATCGGCACGTACCTGAACAGCCGCTCGGAATAGCTCTTGCTCGCCGACAGGACCGACGGGAGGTGCGGCAGCCCGGCGCCCACCACGATCAGCGGTCCCCCGGACTGCGACAGCTCGTGGGTGGCCGCACAGAGCGCGGACATATCCGCCGGGGGGACGTCCTGCATCTCGTCGATGAACAGCGCGATCCCCACGCCGAGATCGGTGGCGACCGACGCGGCATCGGCGAAAAGCTCCGTGAGGTCGATCTCAAGATCCCCGGAATCGGCACGCCCGCGCAGCGCGGGCACGTCAATGCCCAGGTGCGGCGCGAACGTCCCCTTGGGCGCTTTCGGATCACGGGAGGCGAATGCCTTCAGCACGCCCAGGAACTGCTCGATCCGTTCCGGGGCGCGATGCCGCGGCGCCAGTTCGCGTACCGCCATGTGCAGCGCACCAGCGACCGGCCTCCTGATCGACTGCTCCGGCCGCGCCTCGATCTTGCCCGTGCCCCACAGCCGCTGCAGTGCCATCGACCGAAACGAGTTCAGCAGCACGGTCTTGCCGACGCCGCGCAGGCCGGTGAGCACCATGCTGCGTTCCGGGCGGCCCCGCGCGATCCGCTCCAGCACCACCTCGAACTGGCCTAGTTCCCGGTCCCGCCCGGCGAGTTCGGGCGGCCGCTGGCCAGCGCCTGGCGCGTAAGGATTCCGTACCGGGTCCACAGCATAGGAGCCTATTGCGGCGTCTAGCGCGTTCCTTAGATTTGCATAGAAAGCACTGCCGGCGTGTCGCGCCCCGCGCGGCACGCCGGCAGGCTTCCTTCGTTCAGCCCAGCTAGCTCAATTGCAGCAGCAGGCTCAATGGAGCAGGTTGAACGTGTTCGCGGCGTCGTCCACGTAGTAGACGCCCGCCCCATACGGCGCCACGGCCAGGCCGAACAGGGCACCGTTACCCGGCGGGGAGCCCGTGTTGTCCAGCAGCCTGGTGTCGATCTGCTTTCCGCCGGGGGTTGTCTCGACGAGGAACCCGTCTAGCGCGTTCACGGTCAGCACATCACCGTTCGGCGCGACGGCCAGGCCCAGCGGAGTGTTGAGCGCCCCGCCGGTGGTGACGGTCTGGCCGGTCCCCGCGCTGCTTTCGCGCCACGGCGCAGCCGGAATCGCGGCGATCCGGTTGCCCACGCTGTCGGCCACGAACAGCGTGCCCCGGGAATCGAGGCCGACACCGGTCGGCCCGACCACCAGCGCCGCTGGCAGCGACGGCCCGCCCATTCGCGCCGCACCCCTTGTCACGGGCCGCGCGCGCCCAGGGTTCAGCCGGCGGCCGACGGATTTTGCCGGGATCTCAGCCCTGGCGCTTCAGCGCTGGTTCTGGGTCCGGTGCCCAGGCTGGTTGAGCCGGGCCAGGTATGCGTTGTAGGCGGCGAGATGCTCGTCATCGTCGATGCCGCCGCTGGCCTCTTTGGCCGCTTTAGTCCCGGAGGCGCCGCTGGGGGTGCCGGCCTCGTCGCGCGGGGCGTGCGTCGCCACCAGTTCGTCGAAGTTGGACTTCCGCACGGTCTCCAGCCAGCCATGACCGCGCGTGGCGGCCAGGTCGTCACGGCTCCACATGAGGAAGACGATCATGATGAACGCGAGCATGATCGCGCCGCCGCCGATCCACATCACCGCGCCACCCCAGTGCACATCCTCCACCGGGCTGGGCGCGCCCGCCGGGCGGCCGCTGGCCGGCATGCCAGGCATCCCGGTGGTGGCGTAGCCGAGCACCAGCCCGGTGAACGTGTCCACCGGCATGACCAGGATCAGCACCAGGAGCCGGATGGGATATGACACGCGCCAGCGGATCGGCTCACGCCCGAAGATCGGCAGGAAGAACAGGTAGCCGACGACGAGGTACAGCGCGTGCTCGGCGTTATGCAGCGCCGGATTGGTCATGACCAGGCCCATCAGGCCGGTCAGGTGCGTTCCGACGATGGCCGCCGCGTAGGCGGCCAGCCCGAACGGCGGCCAGGTAAGGAAGCTCATCACCCGGGACCGCATGACCCGCTTGGCCCAGGTGTGCAGCGGGTTCCTGCTCGCGTGGAGCAGCAGGGTGAATGGTTGACCGACCACCAGCAGCGGCG
>DASWFT010000383.1:0-4048 GCA_036394075.1 Streptosporangiaceae bacterium
ATCGACTGCAACCGCCGACGCTGGTCCCCATGCTGCTGCGGCGGGATCACGACCAGCCGGTGGTCGAGGTCGCGGACCGGTGCGCCGTAGGTGTACCTGAACCGCTGGTGCAGCACATAAATGACCCGGTCCGCGAGCGCCAGGTCGCGGCCCGACAGGTACTGGACAGGTGCGCGGAGCAGCGCGCTGGCTATCTGGGTCATGTCTGGTCCCCCGCTCGCTCTGTTTCTCCCGCTCGCCTCCGGGGCGCTTTGGGGCGCCCCTTTGGCTCGCTCACGCTGTTTCTCCCGCTCGCCTCCGGGACGGCTCGCTCATGTCGTTTCGTCCGCCCAGACCGTCATCCCGCGCAGCAACGGGCCGCCGAACGTGGTGACCATCGCGACATCCACGGCGTCACGGCCCCGGCCGATCACCACCCGGCCCTTGCGCGCCGAGTTGTTGCGGGGATCAAAGGTCCACCATTTGCCATCGAGGTACACCTCCATCCAGGCCGCGAAGTCCATCGGCTCAGGCGGCGGCGGGACATCCATGTCGGGAAGGTAGCCGAATGTGTAACGGGCCGGGACCGATAGCGCGCGGCAGAACGTGATCGCCAGGTGGGCGAAATCGCGGCACACCCCCAAGCCTCCCGCGTAAGCCTCGGCCGCCGAAGTCGACGCGCCGGTGGTGCCGTAACCAAATTCCAGCTTCCCATGCACATGGTCGCAAATCGCCTGCACCCGCCGGTAACCCGGCGCCATCCCCCCGAACAGCTGCCAGGCCTCATCGGCGACCGCCTCGGGCAGGCAATACCGGCTGGGCAGCGTGTAGATCAGCACGTCATCCGGCAGCTGGGCCGGCGGCGTCTCCCGCGCGCCTGGATCCACGTCTTCCGTCGCATCCGGCACCGTCACCAGCGCGTCATACCTCAGCTCGCTGTCACCCACGGGCAAGACCAGCCGCTGGCAATCGTTACCGTAAAGGTCGGCGTAGCCGTGCAGGCTGGCGGCCGGGACCAGCTGCCAGTCCTGCCGCAGCACGGCGTTTTCCGGCGTTCTCGGCTGGACCTGGAGCACCGTGGCAGTCTCGATCTCAGCCGTGTACAGGAACTCGCACCCGACCCGAATCAGCCGCGTGGCTCCCATAACCCCCCATAGTGCATCGTTGTTGTTTCCTCACGGTTACAACACCACATCTAGCTGCGCCGATACTCTAGGGATAATCGTGCGCGCGCAGGCCGGCGGGATGTTACCGGTCCCGGGTGCACTCCAGCCGGGCGACCTGATCCGGCCCCGGAAGGCGGGCGATCCGGGCCCGGTGCAGGGCGGCGTCCGGACGGCCTGAGAACCTGCCGCCGCCGCCGGCCAGCACCGTCGCTGAGCTGCCCCGTTCATGGTGCTGATATGCCCGCGATACATGACAGAAACAGCGTCAGCTGAGACTCTTGGGGGGAGGTGATGAATGACGAGCCCGGCCCTGGATCGTCCTGGCCGCGCAGAAAGCGTGCCTCTGATCGGGTATAGCGCTGCGCGGCAGCGCCTGCCGCGCTCTGCCTACGACGAGGCCGCGGACTCCGAGGGCGGGATCCGCGCCCATTACGCGGATGTCCTTGAGATCCTTCATAAGTTGTCGGTCGATGAGCTGGCCCAGCGGGCCGAGGCCTTGACCGGAACCCACCGGTCCAAAGGCATCACCTTTGACCTGGAGGGCGAGGAACGAATCTTCCCGCTCGACCTGGTTCCGCGAATCTTGGACGAGCCGGACTGGCGGCTCGTCCAGACAGGAGTCGCGCAGCGGGTCCGTGCCCTGGAGGCATTCCTCGCCGACGTCTACGGTGAGGGGCGCGTTGTGCGCGACGGCATCGTCCCCGCCGCTGTCATCACGAGCTCACCGCAGTTCGCGCGGGCGGTGCACGGGCTCGTGCCGCCGAACAGGGTGCGCGTACACGTCTCGGGGATCGATATCGTCCGCGACGAAGAGGGCCAGCTGTGTGTCCTTGAGGACAATTTGCGGTGCCCGTCCGGAGTCAGCTACGTCCTGGCCAACCGGTCGGCCATGGCGCAGATGGTCCCGGAGCTCTTCAGCGGCCAGCGGGTGGAGCCGGTGACGGAGTACCCGGTGCGCCTGCTCGCCGCGCTGCGGGCCGCGGCTCCGGAGGACGTGGACGATCCCACCGTGGTCGTGCTCACCCCGGGTGTCTACAACTCCGCTTTCTACGAGCACGCGCTGCTGGCCAGGCTGATGGGCGTCGAGCTTGTCGAAGGGCGTGACCTGGTCGTCCGCGGGACCAGGGTGTTCATCAGGACTACCGAAGGCGAAGCACCCGTGCACGTCATCTACCGCCGGATTGACGACGACTTCCTGGACCCGCTGCATTTCCGGCCGGACTCGCTGGTCGGCTGCCCCGGCCTGATTAACGCCGCCCGCGCGGGCGGCGTTGCCATCGCGAACGCGGTGGGCAACGGCGTCGCGGACGACAAGCTCGTCTACAGCTACGTCCCCGACCTGATCAGGTATTACCTGGACGAGGATCCGGTGCTGCCGAACGTGCCGACCATCCGCCTCACCGACACCGGCACGCGGACGCAGGTGCTGAGTAATCCACGGCATCACGTCTTCAAGCGGGTGGACGGATCGGGCGGCAAGGGCCTTGTCTTCGGTTCCGGCGCCAGCGCCGCGGAGCTGGACCGGCTGTGCGCGGACGTGTCCGCCGAGCCCCGGGCCTGGATCGCCCAGCCGGTGGTCGGCCTGTCGACGGTGCCGACCTGGCTGGACGGCGAACTGGTCCCGCGGCACGTCGATTTGCGGCCGTTCGCGGTGCACAACGGCGAATCGGTATGGGTCCTGCCCGGTGGCCTGACGCGTGTCGCGCTGCCCGAGGGCGGCCTGGTGGTCAACTCCAGCCAGGGCGGTGGGTCGAAGGACACCTGGGTGGTCGCCAATGGGTCAAGCGTCCCGGAGCCGACGGCCACCATATACACCCTCGTCCCAGAAACGCCGGGCACGGCAGCCGCCGCAGCGGATCCCGGCCCGCAGCTCGACGTGCCCAACCAGCACCAGCAGCAGCAGCAGCAGCAACAACAGCAGCAACAACAACAACAACAACAACAACGCGCATGCTGAGCCGTGTCGCCGAGGCGTTCTTCTGGATCGGCCGCTACCTCGAAAGGGCCGAGGGCACGGCGCGCATCCTGGAGGTCGTCATCCAGCAGACGACCGGACAGGTAGGCGAGCCGGCCAATGTGGCGGCGGCCAGGCTGCTGACGGTCATGGGCCTTCCCGCGCAGGCCGAAACCGGTCTGGACGATGTCGTCAAGCAGCTCGCCTACGACAAGGCAAGCCGGTCCTCGATAACCGGCACGCTGATCGCCGCGCGGGAGAACGCTCGCCTGGTGCGCCATCTCCTGCCGGCCGAGGTGTGGGAGGCGCTGAACGTCACCTTCGTCGAACTGAGCCTGCGCAGGCAGCCCAGGAGCGCTGCGGGGCTGTCCCGGCTACTGACGCTGGTGCGGACCCGGACCGCGGCCATCACCGGCCTGGCCGAGACCACGATGAGCCGCGACGACGACTGGCTGTTCCTCACCCTGGGCCGCGCCCTTGAGCGCGCCGACGTCATCACCCGCCAGCTCGCGGCCAGCGACATCCGCGCGGTCGGCGAGGGGGCGCTCGCTAACGTGCTGCTGTCCTGCGGCGGTTACGAGCCGTATTTGCGGCGCTCCCACGGAATCATCGACCCGGCCCGGGTGGCCAACTTCCTGCTGCGCGACCCGGCTTTCCCTCGGTCCGCGTTCGCGTCGCTGACCGTCGCAGGCGGCTGCCTGAGCAGCCTGGCCCTCGGGGGCCGGCTGCCCACCGAGGAGCCACAGCGGCTGCTCGGCCGGGCCCGCGCGGACCTGGAATTCGCAGCGCCGGACGAGATACTCGCCGAGCTGCCCGCACGCCTCGTGAGGTTGCAGGCCGCGTGCTCGGAGATCAGCGACGCGGTTACCCGGCACTATTTCAGCTACGAACTGCCCACACGCTGGCGGACAGGGCTGGCTGGATGACGGCGCCGCAGGGGTGGCAGCTG
>DASWFT010000384.1:0-3729 GCA_036394075.1 Streptosporangiaceae bacterium
TCCGCCGCAAATTGCATTTGATGCGAATACGCGACCGTGTGCGTGTGTGGCGCTTACCTGGCACCGAGACGCGGTGTGACCTGCCTGCTCAGCAGCCGAGTGTGTCAGGCGAGGCTAACGGGTGACTTGGTGTGCGTGGGGCAAATCGGCCGGTTTTGCCCTCTTGAGCTGTATGCCCTCCGGGACGTCGCATCAGATGCGAAGATTTCGCATCTGATGCGACGTACGGGGAGTGATCGGCATGAGGCGTGATGGGATGGCGCCGGCGGCGCCGGAGCGGCTGACAGCGATGCTGCGGGCCGGGGCGCGCGGCCTGTTCGTCGAGGAGGCCGCGGTTGAGCTTGTGCTGCGCCACGGCTACTGGGCCGGCCGTGAGGACTTCACCGGCCGGTTCGTGCGCGAGCAGTCCGGCCCGGAACTGGCCGGCGATCAGCTGGCTGCCGTTATCGACTGGCGGGGCGCCGTCGAGGGCCTGGAGCGGGGCGAGCTGGCGTGCTCGGGCAGCGAGCTGTCGGTCCTGAAGATCGCGGCGAGCCTGGCCGCAGGCTGCCCGGTCAGCCTGCGGCTGGTCCTGGGCGGGTTCGACCATGTGAACATCACGCTGGTCGCCGGGGCTGTGCTGCACGCGAACGGGACGGTCGGCGGCGTGGTGATCGTGCCCGCACCGCCGGCGTATCCGGCGGGGGTCCGTGTCGTGGCCGCGGACGGCACGGTGCTTCAGGAGGGCGGGGCAGGTGCGCGCTGAGGATCTTGTTCCGGGGAGCGCCCGGCTGTGGCTGGCGGCCGGGGTTCCGCTGCTGCGGCCCGGCGAGCAGGTGCTCGAGGCGATGCTGACCGGGTGGCGTAACCAGCAGCTGGCCCGCAACCTGGCGTTCTCCACGGTCGAGGGCCGGGAGAACCGGGTGCGGGACTTCACCCGGCACTGCGGTGCCGCCCCCTGGGAGTGGTCGGCGCAGCTGGCGGATGAGTGGTTCACCGACATCCGGGCGGTCCGCGGAAACGCGCGCTCGACCCTGCGGTCCTACCAGGAGGCGCTCCGCTTGTTCTGCGCCTTCGTCACCGATCCGGCCTATGGGTGGGCCGGGGAATGCCAGGCGCGGTTCGGCACCACCCGGTCCAGATCGTGCACGAGTGGAACACTGCGGTGCATGTCCAGGAGTATGAGGGTGAGCCCGCCAAGCGGGCCTTCACCCCTGGCGAGCTGCAGGCGTTCTTCGACTATGCCGACGAGCAGGTGGGCGTGATCCGGGGCCGGGGCCGGAAAGGGTGGCTGCCGGCGTTCCGCGACGCGGCCTTGTTCAAGACGGCGTACGCGTTCGGGCTGCGCCGCAACGAGACCCGGATGCTGGACGTAGCTGACTTCAGCGCCAACCCGCAGGGCCCGGAGTTCGGTGAGTACGGCGTGCTGGATGTCCGGTACGGCAAGGCGATGAAGGGGTCGGCGCCGAAGCGGCGCAGCGTGCTGGCGGTCTGGCCGTGGTCGGCCGGAATCATCGAGCAGTGGGTCTGCGAGGTCCGGCCGCTGCTGGCAGCTGAGGGAAATCCAGCGCTGTGGCCATCCGAGCGCGGCTCCCGGGTCGGCTTGCAGCGGCTGGACTCCCGGTTGTGCGCCTACCGGCGGGAGCTGGGCATGGACGAGGGGGTCGACTTCCACAGCCTGCGCCGCTCGTATGTGACGCACCTGATCGAGGATGGCTGGGATGCGTTTTTTGTCCAGTGCCAGGCCGGGCACGAGTCGGCCAGCACCACTGCCCTGTATACCTGCGTGTCCTCGGACTTCCGTACCCGCACGCTGCGGCGGGCGCTGGACCAGACCATCGGCGCGGCGCTGCCGGGTACCGGGAGCACGCGGTGACGGCCAGGCGCCAGGTCAGCTACCGGTGGCGGCTGCGGGAGCTGATGGCCGGGCGGGGCATGTTCACCACCGGTGAGCTGGTGCCGCTGCTGGCCGGGCGCGGGATAAAGCTGTCGGTCTCGCAGGTCCACCGGCTTGTCACCGGCACCCCGGAACGGCTGTCGCTTCCGGTGCTGGCCGCGCTGTGCGACATCCTTGATGTCACCCCGGCTGACCTGATCGTCACGAAGGCCGAGAACATCGACCTGCGCAAGACCGGCACAACCGGTGGCCCAAGTGCCGTGGAGCGCGCTGCTGCCATCCGGCCCAGGCGGGCGCAGATCCGGCCAGGGCCGGAGTGAACTCCCCGAAACCCACGCCAGAGCAGCACGAGCGGTGGCGGATGCGGGTCTGCGCCCGCTGCGGCAGGCGGGCGCCGGTATCGGCGAACTGGCCAGAGGGGCCGGTCTGCCGGACCTGCGTCGAGCGGGGACTGCGGATCCGCGGGCGCTGCACCGGGTGCGGGGCCGAGCGGCTGCTGCCCGGCCGCCGCGCGGACGGCACGCCGGCCTGCCGGGACTGCGCCGGCATCACCCGCGATTTCTCCTGCGACCGGTGCGGTTCCGAGGGCCGCCTGCACGCCGGGCGGCTGTGCTCCCGGTGCACCCTCTCAGACAAGCTGCGCGTGCTGCTCGACGACGGCTCCGGCACCATCAGCGAGGCGCTCACGCCGCTGGCCACCCATCTCACCGCGATGCCCAGCCCCCGCGCCGGCCTCGTGTGGCTGGCCAGCCCGCAAGTCCAGGCCCTGCTCACCGGCCTGGCCACCGGCCAGATCCCCCTCACCCACCAGGCGCTTGCCCAGCTGCCGAACTGGCGGACCGTCGCGCACCTGCGTGACCACCTCACGGCCAGCGGCGCCCTGCCCACCATCGACAAGCAGCTCCTGCACTTCGAGACCTGGCTGACCCTCCGGCTAGCCGGATCCGGCACCGGCCCCCGCGAAAGGCTCCTGCGCCAGTTCGCCACCTGGGACCTGCTCCCGCGGCTGCGGGCACGAGCCGCCCGCCGCCCGCTCACCCAGGCTTCCTGCCGGTTCGCCTGCGTGCAGTTCACCGCCGCCAGCGCCTTCCTTACCTGGGCTGACGGCAAAGGGCTTACGCTCGGAACCTGCAGCCAGGCTGATGTTGACGCATGGCATGCCACCCACGCCGAACACCACAGGCGCACCGTCCGCGGCTTCCTGGGCTGGGCGATGACCAACCAGCACATGCCACGCCTGGACATCCCCCTCCAGCAGGTCCTCAAAGGTGACCCGGTCTCCCAGCGCCAGCGCCTGGACCTGATCCGCCGGGCGGTCACCGACGACCGCATGCCACTGCGCACCAGGGTCGCGGCATGCCTGATGCTCCTGTACGCCCAGCCCGTCAGCCGCCTGATCCGGCTCACCACCGACGACGTCATCCAGCAGGACAGCGAGGTGCTCATCCGCCTCGGCGACCCGCCAGCGCCCGTGCCCGAGCCGTTCGCCGCCCTGCTCCTCGAACTGGCCGGCAACCAGCCCGGCACCACCACCGCCAGCACCCGGACCCGCTGGCTGTTCCCCGGCCAAAGCGCCGGGCAGCCGCTCGCCGCCGGCACCATGCTCGCTCACCTCCGCGCCCTCGGCTTCCTCACCGGACCGGCACGACTATCGGCCCTGCACCAGCTCGTGCTCCAGGCCCCCGCCCCCGTCATCGCCCAATCCCTCGGCTACCACGACCACACCACCACCCGCATCGCCGCCGAAGCCGCCAAGACCTGGAACCAATACGCGCCCGGCGACCACGCACAGTGACCCAAACGGCAAGGCCACCGGCGTATACGCACTGATCGGTTACGCGACTTCACCAGTA
>DASWFT010000385.1:0-3032 GCA_036394075.1 Streptosporangiaceae bacterium
GCCCACGACGGCGGCGACGGCGCCGGCGACGGCGCCGCCAGTTCGAGGGCACCGGATCGGCCGCCACCACCACGGCCTGATGAACCCGTCAGGGGCGTAAGGGCCTGACGCAGAAGCTGCCGCCCTGGCGCTGTACCGGCCAGGTCAGCAGCTAGACACCTCCGTGGTGCGGTGCCCCCAGGAAATCCTGGGGGCACCGCACCACAGGTGTGCACAGCACCGAGGGATGCCGACCCGCTCAGCCCCGGATGACGCGCTATTTGTATCGTTCGGTAGTCGCCAAATGACGTGAAGTCATTGATGTCGCCTCTCTTATCTCGCGGCTGCCGTGCCCGAAAAGAAGACTCAACGTGGTCAAGCGTGCGTACGTTGTCACAATGTGAGCTGCTTCACAGGACCCGAGGCGCATCGTCGGTGATGTGGGTAGCGCTTCGTTATGGATATAATTCGAATGTCAGATCGAGCGAATTGATCGCTTCGTGTGATTTAGGCCATAGTGTCTTTCTGCCACTCTTGGGGCAGACACGGGCCGGTCTTAGGCAGTGTGGGTGGCCGACAGCACCCAGCGTGTGTGATGGTTGCGCCCCTGCAACTCGTCGCCCTGACCCGCGTCGCATCCTCGCGCCGCTGCCGGCCACGATCCCCTGGTGGCGGGCAGTGTCCCCGGGTGAAAGCCGAGCGCGCATCGCGTGCCCGACCCGGAAGCTCATCTTGTCCCCCCTTCACGCCCATGCTCGTACCCAGGCAGGAAACCATCGAGAATCACATTCGCGGTCGCCACGGCGACCGTGGCCGCGGCGGTCGCGGTGACAGCGGGCATCACAGCAACGGCCCGCCCAGCCGCCCAGACGGTCGCGGTGGCCGCCGGGCAGGCGGTCAGTCACGATCAGGCGCCACTGACCAGCTATGCGACTGCTGACCGCCAACTCCAGATGCTGAAGGCCCGCGCCGTCGGCGAGCAGGTGCAGCGCATCGCCACCCAGGCGCGGCTCGCGGCTCAGCGTGCGGCAGCTCAGCGTGCGGCAGCCAGGCAGGCCGCGGCGAAGGCGGCGGCGGCGAAAGCGGCGGCAGCGCAGGCCGCATCCTCCGCATCCTCGGGATCGTCCACGTCCTCTGGGTCGTCCGGATCCTCTGCGGCCTCGGTGCAGCCATCCGGCACGCCACAACAGATAGCCCTATCAATGCTCGGCTCGTTTGGCTGGTCGTCCGGCGAGTTCAGCTGCCTGGTCTCGCTGTGGGACAGGGAGAGCGGGTGGAACACCTACGCGAGCAACCCGAGTTCGGGCGCGTACGGCATCCCGCAGGCGCTGCCTGGATCGAAGATGGCCAGCGCGGGAGCCGACTGGGCGACAAACCCGGCCACGCAGATCCGCTGGGGCCTGGGTTATATCCAGCAGGTCTACGGCTCGCCCTGTGCCGCCTGGGGCCACTCGCAGTCGGTCGGCTGGTACTGACGCCGACGCTGGCGCCAGGACGGCAGAGAGCGGCGGTCTTCCCCGGATCCAGCGGGGAAGGCCGCCGCCGTGCTGGCCGGCCCGGCCGTAGCACAAAGTGAGGCGGAGGCGGCCTTTCCAGCGCTTCTCCTGCGTGTCCTCGGCTTTTTCTTTGGTCAGGCAGTGGTCACAGCTAAGCCAGTTCTTACAGCTGGTAATTGTGACAGTACGTGTTGTCAATTTGTGATCTAACCCACAGTGCTGGTCGTCTGGGCGACACAGCTTTTTCCGTAGAAGCGGTTGCGTACCCCTCCCTGGGTTCTGGCAAGGTAGCGCCGATGGTGCCAGGCACTCATGTCAGCGGGTTCCGCCGTGCCAGTTTCTGCAGCTGGTATTGGCGTAAGGGCCAGGAGAGGCGCTGCGTTGAGCCGCAAGGGTTCGCGACTGGCGTCCAGCGTGCCTGGCCAACGAAAGGACTGCCTTGTCACAACACCGGAGGCGCAGCCCCGGAAGTAGACGGGCGTCCCGGCGTAATGGCGTTCTGTTGCCGACGATGGCCACGGCGGTTACCGCGGTTGCCGGGATCGCCGTCACCGGCTACATGGTCGTCCTGCGCCCCGGCCACATTCCGGGCTCGGGTGCTGCTATCGCCGCCGCGGCGGTCTCCGGCAGTCGTACGATGGCCGTCCTGGAGCAGCAGCGCCAGCAGATAATTGTCATGGATGCGGCCTCTCACACCATGCACATGGTCGGCGTGCCCAAGGTGGCGGCGCGGCCGACCGTGCAGGCGGCCGCGGCGGGCGGCTCCACGGTTGCGACTGGCAACTCTCCGGTTGTCAACCTCCCGCCGCCCAATCCTGGCACGGCGCAGCGGATCGCCTATAACATGTTGTCCCAGTTCGGGTGGGCCCCCAGCACGTACTACAGCTGCCTGAATAACATCTGGTCCCGCGAGAGCGGGTGGAATTATCTGGCCCAGAATGCCAGCGGCGCGTTCGGAATTCCGCAGGCTCTGCCTGGATCGAAGATGGCGAGCGCCGGCGCTGACTGGGCGACGAACCCGGCCACCCAGATCAAGTGGGGTCTGGGGTATATCCAGGGGAGATACGGGGACCCCTGCCAGGCTTGGACGTTCTGGCAGGGGAACGGGTTCTACTGACTGGAAGCGAACGGGTTCTACTGAGCGCCGCTCGGCCTTCCTGACCCCAAGTCGTTTCTTGCCCCCATGAGCAAGTAGCGTCTGTGTTGGCGTGAGTCACGTTGCGTACTCAACAAGTCACTTTGCGATGGCGAAAGCAGACAGGCGATCGTGCGTTCTCACTCTTCGTCCGAGACTGTATCCGTAGCGTGAGCAGATATGCACGAAGAGTGCCAAGGTGACATCCATCACTTGCTGGCGGATGGGATGATCGCCTGCGCATTGAGCATGCACGGCCCGGCGACCGTCCGGCGGACCCTCAGCGTGGACCGAATGTCCGCAGAGCCTCATCGAAGATAGCGTGGCTCGCGGTCCGGCCTGCCATAGGCGTCGACACCTGGATCTTGTAGGCCTGCCGGCCAGTCCGCCCGCGCTCCGTGAAGAGAACGTCGAGGACATCC
>DASWFT010000386.1:0-5408 GCA_036394075.1 Streptosporangiaceae bacterium
CAATGCCATGGGGTTAAGGCTGGATGGGCGGGTGGGTCGTTTTTAGGTGATGGTCACGTTATGTGACTGGCCGGGGTTCTGGCGGCTGGTCTCAGCGGCGCCAGCCTGGTGGCCGGGTGTTCATGCCGGCGCGGCCGGGCAGGCGGTGCCGTGTGGTTGCGGCCGGTTCAGCCAGGCTGAACCCCTGGGAAACGGGTGAGGCTCCTGGTAGAAGAGGGAGTGCTAACGTCACCCTTCGTCCCAGGAGCCTCTCGTGTCTTTGTACCTTGTTCCGCCGTCCGTTGCCAGCAGCGAGGATGCCGCGGAGGGAGAGGTTCCCGGCGGCGGGGCGCTGATGGTGGCGGTGCGGGCGGCGGACCTGGTGCGGCCGGCGGGACAGCAGGCGGGCGGCCGGTCAGCGCTGACGGTCGCGGGGACGGGGAAGATCCGGACCGGGGACCTGGTGGCGTTCTGCAAGGTGGTGCTGGTAGCGCCGGCGCAGGTGCGGCGGCGCGGGCAGGTCCAGGCGCAGGGCAGCCCGTGTGATCACGCCACGCTCGGGCCGCTGGAAGAGCGGCTGGACGCTGCCGCGGGGCAGGGGGTGATTGACGGCATCGCGGACGGGGTTCAGCTGGCCGGGCCGGTGAAGGGGAAGCGGAAGCGGCTGCTGACCACGGCGTTCGTGCTGCGCGCCATCGTCTTGATGACGCTGATGCCGGATGCGGATGCCCGGGAGGTGGTCCTGGCGCTGGCCGGGGACCTGGCGCTGGTGCCGTGGGCCCGCCAGTGGCGGCCGGCGTCGCCGCGGGCGTTCGGGGACTGGCGGCGGGCGGCCGGCCCGGAGCCGCTGGAGGAACTGCAGCGCGCCGTGCTGGGCGCCTCCTGGGACGAGCATGATCAGCGTGACTGGCGGGCGGTCATCATCGGCGGGCTGAAGGCCGCGCCGGCGGACGGGACGCTGATCCGGATGCCGGATACCCCGGCGAACCGGGCCGCGTTCGGGTCCACGGGCACCGCGGATGATTCCGCGCCGTTCCCGCAGCTGCGGGCCCTGATGCTGAACGACGTCTCCACGCGCGCGCTGTTCGGCATGCCGCACGGCCCCGCCGGCGGTGACAAGGCCGCCGCCGAGCAGAAACTGCTGGACAAGGCCATGGACGACTACCCGCGCCTGTTCACCATGGACCGGATCTGGATCCCCGGCCGGAATTTTCCCGGCGCGGCCCGGATCGCCCGGCTCATCGCCCGCACCCACGTGCTGATCCGCCTCAAAAGCGACATCCGGCTGAACAGGGCCTCGGAGATCTTCCCGGACGGGTCCTGCCTCGCCGGGATCGCCGGCGACGGCGTCACCGTCACTGTCCGCGTCATCGAGTACTACGCCGATGTCGAAGGGCAGCACGTGCCGGAGATGTTCTGCCTGGTCACCGACCTGCGGGACTGGCGGGAATACCCGGCCGCGGACCTGGCCGCGCTCTACCGGTGGCGGTTTTTGTCCGCACTCGCCGTGTCCAGAGGGTTCGGTGTCTCTCGTGAGCAGCCCTGCGTTCGGTGTAGAAATGTCGCGGCTTGCGTGGGCGTCGTGTCTCATCAGCCGGCCACTATGGTGGATCGACTGTGATGGAAGTCACCTTTGGAGCCGGCGCGGTAGGTCATAAGCCGTAGGCCCGCGTCCGGGCCGCATGGTCGATCGCCGGCGTGGGGAGGCCCCGCCAATTCGAATCGGCGGCGCCTTCTCCTTACGTCCTTGCGTGTCACCGGAGTTCAGACTGCGCGGCGGCCGTTGGCTCGAGTGATCGCGGTGGTGACGAGGCGGATGTTGATGTGGTCGAGGTTGCCGAGGCAGCAGGCCAGGTGGACGGGGATGTGGTGGTCGGCGAGGCTGGCGGCGATCCGCAGGATGCTGACCGCTGAGCCGGAGCCGCCGATCCGGTGGGCGTTGAGGGCGGCGATGACCTCGTCCCAGTGGATGTAGGCGTACGGCTGCCCGCTGGCGTGGATGCCGGTGGTGATGTAGCCGTCGGTGAAGCCGGGGTTGGTGAGCCAGGTGCCGTGGGCGCAGATCAGCTCGGCGGCGGCGCTCGCGGCGGTGAGCCCGCAGGCGTGGGTGATCAACGCGTTCGGGAGGTCGTCGGGGTCGGGGAAGGTCATCGGTTCTCCTCGGTGCGTGGTCGTCGTCTCGGGCGGGCGTGGGCGGTCGGCCGGAGGTTCTGGCCTGGCCGCTGGTCAGCACGGCCCGCGCTGTCCTTGGGTGCTGGCAGTGCGGGCGGTGAGGGCGGAGCGCAGAGCGCGCACGTCGCCGGCGCCCGCAGCGGCTGCGGCGGTGTGCAGGCGCTGGATTTCGTCGTGCTGGGCGGCCAGGCGGGACAGTGCGAGGGTGCGCTGGTCCTGCAGCGCGGTGATGGCCTGGTCCTGGCCGGCGCAGCGGGTCTTCAACGCGGCGTTCTCGGCCTTCAGCTTGGCGATCTGCGCGTTGCGGGGGTCGGGGTGGCCGCCTGCTGCCGCCGCGGCGGCCAGGTCGCGTTCGAACTGCTGCTTGAGATGCGGATAGCTGCGGTAGAGGGTGGCGCGGGAGACGCCGGCCTGGCGGGCCAGGGTGCTGATGTCGCAGCGGCCGCCGACGGGGATGTCGCCGGCCAGCAGCGCGGCCGCGGCGGCGCGGATGCGCTGCCCGGCCTGCTGCCGCTTGTCGTCGGGGACGGGCACGATCACTCCCCTCCGGCCGGGTCGGTGCCGGTCTTTCCTGCGGCGTCGATGGCGTCCACGACGCGCTGGGCACGGTCGACGTCGGCCTGCAGGCGGGCCTGTTCGGTCTTGCGGGTCCGGCCGGGCATGCCGAGGAACACGGTGCCGCCTGCCACGGCGTCGGCCCAGACGGTGCGGTGCCGCTGGTGGTGGGTGGCCTGCGGGCAGCGCGCGGAGTCGCACGTGCCGATCAGCGGGGCGTCCGCACCGGTCCTGCCGGCCAGGATCAGGCACAGCGCCCGCGACGGATCACTGAACCAGCAGAAATTCGCGACGCCTATGTGCAGGATCTTGGCGCGCTTGGACAGCAGGTTGAGCAGGTGCTGGTCGCTGGCAGCGACGTTTGGCGCGCCGGCGGCGGCCATCGTGCCGTCGACGCTGCCGAAGAACGCGGTCAGCTCCCGGGCGCCGGGCCCGGCCGGCATGATCCCGTTCTGGTAGTTGCGGTATTCCCCGGCGACCAGGTTCAGGTTCCGTTCGGCCTCGAACTCGCCGATCTCGGCGAGCAGCCTGGCCTGCGCGCCGCCGGGCCGGGAGGTGTACCCCTCGGTGGTCGCGGCGCTGACGTGCTTCAAGGCGACTCTCGCGGCGAGCAGCCCGCCGGGCCGGCAGGCGATCTCCTGGGCCAGGGTGCGGCGCATCATCCGCGGGTTCACCGGGCCGCCGGGGATCGGTGCCAGGCCCAGGCGCTGCCCGGCCGGCCCGTTGACCCAGGTCCGCAGCCTGGGATAACGGACGGAGAAGGCGAAGGAGCCGAACACCGCCGCGTCGGGGGCGGTGTCATCGCACAGCTGCCCGGCGAGGGCGATCGCCCGGCCGGCCTCTTCGACGACGACCCACTCGTCGTCGAGGCCACCCAGACCCTGGCCCTTGATCAGCTTCCCGGCCAGCCGGTAGCGGGTCAGGCCGGATGCCGTGACGGTGCTGCGCCGGCAGCCGGCGCGCAGTTCCATCAGCTCGCAGCTGCGCATCCCTGTGATCATGGCGGTGAGCACCAGGCAGGCGGTGTGCAGGAAGCCGGCCAGGCAGCGCGCCTCCCTGGTGTCCAGCGGGACGGTCCACGGAATCGCGGTCGTGCCGCCGGCGACGGTGACGGCGGCGGCATCGCGTGCCCACGGCCTGGCGAGGCCGACTCGGCCGAGGACGTCGAGGATCACCGGCCGGCCTGTGGTCATGATGGCGGGGTCGAGCCGCCTGGCGCCGGCGGCGTTCGCCAGGGCCGCGAAGCTGACGTGCAGCAGCGGGTCGCCGGGCGCCCACCCCATGGCCAGGCGGGCCTGGGTGCCCGCGTTGCCGAGTGCCGGCAAGGGCTCGCAGGCGTCGCGGTGCCGGCCGAGCACGGTGTGCAGCTCATCGAGGGTGGCCTCGGTGGAGCGGGGTCCTTCGCTTGCCAGGCGATCCTGGTGGATCCTCTGGCGCAGGGCCACCACGTGGGGCCCCAGCGTTTCGGTCATGTAGAACGCCGCGGCCAGCAGCGGCTGCAGGATCTGCTGGTCCAGCGGCGGTGTCTTGTTCTCACCGCCGTTACGCATCCCTGCGACCTGGGAGGAGGTCCGCCCCCGCCAGGGGGTGAACCCGCCGGCGTAACGGTCGGCGGTGAACAGCTCGCCGTAGCCGGCCAGCTCGATGATCACGGCGGCAGGTATGCGCAGCGACGCGTCGTCGAGGGTGCCGATCACAGCACCTGCCGCGTTCTTGCGGCGGCGGCGTCCGATCAGGTACCGGTCGCAGTGGTCCTGGGTGACCTGCCCCAGCGAGGCGATCCGCTGGCTGGTCAGCCAGTTCAGCCAGCCGGCCGTCTCGGCCAGCCGGGTCCGGCAGGACTTCAGGGTCAGCGGGACCCGGCAGGCGCCGGGCAGCACCGCCACGACCGGGTCGGCGGGCGCCAGGCGGGCGTAGATGTACTCCTTGGCGACCAGCCGCCACCGCCGGTCGGTGATGGCGGTGAAGCCGAGCCGGCTGTCGCGCAAGTCCAGGTAGGTGGCCAGGCCGGCGACGTCGCCGAAGTCCCGCACGTCCTGGTCGAACATGACGGTCCGCCCACCGGGCACCAGGGGCAGGGCGGCGGCGGCGCACACATCCGATCCGTTGAACGGCGAGCGGTCGCCTGCGCCGTCGTGGCGGGCGGCGGGGCCGGGCGCGGTCATGAGGTGCTCTCCTCGGGCCGGAGCGGCAGGGCGTGGTCGTCGTTGCCGGCGTCGGCCGCGGCCGCGGTCAGCACGGGTTCGGGATAGTGCTGCAGGACCTCGTCGATGCGGGTCGCATAGGGGCCGAAGGTGGCCATGAACTGCGCGGTGGGCAGCTGCGCCCACTGCCGGGCAAACCATGCCTTGAGGCGGAGCAGGTTGCCGGCGTGCCGCGGTGCGAAGATCGCGAGCGGGCAGAGCAGGCAAACCCACGGCCTGGCGGGGCAGGGCTTTCCGGGCGGGCCGTGCAGGCCCGAGGCCGGGTCGGTGCAGGCGGCGGTGAACACGTCCTGCCCGCCGGAGACGATCTCCGCGGCGGTGGGCTCGTCCAGGCCCAGCGCGGCGATCGTCGCGGGCAGCCCGCCGGCCAGCTCGGCCAGCTGCCCGGCGGTGACCACCCGCGGCGGCTGGGCGCGGCGGACCATGTCGCCCTGCGCCTGCTCGATGATGGACTCCACCGCGTCCTGCTGCGCAGGCGTGGCCGCAGTGAGGTAATGG
>DASWFT010000387.1:0-1658 GCA_036394075.1 Streptosporangiaceae bacterium
CAGCCCTGCGTTCCTGTCCGCGGAGGATCTCCTCGAGACAGCATGGGACGAGCACGCCGACCCGTTCACCACCACCGTCACCGTCACCATCAGCCGCCTGCGGCGCAAACTCGGCGACCCGCCCGTCATCACCACCACCCCAGGCGTCGGCTACCGCATCGCCAGCCAGACGGCACAAGACCAGCCCCCGGCCATCTGACCAGCCGCGTCCAGTGAGCGGCTCTCGTCACCCCCGATGTCGTATCGGGCTTGAGATGCCTGACGACCAGGACATGCCCGTCACGCAAGATCAGGGCGGAGGCGTGAAGTGGCGGATCATCGGGCGTGCTGCTTCCTTGACAAGCCCCGGACGACTAGCCCTGTCTTTTCATCGGGGTATGTGGCCTGATTGGCGCGCCTGAACGGAAAAGTGCTCCTGAACTGGGACGATAAGGGATGTTGAGGTCCTTATTGAGCCCAGATCAAGGAGCACCTTCCGGGTGAACGTTACAGGGTGGTCACGGGGGCTGGAAGTCACTGGCGGCGGGCGGGGGTCGTGTCGCATGCCGGGCTGTCGCTGCTGCGGCACCTGACCGATAAGACCGGGCTGACCGGCGGCCTGTCGCGGGCACTGGCGCCGCCGCGGTTGCTGGTGCATGACCGGGGCCGGGTGCTGGCGGACCTGGCATGCGCGATCGCGGACGGTGCCCGGGTGATCAGCGATTTCCGGGTGATGGGCGACCAGCGGGAGCTGTTCGGGCTGGTGGCGTCGGTGCCGGCGGCGTGGCGGACGCTGAAGGAGATCGCGCGCGGCGGGGCGCGGGCGGATAAGCGGCTTACTGCCGCGGTGGCAACGGCGCGGCGGCATGCCTGGGCGCAGGCCGCAGCCCGGCACGGGGCGCTGCCCGGGGTGCGGATCGCGGACAGGATCCTCGACGGCGTGACCTGCATCCGGCTGGATGCCACCGTGACCTTCGCGCACTCCGGCAAAGAACTCGCGGAGGCGAACTTCAAGGGCTTCGGGCATCACCCGCTGCTGGCGGTGTGCGACAACACCGGCGGGGAACCCCTGGCCTGGATGCTGCGCCGCGGCTCCGCCGGCTCGAACACAGCCGCAGACCATATCGCCTTGGCAGACGCGGCGATCGTCGCGCTGCCACCAGGCTTCCGCCGCAAGCTGATGATTACGACTGACGGAGCCGGGGCCAGCCACGACCTGGTCAAGCACCTGGACAAGCTCGCCGCCCGCCGCGGCTGCGAGCTGACCTACTCCGTCGGATGGGCGCTGGGCGAGCGAGAGAAAACGGCGCTGCGGCTGGTCCCAGAGCAGGCATGGCAGGCCGCGATCGACGCCCGGGGCGAGGTCCGCGAGCGCCGCGCCGATGACACCTGCGGCAACGGCCAGTGCGCGCACCGGGCGTGCTGGATCGAGGAAGCGCACGTCACCGGGCTGACCGGGCTGCTGCGCGAAGGCCCGGCCGGGGACCAGCTGCATGCCTGGCCCGCCACGATGCGGGTCTTCGCGCGCCGCGAGCGGCCGCACCCCGGCGCGCAGCTGACGCTGCTCGAGGCTGAGGACGGCTGGCGGTACACCCTGTGGGCAACGAACCGCGCGGCGGACACGAAAGGCTGGCTGGGCCAGGCCGCCTACATCGACGCCGCCCACCGGGTCCATGCCC
>DASWFT010000388.1:0-8280 GCA_036394075.1 Streptosporangiaceae bacterium
ACCTACCCGGACATGGCCTGGGAGCCCAAGGAGGCCTTCAGGGCCGTCGCCGACTTCTACGCCGGTCGGCGGACCGGCGGGGCTGCCGCCGACGGCATTGGGTAGCGGCCCATTCCCTCATCGTGACTGGAACCGGGGGCACTGCCGCGCAGCGGGCGTCCGCTGTTGGGCAACGCCGCCGGGTCGTTCGCCGACGATTACGCCTAATACGTGTTTACGGCGTATGAATGATTCATGAGCAAGCAGCCGACCGCACCGCCCCCCGGAGACCGGCCCGTTCCCACGGCCCCCCCGCCGCCACCGGGCTGGCGGCACTGGCTGTGGCCCGCCGCCCTCCTCGCCATGGTGGTGCTGTTCCTTATCCTGCCGGCCTTTCACACCAGCCGGCCGGTCAGCCTCACCTACTCGCAGTTCATCTCCGACGCGAACGCTCGCAAGATCAAGGACGTGACGTTCGGGAGCAGCGCCAACGGCTCGAATACCACGGTCACCGGCACCCTCAGCGACGGCAAGACCTTCACCACGGTGATTCCCGGTCAGCCCACGACGGCCTTCAGCGCCCAGCTGGCGGCGGATGGTGTGAAGACCGTCACCGCGCTCCCGGCGGGTGCCTCGCTGGGTGCGCAGTTGCTGTCCTGGGCGATCCTGCTGCTCCCGCTGATCTTCGTGTTCTACCTGTTCCGGCGGCTCTCCCGGGGCGCGGCCGGCCCGCTGCAGGGTGTCCTTGGCGTGGGCAGGTCCAAGGCTAAGATCTTCGACGCCGAGCGCCCGCAGACCAAGTTCAGCGACGTCGCGGGCTACGAGGGCGCCAAGGCGGAGATCGGCGAGGTGGTGGACTTCCTGCGCAACCCGGAGCGTTACCGGCGGGCGGGCGCGATGGCACCGCGCGGGGTGCTGATGGTCGGCCCGCCGGGCACCGGCAAGACCCTGATGGCCAGGGCCGTGGCGGGCGAGGCGGCGGTGCCCTTCATCTCCGTCGCGGGCTCCAGCTTCGTGGAGATGTTCGTCGGGGTTGGCGCCGCCCGGGTGCGTGACCTGTTCGCCGAGGCCCGCAAGCGGGCACCGTGCATCGTCTTCATCGACGAGATCGACGCCATCGGGCAGCGCCGCGCAGGCACCGGCCAGGTCGTCGCCAACGACGAACGCGAGCAAACGCTCAACCAGCTTCTCGCGGAGATGGACGGATTCGAGCCGACCCAGGGGATCGTGGTGCTGGCCGCTACCAACCGGCCCGAGGTTCTGGACCCGGCGCTGCTGCGCCCGGGCCGGTTCGACCGGCAGGTCACCATCCCGTTGCCGACGCTCAGGGAGCGGGCCGCGATCCTCGCCGTGCACTGCCGTGGCAAGCGGCTGGGTCCCGATGTAGACCTGATGGTGGTCGCACGTGGCACTCCCGGCTTCTCCGGCGCCGATCTGGCCAACCTTGTCAACGAGGCGGCGATCTTCGCGGCCCGCGAGAACCGCGAGATCATCACCGCGGAGGATTTCGACGCGGCCAGGGACCGGATAATACTCGGCCACCGGGGAGACTCCAACGTGCTGTTGCCCGAGGAGAAGCACGCCGTGGCCGTGCACGAATCCGGCCACGCCCTGGTGGCGGTGATGTCCGATCACGCTGACCCGGTCGCCAAGGTCACCATCCTGCCCGCCGGGCAGGCGCTCGGCGTGACCGAGCAACTCCCGCTGGTGGAACGCCACCTGTACGGCGAGGACTACCTCAAGGATTCGCTGGCCGTCCGCCTCGGCGGGCGCGCGGCCGAGCTTGTCGAGCTTGGCCAGGGCTCCACCGGCGCGGCCAACGACCTGGCCAGCGCGACTGACCTGGCGACCAGGATGATCCGCGAGTTCGGGCTGTCCCCAGCGCTCGGGCCGGTCGGGTACCCGGAAGGCGGGTCGGTGTTCCTGGGCGGCGGCGGTTCCGGGCTGTCCAGCAGGCCATTTGCCGAGGCCACCCAGGCGGTCATTGACGCCGAGGTGTCGCGGCTGCTGCGCGAGGCCGAGGAGACCGCCGTCTCGCTGATCCGGGCGCACCGCGAGGAACTCATGGCCCTGACCAACCTGCTGCTTGAGAAGGAGACGGTGGACGGCGAGGAGGTGTACAGCCTGCTCGGCAGGCCGATGCCGGAAAACCGCAAGGACGCGCAAGAGATAGCACCGGCCCGGGCCGCCGCCTCGGCGCACCAGCCGTCCCAGGCGGTCGGCCCAGAGGTGACACCGCGCCTGGAAGGGTGAGAACACCCCGGAAGGTGACGACGCTCGGAAGGGTGACGACGCGCCCGGGAGGGGCGACAACGCCGGAAGAGTGACAACGCCCCGGGGTAACGCGCGGTCGGCATGGAACCGGTCGGCGCGGAACCGGCCGGCACGGCGATGCGTCTGAGGTGAGGTGCCCGAATACGGGCGCATCGCCGCATACCAGGAGCGTCGCCATGCCTTTCACACTGACCACTTCGTGGCGGGCCCTGGCCACGGGGCAGGCTTCGTTAACGATGAACTCCGCGGCTGTCCCTGTCCGTCATGCGTCCGTGCGCGCGGGGGTGCCGGCCGGACCCAGCGGTCCGCCGAACCGCTTGATCCCCGATTTCACGTGGTCAAATCACCCCCGGCGAGGACCGCAGCCACGCTGGCATGCCCGCGATGATCCCGTTCTCGCCCCCGGATGCCTGGATCGGAGGGGACAGGCAGCCCTCGCTGTACCCGGGACCGCACAGCCTGGGTCAGGCGGCTGGACGCGGTAGCCGGTGAACACGATCGCGTCCGCCGCGCGGCCGGCCGCCAGGACGTCGGCCATGGTGGCCGGGTCGTCATTCCAGCCTGGGACGATCGGCCGCCAGTAGAGGATCACTTTGGTGCAGTTCTTGCGGGCGCAGGCGGTGGTGCTACTACTCCGCCCTCTGGCCGGGCGGCGGAGTCCTGTGGCCGGGCCGGACGATGCCGTGTTCGTAGGCGTGGACGGCGATCTGGACGCGGTCGCGTAGATCGAGTTTGGCGAGGATGCGGGCGATGTGGCTCTTGACGGTGGCCTCGCTGAGGTAGAGCCTGGCGGCGATCTCGGCGTTGGACAGGCCTTGGGCTACGAGCCGCACGACGCCGAGTTCGCGTTCGCTGAGGCGCCCGGCCGCGGTGGCTGCCGTGGTGCCGGGGGCAGCCCGTCCCCTAGCGGCAGGGGGTCTCCTAGCGGCAGCCGGGCGTGCACGGCGAACCCGCCGCCGGGCCGCGGCCCGGCGTGGAACTCACCGCCGAATATCGCGGCCGTGGCTGCGCACATCCCCGGGATTGGTAAACAGCCGAGGCCTGTAGCGTGCCGTTGCCGTGCCGTCACGGTGGCGTGACGGGGTAAGGCCCGCTAAGCTCACCCCATGCGATCCAGCCGCAGCCTCCAGTGGTGGCGCCGCCAGTAAGGCGGTCCTGGTTCGCGCATACCCAGAAGCGATCGCCCGGGCACCGGCGGTCGCTTCTCGCGTTCGCTGGGTTGCCTGGCATGAGGCAGGGAGCCCCAGTGGACCCGGCAGCACAGCCTGAGCAGCATGACAGCAGGGACTTCGTGACCGCCGGCGGCGTCCGGGTGACCCGCACCGCTGAGCCGTTCAGCCCTTCGGCCCTGGACGATATCTGCGCGCAGGTCGATGAGCGACGCGGCGGCGTGCTCAGTTCCGGCATGGAGTATCCCGGCCGGTACAGCCGCTGGCACATGGCCTATGTGAACCCCTGCGTCGAGATCGTGGCCCGCGGCAGGCGGATCGCCGTGCGGGCGCTCAACGCCAGGGGCGAGGTGCTGCTCCCCGTCCTGGTCCCGGCCCTGCTCAGGGCCGGGACGCCGGCCGACTCCGGCCCGGGCCCGGGCACCGGCATCGAGGTGGTCGTCCCCGAGCCCGCGGGCCTGGTGGCCGAGGAGGACCGGAGCCGGCGGCCCACCGTGTTCTCCGCTCTGCGCGAGGTCATCGCGGCGTTCGCGGGCAGCGACCCGCACCTGGGCCTGTACGGCGCGTTCGGCTACGACCTGGCGTTCCAGTTCGAGCCGGTGGCGCTCCGCCACGACCGTCCCGATGACCAGCGCGACCTGGTCCTGCACCTGCCCGACGAGTTGTACGTGCTGGACCGCAAGCGCGAGGAGGCGATCAGGTACCGCTACGAGTTCGCCGTGGGCGGCGCGTCCACCGAGGGGCGGCCGCGCGATACGCCCCCCGAGCCTGCCTGCCGCGGGTCCCGGCCGGCGGTCGGCAGCGGCCAGGGACCTGACGTTAAGGCTGATGGTTGTGCGGGTGGCGTGCCCGGGCCGCCGGAACCCGGCTCGTATGCCCGCATTGTGGAGCAGGCCAGGGAGCGGTTCGCCCGCGGCGACTTGTTCGAGGTGGTGCCCAGCCACGTGTTCCACGGCCGGTGCGCCTCCCCGGCCGCGTTCTACGAACGGCTGCGGCAGCGCAACCCGGCGCCCTATGAGTTCTTCCTCAACCTGGGGGAGGGGGAGTGCCTGGTCGGTGCGTCCCCGGAGATGTACGTGCGGGTCACCGGGAACCGGGTGGAAACCTGCCCGATCTCCGGCACGATCCGCCGGGGCGGCGATCCGCTGGAGGACGCCGAGAACATCCGCTCGCTGCTCAACTCGGCCAAGGAAGAGTCGGAGCTGACCATGTGCACCGACGTGGACCGCAACGACAAGTCGCGGATCTGCGTGCCCGGCAGCGTGACGGTGATCGGCAGGCGGCAGATCGAGATGTACAGCCGCCTCATCCACACCGTGGACCACATCGAGGGACGGCTGCGGCCCGGCCTGGACGCGCTGGACGCGTTCCTTTCCCACATGTGGGCGGTCACGGTGACCGGCGCGCCGAAGACCTGGGCGATGCAGTTCATCGAGGATCACGAGGGCGGGCCGCGCCGCTGGTACGGCGGGGCGGTCGGGATGATCGGCTTCGATGGGGCGATGAACACCGGCCTCACCCTGCGCACGGCTCACATCCGCGCCGGCGTGGCGGCGGTGCGCGCGGGGGCCACCCTGCTGTTCGACTCCGATCCGCTGGCCGAGGAGCGGGAGACCGAACTGAAGGCCCGCGCCCTGCTGGAGACGCTGGCCGAGGCCGGGGCGCCAGCCCAGAAAAATACCGATACCGAACGAAACGAACTACCGCCACTGCCCTCGGCCGGTCCGGGCGAGTTGCCGGGCCGGGGCCTGCGGGTACTGCTGGTGGATCACCAGGATTCTTTCGTGCACACCCTGGCGAGCTACTTCCGTGAGCAGGGTGCCCAGGTGGCGACGCTGCGGGCCGGCCTTCCCCTGGCGGCGCTGGACGAGTTCGCGCCCGATCTCGTCGTGCTGTCGCCGGGGCCAGGGCGGCCGTCCGACTTCGACTGCGCCGGCCTGCTGGCGGCGCTCGATGCGCGCGGCCTGGCGGCGTTCGGCGTGTGCCTGGGGCTACAGGCGATGGTGGAGCACGCCGGGGGCGAACTCGGGCTGCTCCCGGAACCCGTGCACGGCAAGCCGGGCGTGGTGCTGCGCACCGGGGCCGCGGGGTTGCTCTCAGCCGACTGGTCGCCCGGCGGGCTCCTGGAGGGACTGCCGCAGGAATTCATCGCGGCCCGGTATCACTCGCTGCATGCGGTGCCGGAGCAGGTCAAAGGGGGCTTCGAGGTGACCGCGGTGACGCCGGACGGGGTGGTCATGGCGATCGAGGACGAGACCGCAGGCCGGTGGGCGGTGCAGTTCCACCCCGAGTCGATCCTGACTTCCTCCGGGGGTGTCGGGCATCAGGTTGTCGCGAATGTCCTGCGGCTGTGCCGGGCCCGCGCCGCGCGCACGCTCGTCTGAGAATTGCGCTGACCGGGCGGGAAGGCCAGTTGATCCCGGCCCAGTAGCGAAGGATTGCCGGGTTCAGCCCGGCCAGGTTGTCGGGAGGTCCGGGTAGTCTGCCGTGCCATGAGAAGCGTGCAGCCCGAAGTGTTCCTAGTGGCCAGGCCGTCGATCGACTATGGCGAGCTGGCCGCGTACCTGCGCGAGGTCGGCGGCGAGAGCTGGCTGGAGCGCCTGGACCGGGGCGACGTGGCCAACGACGCGCAGAACCTGGCGGAGTTCGCGGGCCGGCTCTGCTACCGGTCGTGGGAGCCCGGGCTGAACCCGAATGTCAGCCGGATCCGCGCGGACCAGGACGGATACCTGCGCAACATCCTCGGCCAGCTGCACGGGTCCGTGCTGGAACACGCCAGCTTCAGCTTCGTGCTGCACAACGTGAGCCGCGTCCTAACTCACGAGCTGGCCCGGCACCGGCCTGGGACCGCGATATCGCAAGAGTCGCTCCGGTACGTCCGGCTCGCTGACATCCCGTTCTGGTTTCCCGAGTGGGCACGCCAGGACGCGGAGCTCATGAAGCGGGCGACCGCCGTGGTCGAGCAACTGGAGGAGTTCCAGCGCTGGCTGGCAGACCACTTCGGCCTCGACGAGGACGGCACGCCGTTCCATGAGAAGAAGCACAAGACCTCGTTCATGCGGCGGTTCGCGCCCGACGGCGTGGCCACCGGGCTGGTTTGGACGGCCAACATCCGCGCGCTGCGGCACACGATCGAGGCCAGGACCGATCCCGGGGCGGAGGAGGAAATCCGGCTCGTGTTCGGCAAGATCGGAGACTTGATGCGGGCCGAGGCGCCTGCGCTGTTCGGTGACTACGAGATCACCGACGGCGCGTGGGTGCCGCGATGGCGCAAGGTCTGAAGGCCTCACCCGGCGGTCGAGGGCCGTCTGAGGGGATCACCCCGCGTCGAGGGCGGTCTGAGGGCCTCACCCGGCGTCGAGGGCGTCAGGCGGGTCGAAGTGGATATGCTCGCGGGCCGTCCGGTGCGCGAGCATCCGCACGGTGCCGCGGACCATGGCCGGCGGGCCGCTCACAAAGACCTCACTGTCATGCCACGAGCCGTGCCGCCGCACGACATCGGGGAGCATGCCCCGGAGGCCAGCGAAACCGGGCTCGTGCGACAGTGCCGGGACCACCCGCAGGGATGAGCAGGCCGCTTCTAGCCGCCACAGGTCGGGCAGGTCATACAGATCCTCCCGGCGGCGGGCGCCGAGGAACAGGCCGATGCTGCGGGCCGGCCGGCGGGCGGTGGCGTCGGCGAGCCCCTCGATGATGGCCTTGATCGGGGCGAGGCCGGTGCCCCCGGCCACGAACAGGAGGTCACGCGCAGACTTGTCGTCCACGATCATGGTGCCCAGCGCCGGGCCGAGCACCATGGTGTCGCCGGGACACGTCTCGCGGACCAGGGCCCTGCTCACCCGGCCCGTGGGCAGGGCCCGGACATGAAGGTCCAGCGATCCGTCCGGCCGTGGCGCGTTGGCGATCGAGTACTTGCGCCATAATCCGGGCCACTGCGTGACCTGGACGTTGAGGTACTGCCCGGGCCGGTAGCGGAGCGGCTGGGCGGGATCGGTCCGGATCGTCAGCACGGCCAGGTCACGGCAGCGTCGTTCATGGCTGACCACTTCACCGAGCCACCAGGCCGGCTCATCCTCCGCATCCCGCGCGGCCTGGATCATGATAGTGGCGATGCGATTGAAGGCCGCCTCCCAGGCGGACTCCGCTCGGCCGTTCCACCGGCCGCCGCTGAACTTGCGGAGGGTGGCGAGCAGGGTCTCGCCGACCAATTGGTAATGGCTCTCCCGCACACCGAATTTGCGATGGTCGAGCGCGAGAGGGCGGAGGTATTCGGCGAGGGCCTGCGGGTCGTCCATGCTCCATACCGTGCGGGCCAGAGCGGCGACGAAGCACTTCCGTTGCGCATCCATGGCCAGCGGGAACATTGAGCGCAGCTCGGGGCTGGCGATGAAGAGCCGTGCGTAGAAATATCCCACGGCCTTTTCGGCCAGGGGCTCTATACACGCGAACGATTCTTTCATGATCGCGCAATCGAACTGGGTTATCGCGCACTGCCCTGCGTCCGGATCGCCTGCCGCCGGGCCGGCCGGGCCTGCGGTGCTGCCAGCAGGTGATTCCTCTGCGCGCTGGCGCCCGGGAGGGGTCGTCCCCTCCCGGCGCAGAGCCCAATTTCCCGGCGGTCCTTCAGGGAATCCGCCGGCCAACGCGATCGCCACCACGTTAGTGTGGCATCAGCGCCCGAAACCGACAAGTGATTCCGGACAAGACTGGATCAAGGCTACTGGCTATGACGAGATAATGATCGAGCAACTACTATAGTACTTAGTGAATTGGTTGTCCCAACAAAGGCTTAAGCACAGTTATCTGGGCCGGCAGACGGCCGTCCGCCATGATGGGCGGCGTCTTTCCTGCCGTCTAA
>DASWFT010000389.1:0-1654 GCA_036394075.1 Streptosporangiaceae bacterium
GGACAGGCCCAGGCCGGCGTCGATCACCTCGATCGCCGTGCCCGGCCAGCCCAGCCGGGCGGCCTGCGCGGCCAGGTCGTACTGGCGCAGCGTGGACTCGGTGTGCTCGCGGACCTGCACCAGGGTGGACTGGCGGACGTATTCTCTGAACTAATAATGATCATGGAATCCCGGTGACGGCCGGTGTCCTGAGGTGTGCAGGACGGCGCTGATGACGAGCTGGATGCCGTGGTCGTCGATGCCGGTCAGGGTGTCGCGGAGGTTCACAGGTATGCCGCCGGCCAGGCTGGCTGCCAGGCGGAGCATCCGCTGCTCGCCGCCGGAGCAGGGCAGGCCGTTGTCTAGTGCGGTGATCGCGGCGGGCCAGTCGATGACGGCCAGCGGGGTGCCTTCGCTGCTGGCCGGGGTGGTGATGAAGCGGCTGGTGAAGTCCGCGCGGTGCAAGAACATGGCATGTCCGATGAGCAGCTCGACGCCGGCTTCATCGGGGTAGATTCCGCGAGCCCAGGCGCGCAGCTGGCCGGCGAGCGGCGGGTCTGTGGCCGCGGGCGTGTTTATCGTGGCGGGAAGGCGGGCTGCGCCGGCGGGCGGGCAGTCCAGGTCCTCCACCCAGCGGTGGCCGGTCCCGGCGTGCCGGCAGATGGCGCCGGGATCGGTGACGGTGACAGCGAAGCGGAACACCCGGGTGGTTGCCTGGGCGCCGGGGTGGTCGTGGTGGCCGAGGTATCCGGTTACCTCGTCGATGGTCAGCCCGATAGCCGCGGCGGCAGGGTGCAGGGCGTCGGTGAGAGTCTGGCCGGGCAGCACGGGGCCTCCGGGCAGTTGCCATGTGTCATCGAAGTCCGGGCCGGGCTCGGCGACGAGCAAGACGGCGTCATTGTGCTCGATGACGGTTTCCACGCCCAGGGCGATGATGCCTTCGGCGTGGCTGCCGGTTACCAGGTCATGGAGCAGCGTGCCGGTGACGGCGGCGGGTGTCATGACGGCTGCCCGGGCGGGCTGGGCCGGGCCGGCGCGGTGAGGATGCGGCCGGCAAGATCAGCCAGTCCGGGCATGCCCAGG
This sequence comes from Streptosporangiaceae bacterium, assembly GCA_036394075.1. Taxonomy (GTDB): domain Bacteria; phylum Actinomycetota; class Actinomycetes; order Streptosporangiales; family Streptosporangiaceae; genus JAWWPY01. The sequence goes on from DASWFT010000389.1 coordinate 1,063, forward strand.
TGCACGGTGGGGGCACGGCGGGCTGCCTGGTCCATCTGGGCGAGTTTCTGGCGCGCTGCGTCGAGGCTGATCTTCAGGCCCTCGGCTTCGCCGGCCCAGCCTTCGCGTTCGGCCTCGCCGATCCGGGCGATCAGGCTGTCGCAGATCTGTGCCAGGCGGGGACGCTGGGCCGGGTCAACGCGAAGGAGGGGGCACCTTTCGCAGCTGTGCTCATGCACGCAGCTGGTTCCGTAGGCCCGTCCGCAGTCGCCGAGAGCGACCTTCCGCCGCTCGAAGTTTCTCTGCACTTTGTCAAGCCGAGCCTGGGGGTGTATCGGCCGGAGGTGCTCAGGGCCGATGGTGCGGGCTGGAGGGGCTTGTAGATTCGGTGGATGCCCGATCAGCTCGTGGAGATCGTCGAGTACGACCCCGGGTGGCCGGACAAGTTCGCCATCCAGCGGGGCCGGGTGACCGCCGTGCTTGGTCCGTGGCTGGCAAGCCCGGTTGAGCACATCGGCTCGACTTCGGTTCCCGGTCTGTCCGCGAAGCCGGTCATCGACATGCTCGCGCCGGTCCGCTCGCTGCAGGTGGCGCACGACGCTGTGGGGGTTCT
>DASWFT010000390.1:0-11880 GCA_036394075.1 Streptosporangiaceae bacterium
CGCCCGCTCAACCGCGCCATCCAGTTCCTGGTGTCGGCTGGAATGCTGACCCCTAGTCCGGTGCGGCCCTCTGGAGACCGCGGGCTGGTTCCGACCGAACTGGGCCGGCTGACTGCGCGGCTCATGGTTTCCCCGGTCATCTGTGATGGCCTGCGGCACGCACTGGCCTGGGCACCGGTGCCGGCCGGTCCGGAAGAGGCTGAGGAACTGCTCGCTGAAACCCTCGCCGCGCTGCTGCCGAAGCTGGCCCAGGCCAGCGCGGGCGATGGCGCCAAGGCGGCGGTTGCCCGCCTCCTGGCCGCCCGTGGCCATGTCGGCCCGCGGGCGCGCCGGCAGGCGCAGGGCGCCGGGCCGGGTGGCGGGTCGCAGCGAGGTGACCTGGCCCGTGCCGCGCTGCTCGCGGTGGCCAACTCGCCGGAAGCGTTCCGCCCGGGTGTCCGGCAGATCGGCGGTATCCCGTACGGGGCGATGTACCCGGTCCTGGAAGAGGTGCCCCGGTACCTGCACTGGCTGGCCAGCCAGGGCCTGTTCGGCACGGTCCATCCGTGGTGCGCGATCGTGGCTGCGGACCTGGAACGGCGCATCACCTGGCGGATGCTGCAGCCCGCGCGCGGTGCGGGCCGTCTGCTCTGGGCCTGCGAGCAGATGGCCACCCCGGCCCATGCCCTGCAGGCGGTACCGCAACTGTGGGCAGCGGCCCAGGCGCGGGGATACACCAGCCCAGACTGGCCGGTGGCTGGCAGGCCCCAGCAATGTCACCTCGACAGCGCCGGGTACCGGGCGCTGCTGCGGGAACGCGCGACCGAAAGCACCATCGAGACCGGCGGCGGGCAGGTGCGTGCGGCCGGCCCGACAGGTTCCGTGCTGGCCGTCTGGGCTGGGAAGACCTACCTCCTCACGCCCATCCGGCGGGGCCATGCGATAACCGGGCAGCCTTCCCCGGCCGCGGGTGCGCCAGGAGCGGCGGTATTCACCTGGCGCGGCGACTACCGCGCTACTGGCTGGCTGGCCGCCTACACCCAGATGCCAGGCTGACGGCAGGATGTCCGATGTGACGAGCACGTCCCAGGCCAGGCCCGGCCCGCCGGTCGAGTCGGTGCTTGAGGCGGTCCTGGAGCGCGTGACGTACGCGAACGAGGAGACCGGTTACACGATCGCCCGGGTAGCGACGGAGCGCATCGGCCCCGACCTGCTGACCGTGGTTGGTCCGCTGCTGGGCGCTCAGGTCGGGGAGAGCCTGCGGCTGACCGGCCGCTGGACCTCCCATCCCCGCTACGGCCGGCAGTTCGAGGTCCAGTCCTACACGACGGTCCTTCCCGCCACCATTCAGGGAATTCGCCGCTACCTGGGTTCCGGGATGATCAAGGGCATCGGCCCGGTGATGGCTGAGCGGATGGTGGCTCATTTCGGGACGGACATCCTGCGGGTCATCGAGGAAGAGCCGCAGCGCCTCGTCGAGGTGCCGGGGGTCGGGCCCAAGCGCACCAAGCTCGTCGCCGACGCGTGGGAGGAGCAGAAGGCGATCAAGGAGGTGATGGTCTTCCTCCAGGGGGTCGGGGTGTCTACCTCCCTGGCCGTACGCATCTTCAAGAAGTACCGCGATTCCGCCATCAGCGTGGTCCGCAGCGAGCCGTACCAGCTGGCCGCGGACGTGTGGGGGATCGGATTCAAGACCGCCGACACGATCGCCCGCGCAGTCGGCATCCCGCACGACAGCCCGGAGAGGATCAAGGCTGGCCTACAGTACACCCTGTCGGAGGCGGCCGACGACGGGCATTGCTTCCTGCCCGCGCCCAACCTGCTCACTGAGGCCGCGAAAATTCTAGACGTCGCCCGAGAGATGATCACTCCTTGCCTTAACGAACTAGCCGCCGATGAAGGAGTGGTCCGCGAGGCCGTTCCGCTGGGCGACCACGAGGTGCCCGCTGTTTATCTTGTGCCTTTCCATCGCGCCGAGTGTTCCCTGGCCTCCGGGCTGCGGGATTTGCTGCACGCCGAGCAGGACCGGATGGCGGCGTTTCAGCGGATGGACTGGGACCAGGCGCTGACCTGGCTGCACGGCAGGACTGGCGCTGACCTCGCGCCTGAACAGGAGGCGGCGGTGCGGCTGGCGCTGACCGAGCGGGTCGCGGTGCTGACCGGGGGGCCCGGCTGCGGCAAGAGCTTCACGGTTCGCTCGATCGTGGAACTGGCCAGGGCCAAGAAGGCGAAAATCGTGCTGGTCGCGCCGACCGGGCGGGCCGCCAAGCGGCTGGCTGAACTCACCGGGCACGAGGCTGCCACGGTGCACCGGCTGCTCCAGCTTCAGCCGGGCGGCGACGCGAAATATGACCGCGACAACCCGCTGGACGCCGATCTCGTCGTGGTGGACGAGTCCTCCATGATCGACCTGGTCCTCGCGAACAAGCTTGTCAAGGCCGTGCCCCGGGGCGCCCACCTGCTGCTCGTCGGCGACGTGGACCAGCTCCCGTCGGTCGGCGCCGGTGAAGTGCTGCGCGATCTGCTCGCTGCCACCGGCACGATCCCCAGGGTCCGCCTGACGAAGATCTTCCGGCAGGCCCAGGAATCCGGGATCGTGGTCAACGCCCACCGGGTCAACGCCGGGTCGCCGCCCCGGCTGCGCGGCTTTCCGGATTTCTTCTGGTTCACCTGCGAGGACACCGAGGAGACGGCCGCGCTGACGGTCGACATCGTGGCGCGCCGCATCCCGCATCGCTTCGGCATGGACCCGCGCCGCGACGTCCAGGTGCTGACGCCGATGCACCGCGGACCGGCCGGGGCGGGCAATCTCAACACACTTCTGCAGGAGATGCTCACCCCGCATGAGGAAGGACGGCCCGAGCGCCGCTATGGCGGCCGCGTGTTCCGGGTCGGGGACAAGGTGACACAGCTGCGGAACAACTACGACAAGGGCACCGCCGGGGTCTTCAACGGAACCGTCGGCGTGGTCACCGGGATGTCCCTCGAAGACAGCAAGCTCACCGTGCTTACCGACGAAGACGAGAGCATTGACTATGCCTTCGACGAGCTCGATGAGCTCACGCATGCCTATGCTGCCACCATCCACCGCTCGCAGGGCAGTGAATACCCGGCCGTCATCATCCCGCTCACTACCGGCTCGTGGATGATGCTGCGGCGTAATCTGTTGTACACCGCCATTACCCGGGCCAAGAAGCTGGTCGTCCTCGTTGGTTCCCATCGCGCGCTGGCCGCCGCCGTGCGCACCCCAGGCGCTGGCCGCCGCCACACCGGCCTCACCCACCGCCTGGACGCAGAGCTTAGGGTCGCACAGCCTTGATGTGGCGCGCGATGGCTCTTATCTGATCGGCTTCCGGCAAATGGACGCAGCCGAACTCATGGCGGGTCGCCAGGCGTAGTTCTTCGTAGCGGAAAGGGGGTTGGGCGCCGGAGAGTATATCCCTGGAGCGTGGCTTACGGCCACGTGCGCCATCACGGAACCTGGGGTTGCGGATGTAGAGACTGAGGACGGTGCGGCCAGTCCAGGCATCGACCCTGAAAAGCGCGTCGGCGAGGGGATGAGCCCGGACGTCCAGGCCGGTGGCACGGAGCACCGCGATGGTGTACACCTCGCGGAGGAACGAATAATAAGCGATGCCGATCCGCCACCTGACAGCCTGCGCCGCGTGCGCGGGTGCATAGCCTTGCCGGCACGCACGTTCCCGGATCTGGCGGGCTGGGTCGCCGAGGGCTGCGCGGCCGGTCGGATCTTCTGCGCAAAAGCGGGCGAAATCCTGGAAGGTGGGCAAGCTGCCGAGTGTCTCTAGCGCCAGGTGCATGACGTGGGTGAAGGCGAAATCCGGGCGCCAGTCGACGACCGGCTGGACAGCCATGGCGGCATCTTTGCGAATGTCACCGAGTGGATGCTCGCTAGCTCCGCAGGTGACCTCTACGCGCGAGGGCTCCAGCCCGTACAGGACCCTAGTGGTATGTCGCATGACCGTACGCGGCACGTCCGGGCGCGCGGGATCCGCCCGCCATTGCTGCAGCAGCGCCCGTGCCCGCGATGTGACGGCGAAGGTGACGATCACCTCCCGTGAGGTCGTCTCCATAACCGTCCTCCCAGGTTGCCTGCGGGGCGGTAGCACCGGCCGATCACCCGCGTGAGCCGGGCGTGTTGGCTCTGACCATGGTCTGCCCCAAGTATCGGCCAGAATCGCATCATGTCGGCTTGGGGCTGGTATAGGCGGACTCTGCAGCAGTGCCGTAATGGCCTGGCGGCCCGTAGAGTCGTGTCTCGTGGCAGCGTCGTGGCGGGTGCGTGCGGTGCGCCTGCCGGACGGCGAGGCCATCTCCAGTTCACGATCACCGTCTGCTCACGGATCAACTTCGCGGAGTTCTTCTTATCGGGGATACCGCGGCTGTTCCTGCGCTGGTACTGCGGCACTGCCATGACCTGCCCTGACCGGCCGCGGGTGAGGTATGTGAAGAAGGACCAGGTCGGCTACGTCGTCCTCGACCGGCCGCATGTGCTGAATGCCATGGATCAGCGGATGCATGAGGAACTGGCGGTGATCTGGGATGACATCGAGAAGGACGACGACGTACGGGTCGCTGTCCTGACTGGTGGGGGGAAACGCTCCTTCTCTGTCGGGCAGGACCTGCACGAGCGCGCCCGGCTCAATCAGGAGGGCGCGCCGCCCACCACCTTCGGCAGCCGCGGTCAGCCCGGCTGGCCACGGCTGACCGAGCGTTTCGGCTTCTCCAAACCCATCGTCGCCCGCGTTCACGGTTACGCCTTCGGCGGAGGTTTCGAGCTTGCCCTGGCATGCGACGTCATCATCGCCTCCGATCAGGCGGTTTTCGCTCTGCCGGAAGCACAACTGGGCTTGGTTCCAGGGGCAGGCGGCGCCTTCCGGCTCGCGCGGCAGCTTCCTCTCAAGGTCGCGATGGGCTATTTGCTGACCGGCCGTCGTATCACCGCCGGTCACGCGATGAAGCTCGGGCTGGTCAACGAGGTCGTACCATTCGCCCAGCTGGACCAGGCCGTCGCCGAATGGACCAGTGACCTTATTCGCAGTGCTCCGCTGGCCGTACGAGCGATCAAAGAAGCGGTGTACCAGTCACTCGATATGTCGCTCGAGCAGGCCTTTACCGCCCGGTTCCGGTGGGAGGAGCGGCGCAGGCTGAGCCAGGATGCGGCCGAGGGCCCGCGGGCGTTCGCCGAGAAGCGCCAGCCCGTGTGGCGTGACCGCTGACCGCCCAGGTCCTGGTTATGCCGCCGGCCCGTTGCAGCTACGCGGAGCGGATCGCTACCGGCATCTGGCAGGTACTCCCTTACTCCAGGATCGCACGCTTGAAGCGCTAATGCAGGCGGTATGCCACGGTCGGACATATTCCGGCGATTAGACGTGGCCAGTTAAGATCTAAACGGCGGTCGCCTTTGATGCCGTTGTCCCCGGAAACGCACGACCGTGAGAACGCCCTTCCGCTCTCTGTCCTATCCCGGAGGCGTTCAACTGGTTCTGTGCCGAGGTTGAACGCGCCGACCGGCGGCCCCACAACGATTTGCTCACCCTTACAACTGGAGGAAACTGACGGTGAATACAGTTGCGGTAGATGTTATCGGCGATATCGGGCTGGTCATTGTAATCTCCACGTTGATCGGCGCCGTGGCCCGCCGCTGCGGGCAGCCAGCGGTCATCGGCCAGATACTGACGGGGCTGCTGCTCGGCCCGAGCTTGCTCGGGCGGCTGCCTGGCCACCTGACCGGCCATCTGTTCCCACACGTGGTGCTGCCGTCGCTGACAGCGCTCGCCCAAGTCGCCGTCGTCATCTTCATGTTCGCCGTGGGCTATGAGATCGACTTCAGGGCGCTGCGCGGACATGGGCGGGCAGTGCCGCTGGTGGCATCCTCCGCGCTTGCGGTGCCGATGGGCCTGGGAGTGGCGTTGGTGCTGCTGTTCCGGTCAGGCTTCGCTGCCATCGGCGAGCCGCACGAGGGTCATTCGTTCGTGTTGTTCATGGGCGTGGCGATGTCGATCACCGCAATGCCCGTGCTGGCGGCGATCGTCCGCGAACGCGGGCTCGCCGGGACCACCGCCGGTGTCACCGCGACGGCCGCAGCGGGAATCATGGACGTGCTGGCGTGGCTGGTGCTCGCCGCGGCGGTGATCGGCACCAGCCATTCTGGGCGATTCCCATGGCTTGTGACGCTGCTGCTGACCGGCTGCTTCGTGGCTGTGATGCTGGGCGTCGTGCGCCCGGCGCTGGCCTGGTGGACGGGCCGGAGCGAGTCAATCTTGTCAGATCCAGTACCTATAGCGTTCGCGCTCACCATGGGCAGCGCGTGGGTCACCGCGTCACTCGGCCTGCAGCCGGTGTTCGGCGGCTTCCTGGCGGGCCTGACGATGCGAGCCAGGGACGGCGCGCCGCATGTGGACGTGCTCCGCTCGATGGACCAAGCAGGGAACCTGCTGCTGCCGCTCTTCTTCGTCGTCACCGGGCTCTCGCTCAACGTCGGCACCGTGCACGGGGACGCTCTCATCCTGCTGGCGCTGATCTTCGTCATCGCCAGCGCGGGCAAGCTGGGACCCGCGTACGCGGCCTCCCGGGCGTGTGGGCTCGAGCCGCGCCAGTCCGCCACGATCGCCGCACTCGTGAACACCAGGGGCCTGACCGAGCTGATCGCGCTCAAGGTCGGGCTGGACGACGGCCTCATCAACCAGCGGCTGTATACCGTCCTCGTGCTGATGGCGCTGATTACCACGCTCATGACCGGTCCGCTACTGACGGCAATCCGTCCGGCTCGCGTGCCCCGACCAGTGGATACCGAACGGCTTACGAAAACGTAATTTGCTTAGAATTGACAGTGAATTCGAAGCGTCAGCCATCCCAGGACGTAATTCTCGGCCGCGCGGGGACCCGGCGAGGTGGACCCCCGGCGGGGTGCTGGTATTCGCCGGGCGCGCCGATGACCAGTGTCAAGATCCGCGGCGCCCGGGTCGAGCCCGGCGAGATCGGGGCCGTGCTGGCGGGCTGCCCGGGCGTGGCCCAGGCGGTCGTCGTGGCCCGCGAAGACAGCCCCGGCGACACGCGGCGGGCCGGATACGTCGTCCCCGCCGGCGACACCGACCGGGACGGGCTGGCCGCGCGAGCACGCCGCCGCCCGGCTGCATGGTCCCCTCAGCGGTGGTGGTGCTGGAGTCGTTGCCGCTGACGCCCAGCGGCACATCTCGACCGGGCCGCGCTGCCCGCCCCTGGTGGCGTCAAAGCGAAGCTTCCACGGCGTGGGTTGGCCGTCCAGCCGACCAGCCGTGTGTCGTGCGACGACTGTTTACTGCCGAGAGCACACGGCAAATAGTGTCATTCAGCGGTCGCCGCAACCTTTTCCTCAAGCATCAGGCGGCCGGTGCCCTTAAGCGTCGCTAGATCGATGTCGGCGATACAGCGGACGGGGTCGTCGTTCAGGATCAGGTTGCCCTCGACGTGCACGTTCCCGGTGCCGTTATCGAAGTCAGCCGCGCTGAGATCGGTGGCGTCGCGGTCCAAGGGGAAGCCAAGCTCGGTACCACCTCGTGTTTGGGTGAATTTGACTAGCACGTACCCCATCTCGCCGGTCCGGTTGCGGAGTTCTTCCACTGTGGGATCGGCCCCGCCCATGATAATCGGCTGGTCGACGCAGAGGCGCTCGGTCAATTCATTCATCAGTAACCTCTCGAGGATAGTGGTTGCTACCTGAATTCAGTCCGTCCGGCCGGAAAGGCCGAGGTCAGAGGTCATGAGGCTTATGCAGAACCCGCCATATCGTCCGTTTAGCTAGAGTTACATGACTGTAATTCTAGGCTTGGCGACACGCCGGGTCAGATCATAGCAAACGACCCCTCCCTCCAGTAGAACGGTGAATGCGAAAACCCCATTCACCAGAAGGAGAGGCCGTTGCAGTTCGATCGTATGTCAGGACTGGACGCTGAGCAACTCGACGAGCTGGAGGAACTGGTCAGCGAACTGCTGGAGGAGCCGTGGGACAAGGGAAACGGCCGCCCGAGAGACCTTACCTTGCGCGAGGCGCTCGTCGTTGCCAGCGGATACGCCCGCAATAACATCACCGAGGAAATGTGGGCGGTGATCTTCGGCGTGGATCAGTCCACGATCTCGCGGTACATCACGTTCATGACACCATTGATCGATAAGGCGACCGCGGAGTTCCGGCCATCCGCGGAGGAGGCAGCGGAGGCCACCAGGGGCGCGATCGCCCTGGTAGACGGCACCTTGTGGCCATGCTGGTCCTGGGCGGGTGAGCGCGAGCTATGGGCCGGGAAATACAAGACAACGGGACACGGATCGCTGATCATCACAAATCTCGCCGGGCATATCACCTTCGTATCCGAGCCGGTTCCCGGCAACCAGCACGACATGAAGAAGCTGAAAGGATCAGAATGCGAGACGATCCTCAAGCTGGCCGGTGACGTGATTGGCGACAAGGGATTCATCGGCACTGGTTACATCATTACCCCGGTCCGCAAGCCACAAGACCGCGACTTGTACATGCGCGAGCACGACTACAATAACCAGATCAGCTCCCTGCGTGCGCCGGTGGAGCGAGCAGTCGCCACACTGAAGACATGGCGGATTCTCTTTACTGATTACAGAAGGCCACTAAAAACCTTCTTGTCATCATTTCGGGCCGCTATAGGCCTGTACTTCTTCAAAGAGAGTTTTGCATAACCCTCCATGGATCTAAATAATTCACGTCGCGCCATAATTTACATAGGTTTCGCAGTGATCGGCAACGGATACGGCGCGACGCGCCTGGCACGAGCGGCCCTGCTTTGGCATTACCGGTAATGATGGTCGGGCCGCCGGATGCCTCCGCCGGGACAATCGGCCGCTGGCGCCGTTCAGCGGGCGGCCGCCGACGGGTCGATGATCCGCGCCCGTCCGTCCAGTTCCGTGGCGAAGTCCCGCCACATCTCGGCGTACTGACGGGCGAGCTGCACGACGATGGTCACGCAGTGCGGGGGCACCGCTGCGGCCACGTCCGGTAGCTGCTCCGCGCCAATCGCGTTGGCGTGCAGCAACCGCAGCATTTCCTTTCCGTGCTCGTTGTTGCGCAGCGACGGGTCGCGCAACAGCTTCTCTACTGTGGCAGCCGGGTCCTGGGACGCCGAAGGGAGTAGCGGTCCCGCACGCCGGGGTCGTCAACCGGCTGGCGTGGATGCAGGCGCAGTACGGCCTGGGTGCCGGTGACCGGGTGCTGCAGAAGACCCCGGTCAGCTTCGATGTGTCGGTGTGGGAGCTGTTCTGGCCGCTGCTTGAGGGCGCGATGCTGGTGATGGCCCGGCCGGGCGGCCACCAGGATCCGGGGTACCTGTCCGCCCTGATCGGCCGGGCGGGCATCACGACCGTGCATTTCGTGCCGTCGATGCTGGAGGCGTTCGTCAGCGCGGCCGACCCGGGACAGTGCGGGAGCCTGCGGCGGGTGATCTGCAGCGGTGAGGCGCTGCCGGGCTGGCTGGCCGGGCGTTTTGCCGGGCGGTTCGCCGCCGGCCTGCATAACCTGTACGGCCCGACGGAAGCATCGGTGGACGTGACCGCCTGGGCGTGTGACGGCGGCTCTGATGTCCAGCCGATCGGGGTGCCGGTGGCTAATACCCGGGTGTTCGTGCTGGATGAGTGGCTGTGCCCGGTGCCTGCGGGGGTGGCGGGGGAGTTGTACATTTCCGGGGTGCAGCTGGCCCGGGGGTACCTGGGCCGGGGCTGACCGGCGAGCGGTTCACCGCGTGCCCGTTCGGGTCCGGCGGGGAGCGGATGTACCGGACCGGGGACCTGGCCAGGTGGCGGCCGGACGGGGTGCTGGTGTTCGCCGGGCGGGCTGATGATCAGGTAAAGATCCGCGGGTTCCGGATCGAGCCGGGTGAGGTGGCCGCGGTGCTGGCCGGCTGCCCGGGGGTGGCGCAGGCCGCGGTGATCGCCCGGGAGAACACACCGGGTGATATGCGGCTGGCCGGGTACGTGGTGCCCGCCGGTCCCGGCGACAGCGAGGACCGGGAGGGGCTGGCGGCGGCGGTGCGGGAGTACGCGGGGTCCCGGCTGCCGGAGTACATGGTGCCGTCGGCGGTGGTGGTGCTGGATGCGCTGCCGCTGACTGCCAGCGGGAAGCTGGACCGGGCCGGGCTGCCGGCCCCGGAGTACGCGGCGGCCGCGGTGGGCGGCCGGGAGCCCGCGACGGTGACCGAGGAGCTGCTGTGCGGGTTGTTCGCCGGGGTGCTGGGGGCGGAGAACGTCGGGCCGGATGATGATTTCTTCGCGCTGGGCGGGCATTCGCTGCTGGCGGTGCGGCTGGCGTCGCGGGTGCGGGCGGTGCTGGGCGCCGAAGTGTCGGTACGGGCGGTGTTCGAGGCGCCGACCCCGGCCCTGCTGGCGGTGCTGTTGCGGGAGGCGGGCCCGGCGCGGCTGCCGCTGGCGGTGCGGGTCCGGCCGGAGCGGGTGCCGTTGTCGTTCGCGCAGCAGCGGCTGTGGTTCATCGCCGAGCTGGAGGGCCCGTCGGCGGTCTACAACAGCCTGGTGGCGGTGCGGCTGGACGGGGACCTGGATGCTGGGGCGCTGGAGGCGGCGCTGGGTGATGTGATGGGCCGGCATGAGGTGCTGCGCACGGTGTTCGCGGTGGCGGACGGGCAGCCGTTCCAGCGGGTGCTGGGGATGGATGAGCTGGGCTGGCAGCTGCCGGTCTCCGGGGTGGCTGAGGAGGATCTGCCCGGAGCGGTGGCGGGTATCGGGGGGGAGCCGTTCGTGCTGGCCGCGCAGGTGCCGGTGCGGGCGCGGCTGCTGGCGGCGGGTCCGGGGGTGCATGTGCTGGTGGTGGTGGTTCACCATGTGGCTACTGATGGCTGGTCGACCGGGGTGCTGGCGCGGGATTTGTCGGTGGCGTATAGCGCGCGGCGGGAGGGCCGGGCGCCGGGCTGGGCGCCGCTGCCGGTGCAGTACGCCGATTACGCGTTGTGGCAGCGGGAGCTGCTGGGCGATGGTGATGATCCGGGCAGCCTGCTGGCCGCCCAGGCGGGGTGGTGGCGGGAGGCGCTGGCGGGGGCGCCGCCGGAGCTGGTGCTGCCGGCGGACCGGCCGCGCCCGGCGGTGGCCAGCCACCGCGGGCACGCGGTGCCGGTGCACGTCCCGGCTGCGGTGCACGGGCAGCTGGCTGGGCTGGCGCGGGAGCAGGGCGTGACGTTGTTCATGGTGGTGCAGGCGGCGCTGGCGGTGTTGTTGTCGCGGCTGGGCGCGGGGACTGATATCCCGGTGGGGACCGGGATCGCGGGGCGGACCGATGAGGCGCTTGATGACCTGGTCGGGTTCTTCGTCAACACGCTGGTGCTGCGCACGGATGTGTCGGGGGACCCGGAGTTCACCGAGATCCTGGGCCGGGTGCGGGCGTTCTGGCTGGGTGCGCTGGATCATCAGGATGTGCCGTTCGAGCGGCTGGTGGAGGATTTGGCGCCGGGCCGGTCGCTGGCCCGCCATCCGCTGTTCCAGGTGTTGTTGACCATGCAGAACAACGCTCCCGCGACGGCGGTGCTGCCCGGGGTGCGGGCGTCTGCGGTTCCGGCGGGGGCCGGGGCGGCCCGGTTCGACTTGAGTGTGCTGGTGGGCGAGGCCGGCGGCGGGCAGGGTCAGCCGGGCGGGCTGCGCGGGACGCTGCTGGCGGCGGCGGACTTGTTCGACCGGGGTACCGCTGAGAGCATCGCGGGCTGGTTCGGCCGGGTGCTGGCCGCGGTGGCCGGCGTCCCGGCTGTGCGGCCGCGGCAGGTCCAGGTGCTGGACGCGGCGGAGCGGGCGCAGCTGGTCACCGGGTGGAATGACACGGCGGCGGATGTGCCGGCCGGGTCGGTGCTGGAGCTGGTGGCGGCGCGGGCGGGGCGGGTTCCG
>DASWFT010000391.1:0-2237 GCA_036394075.1 Streptosporangiaceae bacterium
AGACCTCCCCGGGCCATCTGATGCTGGGCCGCCGGCGGCGCGGGATGCCGTGGGCGGGCCTTATCCGGCTGTTTCACCGAACCGGCCACGACCGTATGTCCGCCACCGGCCGGGCTATGGGGGCGCGTGCGCGGGCAGGCACCGGTCAAAGGCGCCGGCGTCGACGGTCCCGTCCGCGACCGGGGCGGCCGCGATGGTGGCGCGCCGATAGCGATGCTCGCCAGTTTCTGGCCGGTGGCGGCCTTGAGCGCACATAGGGTGCCGTCCTCGGCGGCTATGTAGACGACGCCGCTGGCCACCACCGGTGGCACGCGGCCGGCCCGCCGGTCGGCGGCCATTACCTGCGCTGCTGGCCGCCGGGTGCGCCGCGCCGGGCGGCGGCGGCCAGCGAGTCGCCCAGGGTCCACAGCGAGGCGCCGGCCAGCACGAGGTCCTTGAGCAGGAACTGGCCGGGCAGCACCGACAGCACCGGGAACCCGGACGCGGCAAGCACCCCTGGCGTGGTGAACAGGAAGCTCAGCGTGCTGGCGAACAGCAGCACGCCCAGGGCGCTGCCGGCAGCGGAGATCCGCGGCGACAGCGGCCGCAGGGCGATGAGCAGCGCGGCGGTGATCTCTGCGGTGCCCAGGACGGCGGCGAAGGCGCGCACGCTGACGACGCCGTAGACCCAGCTGAAGACCGGGCTGTGCGCGATCAGCGGCTGGATCGCGGCCGCTTCGTAGGTGGTGTACTTCAGCGCGCCGATCCAGGCGATCACCACGACCAGCCCGTACCGGGTCAGGTGCCGGCCGGCGGTGGCCAGCGGGTGTTCGGCCGTCACGGCCGCGGTCGCGGGGGGCTGGGTGATCCGGAGCATGGACAATTCCTTTCGTGTGAGCTTTCACCGGTTATTCGTCGCCGGGCAGGTCCCGGCGTGGCCGGGGCGGCTGGATGTTTGCTACCAATTGGCTGAGCATTCGCTGAAGGCCCGGCACGAGCCCGGGGGACGGCTCTGAGCCGCTGGCGCGGCAGCGGTGGGTTTACCGGCGCGGGCCTGGCCAGATGGTGATCCGGCTGGGCAGTGCTGATGGCTGCCGCACGGCTTCCACGTTCCGGCGCCAGCGCCGAACCCAGGTGGAGGCCCAGCAAGAACTCGATGAAACACAGAACGATCCTTCAGGCGCAACTCCGGTGGCCACGCCGGCCACCAGGCTGGCGTCCCCACAACGCCGACGCCGTGGGGCCTGACATTGGGTGCGGCGCGAGTTCGGCCGGCCTGATGGTGATCACCGCGGGTATCTCGGCGCGCGGCGCGCGGCACCCGCTCTCCGCCGCCAGATGATCAGCGTGGCGCCCGCCAGCACTGCGGTAAGCCCCAGCCCGAGCCCGCCGCAGCACGCGGCCGGAACCAGCAGCAGCAGCCACGGGCCGCGAAGCCCGGAACGCTCTCTGCACCGGGTCACGCGGACACGGCGGTGCCGAAGGTGCGGGCGGTGTGGCGGCGGGCCAGTTCTTTCGCGTCGGCGAGGCTGATTTGGAAGGTGCCGGGGTGGGTGGCGGTCCACTGCTGCGCGGTGCTGGGGCTGGTGAAGTGGTGCACGTAGTGGCAGAAGGTGGTTTGCACGTCGTCGCCCCAGGGCTTGTCCGGGCGCAGGAACGACAACGCCGCATCGGGGTGGGAGGCGCCGGTGATGGCGCCGTCGCCGCTGATGTGGTAGGTGATGGCCTCGCCGGTGACCGGGTCGGCGTGGTGACCTGCAGGTCGCCGATGATGCGGGCGAGGTACAGCGGGTCAAAGGCGCACCAGGCGAACAGGATGGTCCCGGCGTGCCGGAGGCGGTGCGGCGGCATCTCGGCCGCGGTCAGCCCCCCGAATCCGGCTACCTGGTCGTGGTCGTCCCAGAACACCGCGGGCCAGGACCGCACGATCGACGTGGCCGAGGGCAGGGGCAGCGCGGCGGCGGCGGCCGCGGCGGGGATGCTGACCGGGTGGCCGGCCGCCAGCAGCCGGAACAGCGCGACGGCGAGGCGCTGCCCGTCCTCGCCCAAGGCGGGGGTGGCCGCGGCGAGCGCCCAACAGTCCCCGGGTCTGGCGACCCTAATGGTTCTTTATGCGGCCGCCCAGATCGCGCACGCGTAAGGCCGGACGACCCACGCCGGGGGTACCGCGCCAACGCGCTCGGGCCGCTTCGCAGTCGTGTCGCCCCACGGGTGGCTGGGTGGGACTTCAGGCGAACAGCGGTCGCCAGGTACACGCG
>DASWFT010000392.1:0-8615 GCA_036394075.1 Streptosporangiaceae bacterium
CAGAGCCCGAAATTACCCGTACTCGGGCGGCGCTGAGCGCGAATCCTGTCAGCGACGTCCGGTGACGAGCTCGCGGCGGCTGCGGACGCCGAACTTGTCGAAGGCCGCGGTCAGGTGCTCCTGGACGGTGTTAGCCGAAATGTGCAATTCCTGGACGATCTGGCGCGTGGAATGCCCCCTGATCACCAGGGCGACGACCCGGGATTGGGCGTCGGTGAGACCGTACGCGCTGAGCAGCAGCGAGCTGATCTGCGTCGCGGGGGGTGGGTTCGATAACGATACCGATCTGCGGCGCGGGTGAGGACCGCGCAAGCGGGATGCGTGCAGGGAAAGCCATTGTCCTGCGCGGCTCCGGAGCCGGATGCTGGACGAGAGCTGCGGCGGGAAGAACCCCCTGGTCCAGGGGCTAGAGAGCCTGGAGGGACGTCAGGGAACTCTGGGGATATTTATTAGGAAAAGGACCCGCCATCGGCGGGCACCTCGCCAGCGGCCTACCGGTGTGGCGGGAGCGCGAACTCGGGACGACCTTGCTGTACGGTGCAGTCGGAGATCGCCATGTGGTCACAGAGCGTGGCCGGTCCTGGTGGCGGCACGCGCGCCGAGCCGTTCTGCGCGGCCAGGCGGTTGCCGGCTCTTCAGCCTTCACCGGATACGAACGGGGTGTTGTATGCGCCGTGGCTGACGCCAGAATGCCAGCGTGAGTGAAGATCTGGAACAGCGCCTTGCAGCCGCCCGTGAGCGGGTCCGCGAGCTGAGCCGCGAGCTGAGCGGGGACACCATGTACACGCTGAAGGCCGCGCGGGGAGACCAGCTGAAGGCCGAGAGGGAGCTGGCCGCCGCTCGCGGCGAGCAGTACGCGCAAGTCATCGAGATCGGCCCGCGCTGGGACATAGGCGCCCCGATTCCGCATCTGATCAGCAACGGGTCGCGGGCGTTCGCGGTGTGCCTGGCGAGCCAGCCCGATCCGCACTGGGATGGCACCTACCTGACGGTGGTCTCGCCCGCCGGCGCGCACCCCTCGCTGTTCGTGGTGATCGAGATGCATGGCTGCTCAGACATCCGTTTCGGCGGCCCCAACGACGAGGCGATCAGCGGTCACCCGCTGCACGGCAGAGGACTCGCCGCCTACCAGGCACATGAGGTGTTCAACTCGGTCTGGATCGAGGAACGGGTAAAGGTCAACTCGGTCCACCCACAGCATTCCGAGGCCCCATTCCGGCAGCTGCATCATTACGCGCTGCTGTTTCACGACGAGATGCTGGAGGCGCTGGCCCGCGGCATCGGGTCCCGCCTCGTGGAAGGAACACTGCGGGGGATCTTGGGCAGCTTGACCGACAGCCTTATCGACCAGTCCTACCGTGGCGGGTGATAGAACCAGCAGTCCCTGGCCGCTGCCAGCCGGGTCTCTTCCAGCGGCCGCCCTGAGCCGGGTTAGTCCTGATCTGTGCGCAGGCGCCGCAGTGCAGCTTCCGCGGCTGAACGGACGGCAGGATGGCGGTCACGCAGCGCAGGCGTTAGCCATTGACTGGCGTCGGTGACGCCGAGCAGGCCGAGCGCGGTAGCGGCGCTGGCCCGCACCCGTGGCGAGATGTCGTCGAGCGCGGCGTGGAGCGCGGGTGCCGTGGCCGGGTCGGCGATCTTGCCGAGCGCGGCTGCGGCGCGGGCACGGACCAGTTCGTCCCGGTGTGTGAGGAGATGGCTGAGCCGTGCGGAGGAGGTCTTGTCCCCGATCTCGCCGAGTACCCAGGCGATGGCCCGGACCTGGCTTGGCGTCATCCATCCTCCGGGATACAACAGCCCAGCGTGGCTGGCAGACCGGGCGAGCGCCTGTCCCGCCAGGTTACGGATCCGCCGGTCGCCGCTGCTCAAGAACACCTGGCGCAGGCCGGGCACGGCGCGCTCGTCGGCGATGTGGATCAGGCCCTTGAGGGCAGCCGGGGCAAGCGGGCCGTCGCAAAACAGCAGCAGCCGTGCTGTGGCGCGCTGGTCGCCCCGGGCTGCCAGGAGCCTGACCGCCCTCTCGCGCACATCGGGGTCGAAATCCTCACAAGCCGCCAGCGCGATCTGCGTCACGTTAGGGTGATCGAACTTCAGCAGCGCCGTCAAAGCGGCTGCCCGCACCCATGCCAGGCGATGGCGGGCGGCCCCGGCCAAGGCGGGGACCGCCGCTGGGTCTGCGATCTTCGCCAGGGCATCGATGCACGCGAGCGCCACCTGCAGGTCCAGGCCGTCCTCGCCCAGCACAGCGGCCAGATCGGCGGCCGATTCGGTGGCCCGCTGCTCCCCTAGGATAAATGCGGCCGCAGCCCGGCCGCGGGCCCCGCCGCGGAGCTGGCCGATGAGCTGAGGGATAACCGGCCGGCCGCATTCCGTGATCAGGACAATGATCGCATCGTGGCCCAGTCTCAAGCCGTCGGCTGCCAGTGCGGTCATCAGCATGCCGCAGTCGGCACGTCCCGCCTTCACCAGCCGCCGCACCGCCACCCGGCGAGGCCATATCCACTCTGGCTCCGTGCGGCTGGCGATGACGGTCAGCGTCGGGGCTTGTTCCTGGACCTGGCGGGTGTCCAGTGCCCCGAGCGCCGCATCCACAACCAGCGGGCTGCCGTCGGAAAGCGCCCGCACCACGATGGGCTCGTAGTTATCGAGTCCCGCCAGACCGCGGATCGCCGTCGCCCGCAAGAAGGCATCGCGATGGGCGGACAGGCTCACCAGCCTCTGCACCCAGTGCGGATCGTCCTGGTGCCTGCGCTGGACGGCAATCTTGGACAAGGCACCAGCCAGCTGGCTCTTACCGCCAGCCCACCCGGGATCCCCTGCCTCAGCGGCAAGATAGGCGTCAATCAGCGGCTGGGCGGCACGCAACTCCCCCACTGACCCCAGCGCCTGAACCGCCGCCCACCTGCCCGGACAATCAGCTCTGAGCTGGGACAGCAGCACGGCGACATCGAACGGCCCGCCAACTGGCGCCTCGGCCAGGCCCGCTGGCACCGGCTCACCCAACCTGGCCAGCAGAACACGGCAACGATCCCACCGCCGCTGCCGCGCCCCCGCCCCCAGCGCCGAAAGCGCCTCCGGGCGGCATAGGTCCGTGACATCGGCGCGCAGCACCAGCACCGCTCCAGGGCAGGACCTGATCCTGCCCGCATAGCTCTCAACTGACTCCCACGCTGGGCTCGGCGTCAGCGCCTGGACAATCCTGACCACCCGGCGCGGCGGCCTCCGCGCAGCCAGATCCGAAGGCACCATGCCGGTCCGGCTAACGCCATGCAGCCAGGCCGCCATCTGCTCGCACCCGCCCCCACCGTAGGAAGCAACCAGCCCAGCGACCCGCTCAAGATGATCAACATAGGCGCGGCCAGCCTCATCAATCTCACCCCGATGCAGGCGACGCGCCAGCCTTGCCGCACCCGCCAGGTCCATGCACAGAATTCAACAGCACATGGCGGCTCCCGGGATACCACTGCTTGCTGTGTTCGATGGCACCACATAGGCGATAGCAGCGGCGCCGCAGCTTGCTCCGCGTGAACATCACATTCAGCCCGCCATGATTAGCATCGAGTGTCAGCCCGCGAGCCGACCACGGCCAGAATCAGCTGATCTCCGGCGGTCCGTGGGTGGAGGCTGTCGCCACCCGGCCACGTTCCGTGATCAATGCTGGTAGACGGTTCGCGACAATGCCCGCTGTTATGTGCGTAGTTCCGGCTTGGCTGACCAGTCGTCGGCCGCGCAGCGAATTGTCGATCTGCGGCAGCCCGACGTCCCCGGACGGCGCGGCTCCCGCCTGCTGCGAGCAGGCCATGTCCGCCCACGCGGATGCTTTGGAATTAAAGCCTCCCGGCCGCAGGATGGTTCAGTCCGGGCCACGCTGCTGTGCGGCTTCCTCGACCCGGGGGGCAATGGGAAATGGCCGCCGGGCGCGTCCGCGCGCATGGGAGGACAGCAGGACGACGCGCTGGACCCCGCAGGCTCTGATGACATCGAGGACAGCGTCCGCGTTCTCACCGGCAACAAGGAGTTCACCGGGACGAAGGAGGAACAGCGCTCGGGCTATGCACGGGAACGGGCTTAAGGCTCTCAGCTTCCGCCAGGCCGGCTTGCTGCCGCCGGTAAGTAACGCTTGTCACCGCTGATGCTGGTATGGTCCCTGCACTTGATCCAGCCGCTGCGGGCGCCAGGGGTTCTCGCGGCCCAGCCGTGAGCTGAGGAGTCTTGGGGACGTTACGCGTCGCTGCCGCAGCGTCAGTGCTCTTGCTCGGGCTCACCGGGTGCGCGGGGGCCGGCTATCCAGCGGCTCACCCGGGCGCTACCGGCAGCGGGCAGGCCGGGCAGCAGCTGACGGTGGCGAAGGCGCGTGAGGTGTTCGACGGGTTCTGGCCAAGATTCGAGCAGCTGGCGGTGGACTATAGCCCAGGCGCTGCGCGCCGCCTGACCGCCGGGGCGGAACTGCAGGCACAGCTGTTCCTCAGGGGCACGTCCGGGCCAACCATCACCAGGCTGGTCAATGAGAGCTTTTACGTTCCACGGCTGACCGGCTACCCGCGCTGGTTCTGGGCGGCCGGGCAGCAGGCAGGCAGCAGAGCGGCTGGTCATCTGTTCGTCATGGTGCAGTCAGCGAGCTCGGCGCCGTGGCAGACGGCCATGGCGCTCTACGACCTCGACTCAAGCGCGCGCATGCTCCACTACCTCGCGTCGGCGATCACCAAAGATGCCCAGGGCTACGCGGCTGCCGTCCCGCTCAGTGATCGGGGCGTTGCCGTTCCGCCATCTGCGATTCCCGCAACCTATGCCAGCTATCTCAACAGCCAGGCCACTCACGCCGTAAGGCGGCTGTTCCAGCCCGGTCTGAATACGACCTACTTCATCTCTGTCGACCGCGAAGTCTTTCGCGGCGCAGGGCAGTACGGGTGGCGTGACACAGACCACCAGGCCCCGGCCCCCTTGCCCGTCTACGCGCTGCGTATTAGCACAGGGGGCGCCGTCGTCATCTTCTCCACCTACGACACGGCAGGGTGGGCCGCTGTATCGTCCTCGGCCCCGCTTCCGGCCCAGCCGTCTGGGATTGAGGCCAACTACGTGCCGCCCGCCTTGGTCGTGCAGGCTCTCGGGCTCACCTCGGTGAAGGCCGGCACCCGCCTGACGGCCACCGCCGTCGACCGCGTGCTGGCCTTCGTGCAACCACACGGGGTTGGCTCCATCAACGTCCTGATCAACAATGGCGCGGCTACGCGGGTCCAAAAATTCAGTCCCGCAGGCTAAACCGGAACAGCCACCACCGCACAGAGCAGAACGTTCTGAGCGTCTTCCCGGCCTGCCACCGGCATGTCCCAACAAGCGCATAGTCGGTAGGACGCTCGCGAGTGTCCTGGCGCGACCAGTTCGCTAACTCCACGCAGCGGCGATTACAGGCCCAGCGCTGCATTGCGGCCGGCCTGACCCGCAGCACCAGAGGCAGAACGTCACGTAAAGGGCGCGCGGGTGAGCATGTACCGGCGATGCCGCCGCCCGTCATGAACACGCGCGGCAACGTGGCCGGGAAGCCCAGTCACTTGATTAGTTACTGGCTGACGGGCGGATAGCCGGGAAACCGTACCAGTCCCGGCACGATCTGAGCTACAGCAGACTCGGCAGGAGCGGCCACGAGTGAGAGCTGTCAGCGTCCCTGCCCAGGCGCCCCGCCGTCACCTCGGGGGAACCACGCAAGCAGGTCCCCTGGAATGCGGCACCGGCCAGAGCCGGGCGATCTGCCACCCCTGCCGCAGGCCTCCTGACCAGCACCCGCACGGATGTGCAGAACAGCGCGGGGAACCCTCGGGGCTGGTCGCGGCGTGCTCCCGGGGTGGCTCCCGTCCGAGGCCGGAGATGACGCAGCCCGCATGGGGCACGGCCTCAAAGCCGTGCCTGAACGGCGAGAACGCCGGGAAGCCGAGAGGGCCGCGCAGCCTGGCCCGCTTGCTGGACAGGCATGAGACTGACCCTCAAATGCGGTCTGAGGCAGCGGAGCATGGTCGGTCCGTGCTGTGGGCCGCCAGAAGCGGATTGCGAGTAGCGGCGCTCCGGTCTCGATGGTGAACCTTCGGCGCCTTTGCGCTTGCCGGGCCCGTCCTGCCATGTCATGGCTGTAGTCGCCGGCGGCGGGTTCGGCGATGATTGGAGGCTATGTTGTCGGGTGTGACGGCTCTAACCGACATCGCTAAATGGGCGCGCGGCAGTGGCCTGGAGATCGTGCTGCTCGTGACGGGGGCGGTGCTGCTGACGCGGCTCGTGACCTGGTTGGGCGGGAGGATCACCGATCGGATCGACGCCAGCGCGCAGGAGACGGACGCGCTGGTCCGCTCGGAGGCTTCAAAGCACCGGCACGCACTGGCGCAGGTGATCACCTGGGCCACCCTGGTGGTCATCTACGCCGCCACCGCGGTGGCTATCGCCGCGCGCCTCGGCATCCCCGTGACGAGTCTGGTGGCGCCTGCCGCCGTGGTGGCTGTAGCGCTGGGGTTCGGTGCACAGCGCATCGTGCAGGACATCCTGGCCGGCTTCTTCATCATCACCGAGCGCCAGTACGGCTTTGGGGACCTCATCCGGCTTTCGGTGCCGAGCCTGCCTGACCCTGCGACCGGGACTGTCGAGGATGTCACGTTGCGGGTGACCACGGTGCGGACCGCCGACGGCGAGGTCGTCATTACCCCCAACGGCCAGATCACCCAGGTGACCAATCTCTCGCGAGACTGGGCGCGTGCCGTGGTAGACGTGCCTGTGCCCGCTGCCGTGGACGTCAACCGGGTGAGCGACTTGCTGCGGCTGATCGGGGAGGAAGCGTACAAGGAGCCGGGCCTGCGCCGGCTGCTGCTGGATCCCCCGGCCGTCATGGGTGTGCAGAGCATCGACGTAGACCACTTCCAGGTCCGCGTGGTCGCCAGGACGTTGCCCGGCAAGCAGTTCGATGTCGGGCGGATCCTGCGAGGCCGCGTCGCGGCCGGGTTCCGGCGCGAGGGCATCCACCTGCCCGCCGGTCTGGACACCGCAGAGCCGAACGGGACCGGCTTATGCGACAGGTGCGGACCTCGACCTGGGTCCTGACAGCAGTCTTCCTGGTCACCCTGGTGACCTATGTGCTGGTCAAGCCCCCGTCGCCCGCGACCGTCGGCGTCACCCCGACGGTGCAGCCCTCAACTTCGACCGGGCCGGTGCCCGCCACGTCAGCGCCTGCGGTCACGCCGGGACCAACCGTCCGGGCCACGCCGAGACCAACTTCGCAGACGACGCCAGCCAGTTCGGTGTCCCCGGCCGGGACGCCACACCCGACCGGCGTTCCGACGACATCGCCCTCCTCCGCGGTGACGCCAACTCCCTCAGCCACCGGCCCGACGTCCCCCTAGATGGACCAGCTCGGGTCCGCAGCCATCCCAGTTCCGGCGCCGACTCACAGCCCCGACGGCCGGCCGCAGAGCGCCACCCAAAACGTTCAACCGCCATTAACTCGGGACGGGGTGCTGATTGCCCGGCTCACCAGCGAGCTCGACCGGCCGGCGGATCCTGCGTGCCCGGCGCCACCGGCCGACTCCCCGGAACCTGGACACCTGGTGGCGGGCGTTCCTCTGTGCCCAGGCTGACGGGCATCTGGCCTGCGACTTCTTCCACAGGGACACGATCGTCCTCAAACGCCTGCACGTGCTATTCGTCATGAGTTCGCGACCCGGCACGTGCACATCCTCGGCGTGACCGCCAACCCGGACGGCGCATGGACCGCCCAACAGGCCCGCAACCTCGTCTTGGACCTCGGCGGCCGGATCTCCTCGTTCCGCTTCGTCATCTGCGACCGTGACGCCACGTTCAGCCGCGCGTTCGACGAGATCTTCGCAACCGAAGGCGTGAAGATGGTCAAGACGCGATCGCCGAACGCTGGATCGGGGGATGCCGCCGCGAACTCCTCGACCGCACCCTCATCTGGAATCAGAGCCATCTGCCGTGGATCCTGCGCCAGTACGAGACCAACACAATCTGCACCGGCCTCACCGGTCGCTGGACGCCGCCGCCCCCCTGAAACCTCAGACATGGCAACACCCTCATCTCATGCATGAGCGGTAACCATGTGAACCCTCTCTGGCATCCGCCTGATCTTGACGGGACAGCGGCACTCCCCCGCAAACCTCGACACCATGCCTTCTCCGGCGAACGGGTAGCGCGTGGCCGAGACGTGGATACATGGCGTACTCGCCCCGGGAGTGCGTCGCGCCGACGGTGGCCAGGACTGCGGCCAGGTCCTGCATCTGGGCGGGCACCGCCCTCGTAGCCCCCGGCGGCGGCACGATCCCGGGCGCGAGCAGCCGCCCCGGGCAGGGTCTGGGCGGCAGGTCAGCCAGCCCCTGGGCCTGCACGAGCACGTGTGTCGCCGAGACCGTCTGCACCAAGATCATCGTCCCGCGGCCCGCAGCGACGCCGCCCTCTTGCACGCGTGCATTGCGCGCAGTGCTCAAAGCGGCCCGAGGCACCCGGCATGGTGACCGGAGCTAGTCATCTGGCCGCTGGCCACGCCTTCTGCGATCTGCGGCGCCGCGACGGTTAGGGATGCAACCTCCGCCAGCCGCCGGTTCGCCGGGCTTAGTCACTTGGCTTAG
>DASWFT010000393.1:0-14168 GCA_036394075.1 Streptosporangiaceae bacterium
CAGCTTGTGGGCGCGCAGCCGCAGGTACCCGGCGATCACCACAGCGTCCCCGGCGTCGGACTTGGCGCCCGAGAGTACCTCGCCGTCCCGCCACGCCTTGATCGCGTTCGGCTTGACCGGCACCACCGGGTGCCCGGCTTCCAGCAGCAGGTCCACCAGGCGGCCGTCCGGCCGTTCGATGGCGACCGGCATGCCGCCGGCCTCACCGAAGCGGGCCAAGCGGCGGATCAGCGTGCCGATCCCGTCCGCCGAGTGCTCGATCACGAACTCGGCGACGATCTTGCCCCCCGGCATCCAGCACGCACACGGCATGGGTCTCAGCGGCCCAGTCGATCCCGGTGAAGAACAGCGCTTCAGGCAGCGCAAACGACACAGAAACTCCTCAAGATGGCAGCGACGACCCGGCGAGGAGGACAGCTACCGGGCGGTCACTAACCGGCGCTCTGCGGCGCGTCTCCCTGTTGCCAGTCCGTGTCCCCGGAGAAACCGGGGGCGGTGGTGTCATGCAGGCCGTTTTCCGGCGACCGGCACAGACCGTCACCCCGGCTCCCGCCGAGTCCCAACAACGAGCACCGTATCGGTACCCATGAGAAAGATGGTGCCCTAGTGACCGGCCTGGCCATCGCCCCGCAGGGCATCGTCGGGTTCGCCGCCGGGGCGCTCGGCGCCCGGCTCGCGGCCCGGATGGGGACGCGATGGCTGCTCGTGCTGACCAACGGCGTGGCAACGTTCGGCTTCCTGGCCCTTACCCACCTCCCGGCCACGGGCGGAGTGATCAACACTAGCCGCCAGATCGGCGCGGGCATCGGCGCCGCGCTGCTGCCGGCCATCGCCATCACGGCCAGCCACGGAGGCGGAACGGCGGGCGTGGGTGGCGACCGGGCGGCCATGCTCGCCGGGGCAGTGACGGCTGGTCTGGCCACGCTGGTGGCCTGGCGCAGCCGGGGCATGGACGCAGCCAGCGAACATGACAGCCAGCGAACGTGACAGCCAGCGAACATGACTAGGAGGCACTCGTGAACGACACTACGCCGGATCGCACGGGCCCACGGGTCGCGGTGCTCGGCATCGGGACGATGGGCGCCGGCATGGCCCGCAACCTCCTGCGCGCCGGGTTGCCGGTCGACGTGTGGAACCGGACGCCCGAGCCTGCCGCCGCTCTGGCGGCGGAGGGCGCGGTGGCGCACGAATTGCCCGCCGACGCCGTCGCTCACGCGGACGTGGTGATCACCATGCTCCCGCACGCAGAGGCGGTGAAGTCCGTGGCCTTCGGCCAGAGCATGCTGGCCGCGATGCGGCTGGGCGCCGTGTGGGCGCAGATGGGCACCATCGGCGTGGCCGCCATCAGCGAGCTAGCCGCCCAGGTTGCGGAAGAGCGCACGGACGTCCACTTCGTGGACGCGCCGGTCTCGGGGACCCGGGGCCCAGCCGAAGCTGGCCAGCTGCTGATTTTGGCATCTGGCCCTGAGGCGGCCAAGCCTGTGCTCGAGCCCGTATTCGAGGCGATCGGCCGGGCGACGAAGTGGCTCGGCGAGGCGGGCGCGGGCACCAGGCTCAAGCTGGTCATGAACAGCTGGCTGGTCTTCCTGGCCGAGGGAACCGCCGAGATCCTGGCGCTGGCGGACTCGCTCGGCGCCGATCACCAGGAGGTGCTGGAATTCCTCGGCGCCGGAAACCTGGCCTCGCCGTGGGCGCACGCGAAGTTCCGCAAGATGGACGCCGGGGACGACTCGCCAGATTTCTCGCTCCAGTGGGCGCTCAAGGACATCCGGCTGGCGCTCAGCGCGGCATCGGACGTGTCGCTGCCCGTCCTCGACGCCATCGGCCGGCGGTGGGACTCACTCGTCGATGAGGGCATGGGCGGCCTGGACGTCAGCGCCGCCCGGCACGGGCTGGACAAGGCCGCCGCTGGCCGGTGATTCAAGTCCGCCGTCGGCCATGATCGGTGGATGCGCTCGATTCCATGAGCCCGGGCGACGACATCACATCGGGATCGCCCGGCGGTCAGGCACTCGCGGTCAGATCAGCTCGCCCAGCAGCGTCCTTGCCCACGATCGCCCAGACCACCTTCCCGCTCCAGCCCTCCGGCGTGTAATTGCCCCACTGGGCGCTGAGGCGCTCGACGAGGAGCAGTCCGCGTCCGCCTTCCGCCTCCGGCCCCAAGTCCCGCCATACCGGGATTTCGTTATTGCCGTCCCAGACCTGGATCAGCACGTCGCGCCGGTCGGTGGCCAGCCACAGCCACACCGAGGGCAGTCCGCTGACCTGCTGCTCGTCGCCCTGGCCGTTCGCCGGGCCGGCGGATGCGCGGACTGCGTTGGTGACGATCTCCGACACCAGCAGTTCAGACGTCTCCACCAGGCGATCAAGGCCCCACTCCCAGAGCACCAGCTTGGCGTGCAACCGCGCGCACGGCACCGCGCCCGGCAGGGCGCCGAGTTGGAGGTAGCTTCGCAGCGGCCAGCTGGCCGCGGGGTCCCGTTTTCGCGACTCCAGGAATTGCCCAGCCCTGGACCGCAGGAGGTCACGATCTTGGGCGGGGCGGTCTGCGGGGCGGTCTAACTGCTTGGTCGGCGCGGTGAGCAGGGTCGCGACCGCGCTTGGGCCATGGTCGCACTCGGGCATTGTGCGATCTCCATCAAGTCGCTGGCGTAGCGGACGTGCCTGCTTGCGAGCATTGACGCTCTCGTGATGGCTGTCTAGCCGGCCGGGTGCGGACGCCTATGTGCGGAATGCGTTCTATCCCTGACTACGGGTAACCAGCGGGGTCTAGACTGCTGGATCTGATGCGCCCTTGAGATAGTATAAATCCGGCGACGAACCGAGCAGGCACTCTCCGCTCTCAGGGCCGTGTGGTGCAGGCCTACCAGGCGAAAGTCGTCCTGCGCCGCCCGCGCCGCGCCCGAAGGAGGCCGGCGACCTGGCGTTCGACGCGCGCGAGGCGCGCCCGCTGAGGCCGACCGGCCGACCCGGCTGGGACAGGGAATCCTCGCCCGGGCGCCACCCAATCCTGACTTTCCCGGTGGCAAGCTGGCCATGAAAATAAACGGCCCGTGGCGCGGTCGCCCGCAGCCCGAGATAGCTTGACGTCGAGATAAGTCACGCTTACGGTGGGCTTCGTAAGTTAGCTCGATGTCGAGATACCTTGCTGTGGACGGGCTTACCCAGACCATCAGGGCGGGCCGAAAGGTACCGGGCCGATGAGTTTGTGCCAGGCGTCCTGCGGCAGGATGCAGGAAGAGCCGGCCGCCGCAGGCGGCACGGGACAGGAGGCCAGCACACGATGACCGCGAACAGCTTCGGCAGCCGTGCCACGCTCAAGGTCGGCGAGGCAGAGTACGAGATCCACCGGCTGGACGCGGTGCCCGGTGCGGCCAGCCTCCCGTTCAGCCTGAAGATCCTGCTGGAGAACCTGCTGCGCACCGAGGATGGCCACAACGTCACGCGCGAGCACATCACCACCCTGGCGGAGTGGGACCCGGCGGCCCAGCCCGGCACCGAGATCCAGTTCACTCCGGCCCGGGTGATCCTGCAGGATCTCACGGGGGTGCCGGCCGTGGTCGACCTCGCCACCATGCGTGAGGCCATGCGCCAGCTCGGCGGCGATCCGGGGAAGATCAACCCGCTGGTGCCGGCCGAGCTGGTCATCGACCACTCGGTGGTCGCCGACATCTTCGGACGGCCGGACGCCTTCCAGCGGAACGTGGACCTGGAGTTCGGCCGGAACCAAGAACGCTTCCAGTTCCTGCGGTGGGGGCAGGAAGCGTTCAGCCAATTCAAGGTTGTGCCACCGGGAACCGGCATCGTGCACCAGGTCAACATCGAGCACCTGGCGCGGGTGATCATGACGCAGGCTGGTGACGGCGGCGCCCGCAGCGCCTACCCGGACACCTGCCTGGGCACCGACTCGCACACCACCATGCAGAACGGCCTGGGCGTGCTCGGCTGGGGTGTGGGCGGGATCGAGGCCGAGGCGGCGATGCTGGGCCAGCCGGTGAGCATGCTGATCCCGCGGGTCGTCGGGTTCCGCCTGCTGGGCGAGCTGCCGTCCGGGGCGACCGCCACCGACCTGGTGCTCACCATCACAGAAAAGCTCCGCCATCACGGCGTGGTCGGCAAGTTCGTCGAGTTCCACGGGGAGGGCGTGACCGCCGTGCCCGTGGCGAACCGGGCGACGATCGGCAACATGAGCCCGGAGTTCGGCTCGACCTGCGCGATCTTCCCCATCGACGAGCAGACGCTGACCTACCTGCGGCTGACCGGCCGGCCCGCCGAGCAGGTTGCCCTGGTCGAGGCGTACGCCAGGGAACAGGGCCTCTGGCACGACCCCAGCCAGCCCGCCAGGTACTCGGAGGAAGTGGAGCTCGACCTGTCCACGGTGGTGCCGTCGCTGGCCGGCCCGAAGCGCCCGCAGGACCGGGTGGCGCTGGCCGACGCGAAGACGGCGTTCCGCGACGCGCTGGGCACATACGTATCCGCCCCCGGCCTGGACAACGGGCTGAAGGGCACGTTCCCCGCCTCCGATCCGGTGGCTGAGGGCCCGCCCGGCCGCCCGTCCGCACCGGTACAGGTCACACTGGACGACGGAACGAAAACTTCCGTCGATCACGGGTCCGTCGTCATCGCGGCCATTACCTCGTGCACGAACACCTCGAATCCGTCGGTCATGATCGGCGCCGCGCTGCTCGCCCGCAAGGCGGTCGAGGCCGGCCTGTCCAGCAAGCCGTGGGTGAAGACCACGCTGGCGCCCGGTTCCAAGGTGGTCATGGACTACTACGAGCGCGCCGGTCTGGTGCCCTACCTGGAGAAGCTCGGCTTCAACCTGGTCGGCTACGGCTGCACCACCTGCATCGGCAACTCGGGGCCGCTGCCCGAGACGATCAGCGCGGCGGTGGCCGACAGTGACCTCGCGGTCGTGTCCGTGCTGTCCGGCAACCGGAACTTCGAGGGCCGGATCAACCCGGACGTGAAGATGAACTACCTGGCCTCACCGCCGCTGGTGGTCGCGTACGCGCTGGCCGGCACGATGGACATCGACATGGTCCACGAGCCGCTGGGCGCGCGATCCGACGGCACGCCGGTGTACCTGCGCGACATCTGGCCGACCCCGGACGAGATCGACTCCGTGGTGCGCAGCGCGGTCGCCGCCGAGATGTTCACCCGCGACTACGCGGACGTCTTCGAGGGCGACGACCGGTGGCGCGCGATGCCGGTCCCCGAGGGCGACACGTTCGCCTGGGACCCGGAGTCCACCTATGTGCGGCGGCCGCCGTACTTCGAGGGGATGACCGAGAAGCCGGCCGCGGTCACCGACATCCATGGAGCCCGGGTGCTGGCCATGCTGGGCGACTCGGTGACCACCGACCACATCTCACCGGCCGGCGCGATCAAGAACGACAGCCCCGCCGGTGACTACCTGCGCGAGCACGGGGTGCAGCGGCGCGACTTCAACTCCTACGGGTCGCGGCGGGGCAACCACGAGGTGATGATCCGCGGCACGTTCGCGAACATCCGGCTCCGCAACCAGCTGGCCCCGGGCACCGAGGGCGGCGTGACGGTGAAGCTGCCGGATGGCGAGCAGATGTCGATCTACGAGGCGTCACGGCAGTACGCGCAGGAGGGCACGCCGCTGATCGTGCTCGGCGGCAAGGAGTACGGCTCGGGCTCGTCGAGGGACTGGGCCGCCAAGGGAACTCTGCTGCTCGGCGTCCGGGCCGTCCTGGTCGAGTCGTTCGAGCGGATCCACCGGTCCAACCTGATCGGGATGGGCGTGCTGCCGCTTCAGTACCGGCCGGGGCAGTCGGCGGCCTCACTCGGCCTCACCGGCCGCGAGGTGTTCGACGTGACCGGCATCGAGGAGATCAACACCGGGCCGGTGCCACCGGAGGTCACGGTCAGCGCGGACGGCCGGGAGTTCCGGGCGGTCGTCCGGATCGACACGCCCGGCGAGGCGGACTATTTCCGCCACGGCGGGATCATGCAGTACGTGCTCCGCTCGCTGGTCGCGGGAGGCTGAAGCCGCTGCCGCCCGGACAGAGCCTCCCGCCGATGCCCACGCATGGCGGGATCGGCATGTAATCATGTAAACATTGACGGTTCGTGATCCGGCCGAAGTCTCCCTGGAGCCCCTGGAGCACCTGATGGCTGAACCCAGGCTCGTGGTCGAGCACCGTGAGCACCTCTGGTATCTGCTGGCTGAGGCGTCCCAGCTGGAGCACATGATCATGTGCCAGTACCTCTATGCGGGCTTCAGCCTGAAACAGGATGCCGGGGAGGGCCTGACTGCGGAGCAGGCGGCCGCGGTCGCGAGGTGGCGGGAGGTCCTGCGCGGGATTGCCGTGCAGGAGATGCTGCATTTCGCGCTGGTCGCGAACCTGATGTCCTCGATCGGCGCTGCTCCGGTCCTGACCAGGCCCAACTTCCCGCAGCGCTCCAACTACTTCCCGCCCGGCGTCCAGCTTGACCTGCTTCCGTTTGGCGAGGCGGCGCTCACCCATTTCCTGTACCTTGAACGGCCCGAGGGAATGGAGCGCCAGGACGCCGAGGGGTTCGTTCCGGGCGCGCCGCCGCACGAGCCGGTCGAACCGGGCGAGGCGCTGCCGCGGGTGCAGGATTTCGCCACCGTCGGGCATCTCTACCGGGGCATCTCCGAAGGGCTCAGCCATCTTGTCAGCCACCTGGGGGAAGGCGCCGTATTCGTCGGGCCGCCCCGCGCGCAGGCCACCCCGGAACTGTTCAGCTGGCCTGAGATTGTCACCGTGACGGACCTCAAGTCCGCGCACGCGGCAATCGAGGAGATCATCGAGCAGGGCGAGGGCGCCCGCGGCGACTGGCGTTCCGCCCACTACGGCCGCTTCCTCAGCATGTGGGAGGAGTACAGCGAGCTCCGCAAGCAGGACCCCACCTTCGAGCCGGCCCGGCCGGTCATCGCCGCGTTCACCCGGCAGCCTTACGACATCGAGGCGCCGCAGCCGCTGGCTACCGAGCCCGCGGCCATCACGGTCGCCGAGCTGTTCACCCTCGGCTACGAGGCGCTGCTCCAGACGCTGACCCGGTTCTTCACTCACACGGACGAGAGCGACGAGCAACTGGGCGTGCTGATCGGCGCCGCGTTCGGGCTCATGACCGGGGTGCTCGAGCCGCTCGGCACGGCCCTCACCCGGCTGCCGGCCGGGCCCGCTTACCCCGGGCGGACCGCGGGCCCGGCGTTCGAGATGTACTACCAGATGGGCAATTTCACTCCCGCGCGTGAGGCGGCGTGGGCCGTGCTATCGGAACGGGTCGCCGTTCTGGCCAACCGCGCGGCCAGCGCCAGCACCAGCGGGGCCGCTGCGGTGGCCGCCGTGAGCACCGTGGCGGAGCGTGCGGCTGGCATCGCGGCACAGCTTGCCGCCCACGTGCCGGTCGGATTGCGCGCCATAAGAACGTGACCTGGCGCCGCGGACCGTACGCGGCGAGCCCCGGCAGCACTGGCGCCCGGGCGCGTAACCTTGCGTCCAGGCGGCATATCGCGCTGCTCGTCGTCGGGATTGTCGCGCTGGCGTTCAACCTGAGGGCCGCGATCACCAGCCTGCCACCGGTCTTCCCAGAGCTGTCGGCCAGCCTGCGGCTGTCCTCGGCGGCGCTCGCCGTGCTGGCGTCGGTGCCCGTGCTCTGCTTCGGCGTGTTCTCCGCCGTGGCGGCGCCGTTGAGCCGCAGGTTCGGGGAAGAACGTGTGCTGGAAGCGGCGCTGGCCCTGCTGGCGGCGGGCCTGCTGCTGCGAGGGGCGCTGCCGGGGGTGATGCTGTTCCCCGGGACTGTGCTGGCCTGCGCCGCGATCGCGCCGATGAATGTCCTGCTGCCGAGCCTGGTGAAGCGGCGGAACCCGGACCGGGCCGGGCTGCTGATCGGGATCTACCTGCTGAGCCTGTCCGCCGGCTCGATCCTCAGCTCGCTGATCGCGGTTCCCGTGTACCGGGCCTCGGGCGGGTCGGTGCGGCTCACGCTGGGCCTGTGGGCGCTGCCCGCCATCGCCGCCGCCGTGGCCTGGCTTCCGCAGCGCAAGTACCGGACCATGCCGCCCGGCCCCGCGGACGCGCCGCTGGATGCCGCGCCGCTGGATGCCGCGCCGCTGGATGCCGCCCCGCTGGATGCCGCCCCGCTGGATGCCGCGCCGCTGGGCGGCGGATCCCAGCCGGGCCGGGCCGGGCAGCTGCGGGTGTACCGGTACGCGCTGGCCTGGCAGGTGACCGTGTTCCTGGGATTGCAGAGCCTCACGTTCTACGCCACGCTCTCCTGGCTGCCCACGATGTTCCGTGACCGCGGGGCAACGGCCGTGCACGCGGGCACCCTGCTGGCGCTGATGAACCTGGGGGGCGCCGTCACCGCCCTGGTCATCCCGGTGCTCGCACACCGGGTCCCGAGCCAGCGCGGGCTCATGGTGGCCGCCATAGCGGCGAGCGCGGCCGGTCTCGCCGGCGTGTGGTTCGCCCCGCTGGCCCAGTCCACCGCCTGGATTCTGGTCCTGGGCCTCGGCCAGGGAGCGGCGCTCAGCCTGGCCATCTACTTCACCTTGGCCCGGTCTCCCGATCCCCTGGTCGCCGCCTCGCTGTCAGCGTTCGCCCAGGGCACCGGCTACCTCGTCGCCACCGCGGGCCCGCTCGCCGTCGGGTTCCTGCACACCGCCACCGGTAGCTGGACTGTCCCGGTAGCGGCGCTGCTGGCCGTGCTCGGCGGCGAGCTCGTGGCGGGCTGGCAGGCGGCCCGGGCCGGGACGCTCCCCGGGCCTTCCCCAGGACAGCCTGGGAAGCAGCCTGTCCGCCCGTGATCGTCCATGGCCGGCCCCGGAGGGCAGGCCGCCGGTGTCTTGTCAGCGCTGTGACCGATACCTATACTCATCCGCGACCGCAACTTTCGGATAGTTTTTCGAAGTGTCGCGGGCCCGTGGCCAGAGCCGGAATACGCTGCCGGGATAGGTTCAATCCGTCGGCGTGGGAGGTTAACAGCATGCTCGTGGCCGGGGTGGACTCCTCGACGCAGTCCACGAAGATCTTGCTGTGCCGCGCCGAGGACGGCACCGTCGTCGCGCGCGGGAGCGCGCCGCATCCGGGGGGCACCGAGTGTGATCCGGCTGCGTGGTGGTCCGCGCTGCAGCAGGCCGGGGACGGGCTGCTGGAACGGGCGGACGCGGTCGCGGTCGCCGGCCAGCAGCACGGCATGATCGTGGTGGACGAGGCCGGGCGGGTGATCAGGCCGGCCTTGCTGTGGAACGATCTGCGGTCGGCGGCCGCGGCCACCGCGCTGATCGCCGAACGTGGCGGACCAGCCTGGTGGGCTGAGCACACCGGGAGCGTGCCCAACGCGTCGTTCACCGTCACCAAGCTCCGCTGGCTCGCGGATCACGAGCCGGAGCACGCGGCGAGGACGCATCTCGTGCTGCTGCCGCACGACTGGCTCAGCTGGCGGCTCGGCGCGACCGAGCCGGTGACCGATGCCGGCGACGCCTCGGGCACGGGCTACTTCTCGCCCGCGAGCGGGCGCTGGCTACCCGACCTGGCCGCGGCCGCCCTCGGTCATGAGCCAGTCCTGCCCCGGGTCGCCAAGCCTGCCGAGGTCGTCGGCCAGACCCCGGGCGGGGCCGTGCTCGCGCCGGGTACCGGCGACAACATGGGAGCGGCGCTGGGCCTCGGCCTGGAGCCGGGCGAACTGGTCATCTCCATCGGGACCTCCGGCACGGCGTACGCCGTCGCCGCGGTCCCGGCCGCTGACGCGTCGGGGGCCGTGGCGGGCTTCGCCGACGCCACCGGGCGCTTCCTGCCCCTGGTGGCAACCGTCAACGCGGGCCTCGTGCTGTCCGCCACGGCCTCGCTGATCGGCACCGACCTGGCCGGGCTGTCCGCCCAGGCGCTGGCGGCCGCGCCCGGCGCGGGCGGGATCACGCTGCTGCCCTACCTGGACGGCGAGCGGACCCCGAACCGTCCTGGCGCGACCGGTGTGCTGCGCGGCCTGACCACGCAGAACGCCACCAGCCAGAATCTCGCCCGGGCCGCTGTCGAAGCCGTGCTGGCCTCGCTCGCCGAGGCCGCCGACCTCCTCGCCGCGCAGGGCGTCGAGCGCCGCCGGGTGCTGCTGATCGGCGGCGGGGCGCGGTCGGCGGCGATCCGGGCCGTCGCGCCGGGCATCTTCGGCGTGCCCGTCGCCGTGCCGGAGCCCGAGGAGTACGTCGCGCTGGGCGCGGCCCGCCAGGCGGCCTGGGCCCTGGCTGGCACCCCGGACCCGCCGGACTGGCCACGCAGCGGCGCGGAGGAGTACACCGGGCCGCCGCAGCCAGCCATCCGAGAGAGACTGGCCGCGCTGCGTGAGGCCACCACCACCTGGGAAGGAAGGACTGACCCGTGAGCACAGACGCCTACGTTCCGGCTCCCGCTGACCACTTCTCGTTCGGTATCTGGACCGTCGGGTGGCAGGGGGTGGAGGTATTCGGCCCCGCCGTACGGCCGCCCATGCCCGCCGACCGCGCGGTGCGCAAGCTCGCCGAGCTCGGCGCCTACGGGGTGAACTTCCACGACAACGACGTGTTCGACTTCGACGCGAGCGACACGGAGCGGGACAAGAAGATCGCTGATTTCCGCCTGGCGCTGGAGGAGACCGGCCTGGTCGTGACCACCGCGACGACCAACTTGTTCTCGCATCCGATGTTCAAGGAGGGCGCGTTCACCGCCAACAACCGTGACGTGCGCCGCTTCGCCCTGGCCAAGGTCATGCGCAACCTGGACCTGGCCGCGGAACTGGGCGCGAAGGTGTACGTGTTCTGGGGCGGCCGGGAGGGCGCCGAGTCGGGCGCGTCCAAGGACATGCGCGCCGCGCTGGACCGGTACAAGGAAGCCATGGACATCCTGTCCAGCTACGTCATCGACCAGGGGTACGGCCTGCGGTTCGCGATCGAGCCGAAGCCCAACGAGCCGCGCGGCGACATCCTGCTGCCGACCGCCGGGCACGCCCTGGCCTTCATCACCGAGCTGGAGCATCCCGAGATGGTCGGGATCAACCCGGAGATCGGGCATGAGGAGATGGCCAGCCTCAACTACGCCCATGGCATCACCCAGGCGCTCTGGCACGGCAAGTTGTTCCACATCGACCTGAACGGCCAGAACGGGCCCCGCTACGACCAGGACCTGCGGTTCGGGGCCGGCAACGCGCGCGGCGCGTTCTGGGTCGTGGACGCCCTGGAGGCGGGCGGGTACGACGGGCCGGTCCACTTCGACTACAAGCCGCCGCGCACCGAGGACGACGACGGCGTCTGGGATTCGGCCGCCGCCTGCATGCGCAACTACCTGATCCTGCGGGAGAAGGTCCGCGCGTTCCGGGCCGACGACGAGGTCATCGCGGCGCTGGCCGCCTCGCACGTGGCCGACCTGGCGCTGCCGACCCTGGCCGACGGTGAGACCTGGCGCGACGTCCAGGGCTTCACGCCCGACATCGAGGCTCTCGCCGCGCGCGGCATGGCCTTCGAGCGCCTCGACCAGCTCGCCCTGGAGCACCTCTACGGCATCCGCTAGCCCCGGCGAGCGGCACCGGGGTGACTCTGGTGTCGCTCACGTCCCGGGGGTACGGCTACGGCCCTGTGGGCGGGTGAGCTGGGAAGATTTGCATTGCCGTGCGGCTGACATGCCGGTTAGCGTCGGTGGGGGCCTCCGCCCGGTCGGCCGGGAGCCTCACGGACAGCACAGATCGGATGCCTCATGCCGTGGCGCGCGCCTGCCCGCCGGTTTCCGGTCCTCGCCATCCGCGACTTCCGACTGCTGCTCGCGGACCGGGTGCTCGCGCCCGCGGCATTCGCGTTCTCGCTGGTCGGCGTGTCGTTCGCAGTCCTGGGCAGCACCGGGTCCACCGCGGACCTGTCCTACGTGCTGGCCGCGCAGATCGCGCCGTCGCTGGTCTTCGCGCTGGTCGGCGGCGTTGTCGCGGACCGTGTCGCGCCGCAGCGGGTGATCGTCGCGGCCAACCTGATGATCGCGTTCGGCGAGGGGACGTTCGGCATCCTGGTGCTGACCACCCACCCGCGCGTGTGGCAGATGATCCTGCTCGAGATGGTGACCGGCTCGGGCATGGCGGTCTTCTACCCGGCGTCGCAGGCGCTGCTGCCCAGGCTGGTTCCGGGCCGCCTGCTGCAGGAGGCCTTCGCGATGAGCCGTCTGGCGATGAACGCCGCGCAGATGGCCGGGGCGGCCGTGGCCGGAGTGTTCGTGGCCGCTGCGGGGCCCGGCTGGGCCTTGGCCACCTGTGGCGTGGGCATGCTGGGCTCGGTCCCGCTGCTGCTGGCCATCCGCTCGGCCGGCAACGAGCGGCCGGCGGGCTCCAGCATGCTCAGGGAGCTCAGGGACGGCTGGTCGGAGTTCCGCTCGCACACCTGGCTCTGGGTCATCGTGGCCCAGTACGGCGTGCTCCTGGCCGCCTGGTACGGGAGCTTCGAGGTGCTCGGCCCGGTGGTGGCGCGGGCCCATCTCGGCGGCCCGGCGGCGTGGGGCGCCATCACCGCGGCCGAGTCGGTGGGCCTGATCGTCGGCGGGCTCGCATCGCTGCGGTTCAGCCCGCGCCGGCCCATGATGTTCGTGGTCCTCATCGGCGCGGCGATGGCGATCTCCCCGCTGTCCCTCGGCATGCTCTGGCCGCTGCCCGTGATCTGCCTGGCCGCGCTCTGCCTCGGCATCACCCTTGAGATCACGATGGTGCAGTGGACCGTGACCATGGCCAGGAACATTCCCCGGGCCAAGCTGGCCCGGGTCTCCTCGTACGACGTGCTCGGCAGCGTGATCGCGATGCCGGTCGGCGCGCTGATCGCGGGTCCGCTGGCCACGGAGATCGGGGTCTCCGCCACCGACTACGGCGCCGCCGCGGTGATCATCGTGGCCTCGGCGCTCGCGCTGATCCCCCGCGAGGTGCGCGGCATGCGGGCGGCGGACGCCGCATCGGGGCATGATGGACCGAAGTCCCCGGACCCGCCCGGCCCGGGGGTGGCACTGCGGCGCGGTGCTGAGCCCCTCGTGCGGCCTGCGGGCCGGGCGAAATAGACTCGGCACTGGTTCCCGCGCCGCGCTGGCCAGAAATCGCTGGCCTGCGTCCGAGGCGGCCGGCCGCGCCCGGACGAAGACGATGAGCCGACGACGATGAGGAGCAGCCCAGGTGACCTTGCTGGAGTCCATCGCCGGTCCGCGGAACCTCAAGGCACTCGACGCCGAGCAGTTGCCTGTCCTGGCGGGCGAGATCCGCGACCTCTTGATCGAGACAGTGTCCAGGACCAGCGGTCACCTGGGGCCGAACCTCGGCGTGGTTGAGCTGACCATCGCGCTGCACCGCGTCTTCAACTCGCCGGTGGACCGGATCGTGTTCGACACCGGCCACCAGGCTTACGTGCACAAGCTGCTCACCGGCCGCCAGGCCGCTTTCGGCACGCTGCGGCAGCGCGGCGGTATATCCGGCTACCCGAGCCGGGCCGAGTCCGAGCACGACATGGTCGAGAACTCGCACGCGTCCACCAGCCTCTCCTACGCCGATGGCCTGGCCAAGGCGTACCGGCTGCGCGGCGAGACGGACCGCACGGTGGTGGCGGTGATCGGGGACGGCGCCCTGACCGGCGGCATGGCCTGGGAGGCGCTCAACAACATCGCGGTGGCCAAGGACAGCCGGCTGATCATCGTCGTCAACGACAACGGGCGGTCGTACCAGCCGACCATCGGCGGCCTGGCCAATCACCTGGCCACGATACGGATGAGCCAGCGCTACGAGACGGTGCTGGACTACATCAAGACCACCTTGTCGCGCACCCCGCTGGTCGGCCCCCCCCTCTACGGGACCTTGCACGGGGTGAAGAAGGGCATCAAGGACGTCGTGGCGCCGCAGGTGCTCTTCGAGGACCTGGGCCTGAAGTACCTCGGCCCGATCGACGGCCACGACGAGCAGGCGGTCGAGTACGCGCTGC
The DNA here is from genome assembly GCA_036394075.1 of Streptosporangiaceae bacterium. Classification (GTDB taxonomy): domain Bacteria; phylum Actinomycetota; class Actinomycetes; order Streptosporangiales; family Streptosporangiaceae; genus JAWWPY01. The sequence continues at coordinate 13,958 of DASWFT010000393.1, forward strand.
GCCGCGCCCGCGACTTCGGCGGCCCGGTGCTCGTGCACACCCTCACCAGGAAAGGCTTCGGGTACCAGCTCGCCGAGCAGAACGAGGAGGACTGCCTGCACCAGGTGCCGGCCGCCCCCACTGCCAAGGCAGCCAGCGGCCCGCCGAAACGGACCTGGTCCGCGGTGTTCGGCGACGAGCTCGCGGCGATCGGGGCCCGCCGGCCGGACGT
>DASWFT010000394.1:0-2773 GCA_036394075.1 Streptosporangiaceae bacterium
TGCGCCTTCGACCCGCTGTTCCTGGCCCGCATCATCGGCGACCTGGACGTCGCCACCGCCGACCCGGTCAGCGGCGAGGCCATCACCTACCACATCAGCGGCGACGGCGCCATCACCGGCGCCTCCCACCCTGATGCGGCGCTGTCGTTCCTGCGCCCCGACAAGCCCTGGGGCGACGACGTGCAAACCACCTTCTGTCACTACGTGCTGCACTTCACCAGCCCGGCCACCGCCCGGCAGTGGACCGCCGAGCACCCCGGCACCTTCGCGATCAGCCTCGACGACGCATCCGAGCTGGCCCGCCGCCACACCGCCCGCACCTTCGGCACCGCCGCGGCCGCATGAGCAGGTGCCGCGGGAAGCCCGGGCTGGGCGGCCTGTGGCTGCTGCTGGTTCCCGCCGCGTGCTGTGGCGGTCCGCTGCTGGCCGCGGGCCTGGCCGCGGCCGGGGCCCTGGCCGGGGGCGGGCCCGGACTGGCGCTTGCCGTCCCGCTGGCCGGCGCCCTGCCGGTCATCCGGCAGCGCCGCCGCGCGCGCCGCAGCCGGCGGACCCGGCCCGGCAAGCGCGGGCTCGAGCCGACCGGGGTATCCGGCGCGATGACCCGGCGAACCCGCCCTGCCACGCCGCTGACGGCCGGGATGCGCCCGGATCAGCCGCCTGGCCAGGGCGGCGGTGATGCTGGTGCGCGAGAACGGGTACCGCCCCGCGGCGTAACCGCCGGCCGGGCCCTTGGCCGCGGCCACCAGCACCAGCCAGCGGGGCGCAGACCTCGCCCTGGCGATCATCCGGGCCGTGGCCCAGGCTCACCGCGGCGAGGTGCCGGTGCAGAGCGAGTGGCCGAGGGACAATCATGAACCTTCTGTCCGTCAACATCCAGACATCCCCGGCGATACCGGAGGAGCCGGGTCCGGTCCGGGAGACCCTCGAGCAGCGCAGCCTCCGTTTCGAGCGTGACGTGCTGCCTTACCTGGACCAGCTGCACGCCGCCGCGATGCGGATGACGCGCAACCCGTCCGACGCCGAGGACCTGGTGCAGGAGACCTTCGTGAAGGCCTACGCGTCGTTCCATCAGTTCCAGGAGGGCACCAACCTCAAGGCGTGGCTGTTCCGGATCCTCACCAACACCTTCATCAACATCTACCGCAAGCGGCAGCGGGAACCGCAGCGTTCCGGGACCGAGCTGATCGAGGACTGGCAGCTCGCCCGGGCCGCCTCGCATACCTCGAGCGGGCTGAAATCGGCGGAGGCGGAGGCCCTGGAGCGGCTGCCCGGCTCCGATGTCAAGGCGGCCCTGCAGGCGCTGCCCGAGGAGTTCCGGCTCGCGGTCTACCTCGCCGACGTCGAGGGCTTCGCCTACAAGGAAATAGCCGGCATCATGGGCACGCCGATCGGCACCGTAATGTCCCGCCTGCACCGGGGGCGCAGGCAACTGCGCGAGATGCTTCAGGATTACGCGGCCGAGATGGGCATGGCCCGGGCGGCATCCGCCGCCGGGCCCCACCAGCCCTCATCCGGCGAGCCTGCCGGGAGGGACACCAAATGAGCTGCGGGAACCCGCGCAACGCCCCGTGTCGCGGGGTGCTGGAGCGGGTCTACCCCTGCCTCGACGGCGAACTCGACGAAACAGGTTACGAGAAGATCCGGCCGCCAGCCAACGACACGGTCTTCATGCGCCCCGTCGAGAGGCCGCGGTTCCCCGGCCGCCTGAACGCGGCGAAGGCAGGCACTCCGGCCTCGCCGCGCACGGCGGCCATCACCGCGGTGTTCGCCTGCCAGATCGAGTCGCACCGCTACTGGCAGCAGCTGGCCGGGAGGACTTCTCCATACGGCGGGGACTTCACGGTCGCGGGGCTCCCCGATGACGAGACCTGCTAGCAGTCGAAAGGAGGGCGCGATGCTGACACCAGAGGCGATGCTCAACCTGGCGGCGGAACTGACCGACGCCCAGACGCAGGGTGACGCGGAATCGCTCGCGGCGATCGCGTGGCACTTGTACGGGGAAGTGGGCGAGGATCTCGCCGAGATCGGCCGGCTGCGGGCGGCCATCCACGCCGCGTGGAACCGGCCGCAGGAAACGGCGTCACCATTTGCAGCCTGAGCGGGACCGGTGGCGGAGGGTGCCGCCGCGGGCAGGACGATCTTGCGGGTCAAAAGCGATAAGCCCGACCGCTGCCACCGCGAAGAAACGGGGCCTGCGCCGTCGAAGTGCTGGCCGGAGAACGCTCAGCGGCACCCCACGACCAGGGTGACACTCAGCCCGCCGGTCATCGCACCGATCGCCCGGGCGCGCCGCTGTCAGCCATACCGCTGTCCTACCAGGACTCAGCTCCAAGCTGCAGGATGCTAAGAGTGCGCCGTGGCCCTTGGACGCGCAGATCCGCTTGATCTGGCGCCAGCGTTGGCTCGGTGTTGAGCAGCACCCTTCATACCGATCGGCGGATATCGCACGCGGCGCGAACGCCTATTAGTCACTGTCTGTAACCTAACGCCGGGCACCGGCTGACCTACCCTGGCCGACCGGAATCAGCCCCCACCCACGATCCCATGGCGGGTTCTGGACTTACCTTGGCTGCACCCGATATCCGACCAAAGTTTCTCCAGGACTACAGGGACCCCAACGCGGCCGGGCGAACATCCTGAAACGCCCGAACCGGCTTAACGTGCGTTCCGGTTCCGTTGCAGGTCCACCCCCGATACGCCGGTGAAGCGCGGTGACGGACCACCCCCGCGTGTGCGGGGACGACGATCAGGTCACCGACGAATACGACCGGAC
>DASWFT010000395.1:0-18792 GCA_036394075.1 Streptosporangiaceae bacterium
GGTCCTGCATCTGCTCAGTCATCCAGATCAGCTCGGCCTCGTCCGCGGCGACCCCGGCCTGGTGCCCGGCGCGGTCGAGGAGTCGTTGCGGCTGGAACCGGCCGCGGCGGTCGTCGACCGGTACGCCACCTGCGATATCCAGATCGGCGGCGCGGCGATCCGTCGCGGCGACCTGGTCACCGTGTCTCTGGCCGGCGCGGGCCGCGACCCGACGGTCTTCCCGGATCCGGACAGGTTCGATGTCCGGCGGGGGAATGCCCGGCTGCACCTTGCTTTCGCGCGCGGCCCGCATTTCTGCCTCGGCGCGCATCTGGCCAGCCTCGAAGCACAGGCCGCAGTCCGTGCCCTGCTGAGGTCGCTGCCCGGCCTGCGCCTGGATCCGGAGCGCCCGAGCGCGCCCCGCGGCCTGGTCTTCCGCAAGCCGCCCTCGCTGCACGTTCTCTGGGATCCCGGGATCCAGCACGCCGGCGGCGAACAGTTCTAGCTGTGGTGAGCATGACGCGGGCGGGCGTCGAAGAAAATGCAGGCCGTGCTTGGCGGTTTCCCCCGCGGCATGTCGATCCGGAAGGGTCAGCGCGTCGCAGCCAGCAGGTCGCGCTGATGCCGCTGGCACCAGCGCCGAGCCCGGGCGGCCGGTTCCGCGATCGTGCGCCAGTGGTCGGCGAATCCCTGGTGCCCGGCGGCGGCCGCCTCGGTGACGATGTCGTAGGTCCAGTCATGGTTGGCCACCACCGCCTCGGCCACATGCTGCCGCTCGGCCCGGGTCAGCCCGCAGGCGTGAATGAAGATCCGGAACCTCTCGATCGCGCGGCCCTGGCGGCAGTCGGTGATGTCCCGGTCGTCCTGCAGCGGCGCCCAGGAGCGGGCCGCCGCGGCGAAGTCCCAGGCGGAGCTGCCGGGCCCGGCCAGGTCGAAGTCGATCAGCGCGACGGCCCGGCCGCCGCGGAACACCAGGTTGGCCGGGTGGACGTCGTTGTGGCTGACCAGGCCCGTCCGGAACCCAGCCGGGACCGGCCGCGGCCACCGGTAGCCGGCCGGGTCGAAGGACGCCGCGGCCAGGTGGTAGCGGCGCAACAGCTCGGCGACGCTGACCAGGGCGGCATCGGTGAGCGTGTCCGCTGGCAAAGGCGGGACCGCGGCATGACCGTCGATGTAGGTCAGCATCTCGGTGGCGGTACTGACCGCCAGGACGCGGGGGGCACCGTCGAAGCCGACGGCCGAAAGGTGGGCGAGCAGCGCATGGGTGGCACGGTGGCACGGCGCGGTCGGCCTGAGCACGGTGTCGCCGACGCGGATGACGAGGCCGCGATTGGCGGTTCCGCCCGGCAATGGGCCGCCGGGCAGCGGGCCGTCTGACCGCCGGCCGTCGGCCTGGAGCGCCTGCGGGCTAGCGCCCGCCGCCGCGTCCGTCCGCCAGGTGGAGCAGGGCGCGGGCGAGACTCGCGTGGGTGACCAGGCCATGGACCATATCTCCTCGGATCGCGGCGCAGACCGCAGGGCTCTTGGAGACGCCCCAAGCGACGCACAGGACGAACGGGATCCGCTCGAGCGCTGGGCCCGGCGTCACGATCATCCGGCTGTCCAGCGGGGTCGTGACGGGCCTGCCGTCCTCGCCGATGAACACCCCGGCCAGCTCGGCGCACACGCCCTGCGCGGCGAGGGCGTCACGCTCGGCGGGCGTGATGGCGTCATAGATCGTCGACAGCCCGGGCGCCCAGGCCCCGATGGCTACCACGGCCAGCGTCACCGATGGCACGAGGGCGAAGGCTCCGGCGATGTCGGCCTGGCGGCGGATCGCCGCGGCCATCTGCGCATCGTCCAGGATCATCGGCGCGTAGAAGACGTGCGCCGGGCCGCCGCCGATGCGGGCGACGCTGCGGACCAGGTCGAGCAGGTCCCGGCCGTCGGGCGGCGGCACCGCCCCGGTCAGCTGGACGATCGGGCAGGGCGGCATCTGGGTCAGCGCGGCCGCGAGCCCGCTCAGCGTGCGTGACCAGGACATGCCGAGGACATCGCCGGGCGTGATGAGGTCCATCAGCGCCTGGCCCGCTGCCTCGCCCAGGCGGCGCCGCAGCGCGCGTTCGTCGTCGTCGGGAAAGTTGAACACGAACGCGTGCTTGAGCCCGAAGGCCGAGCACAGCTCCGCCGACAGGCCCGCGTCCAGGCTTCCGCCGGGCAGCCCGATCTCGATGCGCACCATCCCGGTCTCCCGGGCGGAGTCGAGTAGCCGGGCGACCCGGAACCGGCTGATGCCCAGCCGGTCGGCGATGTCGACCTTGGAGAGGCCCTCGAGGTAAAACTGCCGCGCGACCCGGGCCGCGAGGACGACTTCGGAAGGCCGGTCAGCCGACAACCCGGCCATGTGCCCCTCCAGTCCAGCCGAGCTGGTCGCTCATTTGAGCGCCCAGATCTCATATTCGCAGCTTTCCTTGACTTTGCCTAGCGGTCGGATGAGTGTGTTCATATCTGAGCGTGACCCGCTCAGATGAGCATACGCACGGATGCAGTCACGGCAGCTAGGAGGTTCTCCATGAGGATCGGAACGTCGCGGGGCCTCCGCCCGGTCGGGGCTCTCGCGGCTGCCTGTCTTGGCGTCGTGGCCTGTAGCGGAGGCGCCGGGGGGCGGCAGCGCATCGCAACCGGTGACAGTGGCCGTGGTCGCGAACCCCGACATGCCGCAGACAGAACAGTCGGTCGGCACATTCGCGAAAGGGAATCCCGGCATCACGGTCACGTTCGACACGCTGCCGGAGGATCAGGAGCGCGCGGAGATCTCCCTCCCCGCCACAACATTCTCATCGTTGCGGAGGTTCATTCATGAGTTCTTCCCCATTCAAGCTCCGCGCGGTCGGGGCAGCCGTCTGCGTGGCCGCATTGCTGGCCATGGCCGCCTGTTCGAGCAGCGGCACGAGTGGCAGTAGCAGTAGTAGCAGCAATTCCGGCACGGTGACCGTGGCTGTGGTGTCCAACCCGCTGATCACCAACCAGATGATCCCGCTGACCGCGTCTAATTTCGAGAAGCAAAACCCGGGAATCAAAGTCAAGTTCGCCACGTACACCGAAGGCGACCTGCGGGCCGCGATCGAAAAAAATGTCAGCACGCACAGCAACGCGTTCAACGTCATCATGATCGGCCCCTACGAGACGCCGCTGTTCGCGAAGAACGGCTGGCTGACCAACCTGTCCAAGCAATTCATCGCCAGCGACCCCGGCTACAACGCCTCAGACCTGCTCCCGCCGATCGCCAAGTCCCTGTCCTACAAGGGCGACCTGTATGCGGTGCCGTTCTACGGCGAGTCGTCGATGATGTTCTACAACAAGACTTTGTTCGCCAAGGCCGGGCTCACCATGCCGCAGCATCCGACCTGGGCGCAGATCCAGACCTTCGCGGCCAAGCTCAACCAGCCCGGTAAGACGTCGGGGATCTGCCTGCGTGGCCTGGCCGGCTGGGGCGACAACATGGCGGCCCTGGACACGGTGGTCAACACCTTCGGCGGCCAGTGGTTCAACATGAACTGGAAGCCCCAGCTCACCTCGCCGGCGTTCGTGAACGCGGCCAACTTCTACGTCAACCTGGTCCGCAGGTACGGCGAGCCCGGCGCCTCCAACGACAGCTTCAACCAGCTGCTGACGCTGTACGGGCAGGGCAAGTGCGCGATGTGGTACGACGCGACGGTGGCGGCGACCTCAATTGCGACCACCTATCCGTCCGTTTTCGCCCAGACCGGGTATGCCCTCGCGCCGGTGAACCTCACCAAGTCCTCCGGGTGGCTGTGGACCTGGGCGCTAGGCATCCCGCAGGGCGTCTCCAACTCGGGCGCCGCCTGGAAGTTCGTGTCCTGGGCGACCTCGAAGCAATACGACCAGCTGGTCGCGGCCAAGTACGGCTGGTCCGCGGTGCCGCCTGGCACCAGGACCTCCCTGTACAGCGACCCGCAGTACCAGCAGGCCGCCAAGGCGTTCGCGTCCATCACCCTGGCCTCGATCAACTCGGTAGACCCGGAACACGCGACGCTGAACCCGGTCCCCTATGTCGGCATCCAGTACGTCGACATCCCGCAGTTCGAAAGCCTCGGCTTGACGGTCGCCCAGGGGATCTCCGGGGCGATCGCCGGCACAGAGAGCGTGAGCCAGGCGCTGCAGGCAGGTCAATCCGCCGCCGCTCAGTACACCCCAGCGCAACTGTCCGGCGGTTAGCGCGCCGGGTGAGCCGGGCCCCGGGCGGGGCCCGGCTCACCGCGGCCCCATCAAGTCGTGGCACGTCGAAAGAAGGGCGTTTCCGTGACAGTACTTGAAGACCTGGCACCACCTCCCAGGGTCGCGATCCGGCCGCGCGCGGTCAGCCGCCGCGCGCGGTGGCAGCTTCGCCTTCCCCTGCTGCCCGCGCTGATCTACACCGTGGTCGTGACCCAAATCCCGTTCCTGGTGACGCTCTGGTACAGCTTCCAGAGCTATTTCTGGAACACCACAGCGAGCGCGCACTTCAACGGGCTGAGCAACTACAAGACGGTCTTCACCAACCCGGCCTTCCGGGGCTCGCTGGTGCGCTCGGTCGTCATGACCGTCACCGCCGTGATCGTCGCCATGCTCCTGGGGGTGGCCTTCGCGGTGCTGCTGGACCGCAAGTTCTTCGGCCGGGGCGTGGTCCGGACGCTGATCATCACCCCGTTCCTGGTCATGCCGGCGGCGGCGGCGCTGGTGTGGGCGGGCCCGATGCTCGACCCGAACTTCGGACTGCTGAACTGGTTGCTGCAGCCGTTCGGCGTCCATCACGTGGCCTGGCTCAGTACGCACGCCCTGGGCTCGGTGATCGTGGTCATGATCTGGCAGTGGACGCCGTTCATGACCCTGATCGTGCTGGCCGGCCTGCAGGGCCAGCCGGCCGACACCTTGGAGGCGGCGAAGGTCGACGGCGCCGGGGCCCTGGCCACGTTCCGCGAGCTCACGCTCCCGCACCTGCGGCCCTATATCGAGCTTGGGATCCTGCTCGGCTCGATCTACCTGGTCAACGTGTTCGACGCGGTCCGGTTGATGACCAACGGCGGCCCCGGCACCTCCACCACCAACCTCCCCTTCTACCTGTACCAGCAGGTGAACTTCGCATTTGACATAGGCGGGGCGGCCGCGACCGGCGTCGTCACCGTCTTCCTGACCATCATCGTGGCCACGTTCGCGTTGCGGATGTTCGCCAGGGTCTTCCAGTTCGAGGAGGCAGGGGTATGAGCGAGCCGAAGGGGCGCGGTGAAGGGGGAATGGGGAGGCGGGCGGGGCCCCGGAGGAGAGCGGGAGGCGAAGTATGACTGCCGTGCCGGTGCGGGCCCGTGAGCCCGGGCCGCAAAGGTTCCGCGAGATGGCGGGGAACGTGGGCTGGGGACTCCTCGCGTGGGTGGCGGGGATCGCGTTCTTCCTGCCCGTGCTGTGGATGGTGATCACGGCGTTCAAGCCTGAGTCGGCCGCCCAGACCTGGCCGCCCAAGTTCATCTTCTCCCCGACGCTGTCGCAGTTCCGCCTGGTCTTCTCGGGCATGGGTCCGTTCCTGACCCACTCGCTGATCGCGACGACGGTCTCCACGGTCCTGGTGCTGCTGCTGGGCGTCCCCGCCGCCTACGCGCTGTCCGTGCATCCGGTCGAGCACTGGCGCGACGGCCTGTTCTTCTTCATCTCCACGAAGATGCTGCCGATCGTGGCCGTAATCGGTCCCCTTTACGTCATTGCCCTTAAGACGCACCTGCTCGACAGCATCTGGCTGCTGATCATCCTCTATACCGCGATGAACCTGCCGCTCGCGATCTGGATGATCCGTTCCTTCATGCTCGAGGTGCCCAAGGAACTGCTCGAGGCGGCGCGACTGGACGGCGCGGGGCGCATCCGGGAGATCAGCGGCGTGATCCTGCCCGTCATCTCGCCCGGGCTGGTGTCGACCGCGCTCATCTGCGTGATCTTCGCGTGGAACGAGCTTTTCCTCGCGCTCAACCTGACGGTCACGAACGCCGCGACCATGCCGATGTTCCTGATTAGTTCCGTCCCGCAGGAAGGGCTGTACCTCGCGCACCTGTCGGCGGCGGCGGTGGTTGCCTCGATTCCGGTGATCATCGTGGGCTGGGTAGCCCAGCGCTCGCTCGTCCGGGGCCTGTCGATGGGAGCCATCAAGTGAATCAAGTGAACGGCCGCGCACTAGGTGGAGGTGCCCGATGGCTCAGGTGAAATACGTGTCAGCGAGTCGCGTGTACGCGAAGGACGCGCCGCCCGCGGTCGACGAGCTCGACCTGGATATCAAGGACGGCGAGTTCATGGTCCTGGTCGGGCCGTCCGGTTCGGGCAAGACCACCGCGCTGCGCATGCTTGCCGGGCTGGAGCCCCTCGACGGCGGGCGCGTGGAGATCGGCGACCGGGACGTCACCTTCGTTCCCCCCAAGGACCGGGACATCGCGATGGTGTTCCAGAACTACGCCCTGTACCCGCAGAAGACCGTCGCGGAGAACATGGGCTTCGCGCTGAAGATGCAGCACGTTCCCCGGGATGAGCGGGCCCGCCGGGTGCACGAGGCCGCCCAGTTGCTGGACCTCGACGAGAAGCTGCTCGAGCGCAAGCCCAAGGCCCTGTCCGGGGGGCAGCGGCAGCGCGTAGCGATGGGACGGGCCATCGTGCGCGAGCCCAAGGTCTTCCTGATGGACGAGCCGCTGTCCAACCTGGACGCGAAGTTGCGCGTGCAGACCCGCAGCCAGATCGCCGAGCTGCAACGCCGCCTCGGGGTCACCACCGTCTATGTGACCCACGACCAGGTGGAGGCGATGACCATGGGTCACCGGGTGGCGGTGCTGGCCGCGGGGCGGTTGCAGCAATGCGACACGCCGCGTCAGCTATACGACAACCCGGTGAACCAGTTCGTCGCCGGGTTCATCGGCTCGCCCGCGATGAACCTGCAGAAAGTCCCGCTCGCCGATGGCGGTGCGCGGCTGGCGGGCACCACGCTCCCTCTCCCGGCCGCGGTCCGCACGGCGGCCAAGCAGGCCGGCCTCAGCGAACTCGTCCTCGGCATACGGCCAGAACACCTGCATCTGGCGGACGGCTCGGGTGAGCTGGCCGGCGAGGTGATGCTAGTAGAAGAGCTTGGCGCCGACGCCCTGCTGCATGTGCGCCTGGCTGAGGGCGGGAACCCGGTCGTGGCCCGGGCCGAAGGGCGCAAGCCTCCGGCCCCGGGACAACTGGTCACATTCCACGTCCAGCAAGATGACGTCTTCGCATTCCACCCGGTGACTGGCGCCCGCCTTGCGGACTAACCCCTGGCCCAGGCGTGGTCCCGCCGGGACGTCAGCCGGCACAACACCTGCTCCCAGCACTGCGACTGATGGAGGACTTATGCGGGCCATTGTGCTAGACCGTCCCGGCACCTTCCGGCTGCGCAACCTGCCGGACCCCGCACCACACAGATCGTCGTTAGGTGGGCTGATGCGGGATCTACGGCGAGGCGCTGAACCGGGTGCGCGGCGGCCACGGGATCAAATAACACATCCGGCCGTGGTGACCAGGGCAGGCCGGCCATGACCGGTCGTGCGCGCGCCCGCGGATGATCACTGTCACCGGCGAGGCGCTGATCGACCTTGTCGTCGATCACGACGGCCGCGTCCGCGCGCAGCCGGGTGGTGGGCCGTTCAACACGGCCAGGACCATAGGTCGGCTGGGGCTGGCGCCCGCCTTCCTGGGCCGCCTGTCGCAGGACAGCTTCGGCCATCTGCTGCGGGCCAGCCTCGACAAGGACGGCGTGACGCTGGGGGTGCCGGAACTGACCGACGCCCCCACCACCCTCGCCGTCGTGGACGTCGGCCCGGCCGGAGCGCCCGGCTACCGTTTCTACCTATCCGGCACCTCCTCGCGCGATCTGAAGTATCCGCTGCTCGCGGCGGCCGTCCCGGACGGCGTGACCGCCCTGCACGCGGGCAGCCTGGCCCTGGTGATGGAACCCATCGCCACCAGCATCGAGCGCCTAATCGCCAGCGACGTGCCGCCGGACACGCTAGTGATGATCGATCCCAACTGCCGCCCCGAAGCGATCACCGACCAGCACGCGTACCGGGCCCGGCTCTCCCGCATCCTGCACCGGGCCGATGTGGTCAAGGTCAGCGTGGAAGACCTCGCCTACCTCTACCCGGGCATACCCGCACGCACGGCGGCCGCCGCCCTGCTCGACCAGGGGCCCGAGCTCATCCTCATCACCGACGGTCCCCGCCCAGCCCGGGCTCTCCTGCAGGGACAGGAGGTGAGCGTCGACGTCCCGGCAGTGCAGGTCGTGGACACCATCGGCGCCGGAGATGCGTTCGGTGGAGGGTTCCTGGCCTGGTGGTCACGCAACGAGCTCACCAAGTCCGATCTTCACCAGCCCGGCCCGGTCCGCGCAGCGCTCCAGGCGGCCGCCGAGGTCGCGTCCCTGACCTGCACCCACGCCGGTGCCGAACCGCCGTGGCTGGCGGAAGTAACCGGACGGCCAGGGTGGCGCTCCGGCCCTGGCACCACGCAAAGGCAGCTGCCCTGACCACGGCTGCCGCCCAGGTTCTGCTACTCCGGCAGTGAAGCCGAGGGAGATCGTCAACTCCGGCACCGGGAGGCATGACATGACCGATCCCGTCCCGCCGCAACCGCTCAGCGCGCGGACGCTGAAGTACTGGCGCGGCCGGCTGCCGGTGCCGGCCTACGACCGTGACCTGGTCACGCCCGGTGTCGTGCACGTCGGCGTCGGCGGATTCCACCGTGCGCACCAGGCGATGTACCACGACCGCCTGATGAACGAGGGCATGGCGCTGGACTGGGGGATCTGCGGCGTCGGGGTGCTGGCCGCGGACCGGAGCATGAAGCAGGCGCTGGGCGCGCAGGACGGCCTCTACACGCTGGTGCTCAAGCACAGTGACGGGACGTACGAACCGCGGGTCATCGGGTCGATCGTGGAGTACCTGTTCGCGCCCGACGACCCGGAGGCGGTCATCGAGAAGATGGCGGCGGAGCCGACCCGGATCGTGTCGCTGACGATCACCGAGGGCGGGTACAACATCCATGACGCCACCGGCGAGTTCGACGTGACCAATCCGGACGTGATCCACGATCTCGGGCCCGGCGCGGTCCCGCGGACCACGTTCGGCCTGATCACCGAGGCGCTGCGGCGCCGCCGGGAGCACGGCCTCGCGCCCTTCACGGTCATGTCCTGCGACAACCTGCAAGACAACGGTCACCTGACCAAGCGGGTGTTCACCGCCTTCGCCCGGCTGCGGGACCCGGAACTCGGCGACTGGGTCGAGCGCGAGGTGTGCTTCCCCAACTCCATGGTCGACCGCATCACCCCGGCGACCACCGACGCCGACCGGGCCGAGGTCCGGGAGCGGTTCGGGATCGAAGACCGGTGGCCGGTCGTCTGCGAGCCCTACACGCAGTGGGTCCTCGAGGACGCCTTCACGGCCGGCCGGCCACCGTACGAGGATGCCGGGGTGCAGGTCGTCGACCAGGTAGAGCCGTACGAGCTGATGAAACTACGGCTGCTCAACGCGAGCCACCAGGCCATGTGCTACTTCGCCTACCTGTCCGGCTACCGGCTGGTGCACGAGGCCGCTCAGGACCCCCTGTTCCAGGCCTTCCTCCTCGGCTACATGGACGAGGAAGCCACCCCGACGCTGGCTCCCGTGCCCGGAGTGGACCTTAACGGATACAAACACACGCTGATCGAGCGCTTCTCCAACCCGCAGGTCCGCGACACCATCGCCCGGCTATGCGCGCAGAGCTCGGACCGGATCCCGAAGTGGCTGCTGCCAGTGGTCCGACAGCAGCTCGCGACCGGCGGCGAGATCAGACGTTCGGCCGCGGTGGTGGCGAGCTGGGCACGCTACGCGGAGGGTGTCGATGAGCAGGGCGAGCCGATCGAGGTGGTCGACCGACTCCGGGACAGCCTCACGCAGCTCGCCCGGTGTCAGCGCGAGGACCCCGACGCGTTCATCGCCAACCGTGACGTGTTCGGGGCCCTGGCCGACGACGAGCGTTTCGCCACCGCCTACCGCTCCGCGCTGACCTCGCTGCACCAGCGTGGGGCTCGAGCGACGCTGGAGTCGCTGGTCTGAACGCCGCATCAGCGGCGTCCGGGCGGAATCTCCCCTGATCCTCGCGTGATCAGCCGCGTAGGTATCACGTAACGCGCAGGAGCTGAACCGTGTGAGGCTATGCGCTTCAGCAAGAGTTCCGCGCTCAGCTTGCCCATGGCGACCGGGTCCTGGGCCACCACCGTGACCGCTGGTTGCAGCAAATCGGCGAGTTCGAAGTCATCGAAACCGATCAGTGCCGTCGACCGTTCGCGCCGCAGTGTCCGCAGGGCATGGATCGCTCCCACGGTGATCCGGTTCTGCGCGGTGAACAAGGCTGACGGGGGATTGGGACCGGTAAGGAGCTCAAGACAGGCCGCCCGGGCCATCTCCTCGGAGTGCAGGTCGTGGCGCACCAGCCCGGGATTAAGGGGCACGCCGGCCGTGCGCAGCGCCTCCGCGTATCCCTCGTAGCGCTCAAGGGCCGACGTGATCGAACTCAGGTCCCCCAAGAATCCGATCCGCTGGTGCCCGTGCCCGAGCAGGTGCCGCACACCCGCGGCGGTGCCGTCGCGGTTATCGGCCACCACGCTGTCGGCAGCCAGGAGCACCGGGGGCCGGTCGACGAAGACCACGGCCGTTCCGGATCGCTGCTCCAGTTGGAGGTAGCTGTGGTCCTGGCCCGCGGGCGCGATGATGAGGCCATCCACCCGCCGGGCGATGAGGTCCGCCGTCATCTCGCGTTCGCGGTCCGGGTCTTCGTCCAGGCTGCCGGCCAGGACGCTCACGCCCACGGAGCCGGCCACATCCTCGACGGCGCGGTAGATGGCGGCGGAGTAGGGGTTGGACACGTCTTGGACGAGCAGCCCGATCGTGGCCGACTTCCCGTCCCCGCGGCGGAGGTTGCTGGCCGTCAGGTTCGGCTGGTAGTTCAGCCGCTCTGCGGCGAGGCGGACCCGGGTCACGAGCTCGACTGCTACGGTCGGTTCTTCGTTCACGACCCGGGACACCGTCTTGAGGCTCACCCCGGCCAGGGCCGCGACATCGCGCATTGTCGGCCGACGGCGGTGAGACAACGTTGGCTGGTGGATGTCCTGGTCGGGAGGGTGGCTCATCACACTCCCTGAGTCTAGGCCAGCTAACGGTTGCGTTACATCCTTGACATGAGCAGGCAACGGCAGTAGAACAAGCCAGACAACGTTGTCTAAAGTGTCAGGCTCTCACAGGACTGAGGAGACATGCGACATCACACCAACTACGCTGGCCTGATCCCTCGGTCTCGATGGATTCGGCTCACCACTCTCGGGGTTGCTGCCGGCGTGGCTCTTGCGGCCTGCAGTTCAGGAGGCTCCACGGGGAGCTCATCGGGCTCGACATCGGGCGCCACGAAGGTCCAGGTCGCGCTGATCCTGAAGAACTTCACCAACCCTTATTTCATCTCCATGGAGAACAGCGCCAAGGCTGACGCGGCCAAGCTCGGGGTGCAGCTGACTGTGTCGGCTGGCACGACTGACGGCGACACCACCACGCAGATCACCGCGATCGACAACGCGATCTCCGCGGGAGCCAAGGGCATCATCATCACCCCGAACGGCAACGCCGTGAATCCCGCGCTGGGCCAGGCACGCCAGCACAAGATCTTCGTGATCGCACTCGACACCGTCCCAACGCCGCCGAGCGCTGCCGACCTGACCTACGCCACGAACAACTTCCAGGCAGGCCAGCTGATCGGCCAGTACACGGCCAAGAAACTCAACGGCAAGCCCGCGGACATCGCCATGCTGGACCTGTTCAACAACCAGGTGGTGTCGGTGGACATCGCCCGCGACCACGGGTTCCTTACCGGCATGGGCATTCCCGTAGGCAAGGCGGGCCTCAACGGCGCCGAGCCGACCTCCGGCAAGTACACGGGCCAGCTGGGCGGGAGCAGCACCTACAAGATCGCTTGCCAGCAGCCCACGCAGGGCGCAGTCCCCGGCGGGCAGTCGGCGATGGAGACGTGCCTGTCCAAGGACCCCAACATCAACGTCGTCTACGCGATCAACGAGCCGGCCGCCGAGGGCGCGGCGGCAGCGCTCAAGGCAGCCCACAAGACGGGCGTCATCGTGGCTGCGATCGATGGCGGTTGCGCCGACGTCCCGTACCTGGCGGACGGAGCGATAACCGCGACCTCAGGGCAGTTCCCCGGCAAGATGGCCGCGCTCGGCGTGACAGCGATCAGCACACTGGCGCGGACCGGCCAGAAGCCGGGTGTGACTCCCGGCCTCGGCTATTTCAACACCGGCACCGAGCTGTACACCAACAGCCCGATCTCTGGAGTGAAGAGCCTTACCACCACTCAGGAGGCAGGCCTCTGCTGGAAGGCCTGATCCCGGCGGGCGCCTTTGATCGCCAGGGAGGGGCCGAGGCATCGGTCCCTCCCTGGGCCAGGGAACACCCGGGCTGCCCGGGTGCACCCAGCCAGTAAGGCGACATAGCAGGCTACAGCCCGCTGATCTTGCGTATCGCAGCCAGGAACGAACAGACTCCAGATATTCAGCGCGCGAGAAACGATTGGCGATCCGACCGTGACGGCAGTCATTCAACCAGCCGGTGAGCTGCAAGAGAGCGTCGCGCCCGCCGCACGCCTCCAGCGCCTCCTGCACCGGCATCCAGCGCTCGGGCCCGCGACCGTGCTCGTTGCCTCTTGCATCGTCTTCTCGCTGATCAACAGCCGCTTCCTGAACCCAGTGAACCTGTCGCTGATCATTCAGCAGGTCGCCGTGGTGGGAGCTCTGGCAGTCGGTCAAACCATGATTATCCTGACCAGCGGGATCGACTTGTCCGTCGGAGCCGCCATGATCCTCGCGCAGATGGTCATGGCCCAGACCGCAGCCAACAACGGCCTGCCCGGGCCCGTCGCGTTGCTGCTGGGCATCGCGGTCAGCGCGGTCACCGGATTCATCAACGGCTTCCTGGTCACCAGGGTTAAGCTGCCGCCGTTCATCGTGACGCTCGGAACGCTCAGCATCTACACCTCGATAGGCCTGCTGTATTCGAACGGCCAGTCGGTGTACAGCACCGCGATGCCCCGCTTGTTGACCTGGACCGGGAAATTCGTCAATATCGGCTCGTTCCAGCTGACGACCGGCGTCTTGCTCATGCTGGCGCTGTGCGCGGTGGCGAGCTATGCGCTCACCCGGACCGCCTGGGGACGCCACGTCTATGCGACGGGCGACGACGCCGAGGCGGCCCGGCTGTCTGGCATCAAGACCAGCCGGGTACTGCTGAGCGTCTACGTCGCGGCCGGCGTGATCTTCGGGCTCGCCGCGTGGATCCTCATCGGCCGGGTCGGAGTGGCCAGCACTAACAACGCGGTCAACGCCAACCTTGACAGCATCACTGCCGTCGTGATCGGCGGCACGAGCCTGTTCGGCGGCCGCGGCGCCGTCCTCGGTACCCTGTTCGGCGCCCTCATTGTCGGCGTCTATCAGAGCGGCATTGCGCTGGCCGGAGTACAGAGCCTTTACCAGGTCCTGGCCGAGGGGGTCCTCGTCATCGCGGCCGTCGCCATCGACCAGTGGATTCGGAAGGTACGCCGGTGAGCATGGAATTGGGCGCCGACACAGCCGCTGTGCACATGCACTCCCGCACGCCGACGCTCGAGGCGAGAGGAGTGGTCAAAACATTCGGCCACGTGATCGGCCTGGCGGGCGTCAGCCTGCAGTTGTACCCGAGCGAGGTGCTCGCCATCATCGGTGACAACGGGGCGGGCAAGTCGACGCTGATCAAGTGCCTGTCCGGTGCGCTGGCGCCCGACGCCGGCGAGATTCTCCTGGACGGAGTCAAGGTCAACTTCAAGAGCCCGATCGAAGCCCGGCAGGCCGGTATCGAGACTGTTTTCCAGACCCTCGCCGTGGCGCCCGCTCTCGACATCGCCAGCAATCTGTACCTCGGCCGCGAGGTCCGGCGCAAGGGCCTGCTCGGCACGGTCCTGCGGTCGCTGGATGCCCGCGGCATGCGCGACGACGCCAGGAAGCATCTCCAGGCACTGGGCATCGGCACGATCCAGGACATGACGCAGAAGGTGGAGACCCTGTCGGGCGGGCAACGCCAGGCAGTTGCCGTTGCGCGCGCCGCCCGGTTCGGCTCGAAGGTGATCATCCTCGACGAACCGACCGCGGCGCTGGGTGTCCGGGAATCCGGCCAGGTCTTGCAGCTCATCAGGGAACTGCGGAGCAGACAACTGCCCGTCATCCTGATCAGCCACAACATGCCGCAAGTCTTCGAGGTGGCCGACCGGATTCACATCCAGCGCCTCGGGCGCTGCGCAGGCGTGATCACTCCGCAGAGCCACTCCATGGAGGAAGCGGTCGCGATCATGACCGGCGCGGTCCCCGGCGCGGTCCCCGGCGAGGACGTCGCAGGTGGGACCGCGAACGGCCAGGATCAGTGATCTTGGTTGCGGGTGAGAGCCTGATCGATCTGATCGTCGACAGCCACGGCGGCGTCCATGCCAGCCCGGGTGGAGGTCCGTTCAACGCTGCCCGCACCATCGGCCGTCTCGGTCAGGCCACCTTGTTCCTCGGCCGGTTTTCCGCCGACCCTTTCGGCCGGCTTCTCACGGAGAAGCTCGCCCAGGACAACGTGGATCTGGCGCTCCCTGAGCTGGTGAATGCGCCCACCGCACTCGCCGTTGTGGGCATCAGCGCTCTAGGGGTTCCGCAGTACTGGTTCCACCTGGCCGAAACGGCTGGGTTCTCGCTGGATCGCTCAGCCGTTGAGCGCGCGCTGAACGTTGACGCTGCGGCGCTCTACGTTGGCGCGCTCGGCCTTGTCGTCGAACCCATGGCGACAAGGCTTGAGCAGCTCATAGCGAGCGTGCCCCAATCAGTGTTGGTGTTGTTCGACCCTAATTGCCGGCCTCAGGCGACGCCTGACCCGCAGGCATTCCGGGCTCGTGTCCTGCGGATCCTGCCGCGCACGGACATAGTGAAAGCGAGCACGGAAGACCTTGCCTTCCTCCTGCCCGGGATGGATGTCCTCGAGGCCGCGCGTAGCCTGCTCAAGGACGGGGCGCGTACCGTGCTGGTAACAGACGGGTCGGCAAATGCCCGGGCATTCACTGTGCATGACCACCTCGTTGTTGACGTTCCCCGTGTCGAAGTGGTCGACACCGTCGGAGCGGGGGACGCCTTCGGCGGAGCATTCCTCGCGTGGTGGCTGGACCGGGCGCTAACACGAGAGAACCTCACCGATCCGGTGCTCCTGCGGGCCGCCGTCAAGGCTGCCGTTCGCGTGGCGTCGTTGACCTGTAGCAGGCCGGGTGCCGAACCACCCTGGAGGCACGAACTGGACGCCTATGGGGAGTGGGGTGTGACCGACGCAGCGGTGACCCCCGGTGCGGGCGGCGGGAGCGCCCCCTGATCACGACGCGGTCGCCCTCACGTCATGAGGCCACGACGCACTCTCCCGAAGTGCCGCTGCCTTACTACTCTGTCCAGAGTCAATACTGTGCCATGTTAATCTCGCACGCGATGCACGAGCTGTCACCGGGCAACTGCTCTGCGCCGATCAGGAGATATCGTTGTCCCAGCTCATCCGGCCTACTATGCGTGATGTGGCGGCGCTGGCGGGCGTCAGCCTGAAGACGGTGTCTCGCGTCATCAACGGGGCACCAACGGTGGATCAGGCGCTCGCTTCCCAGGTACGGCGGGCCGCGGCGCAGCTGAACTACAAACCCAACCTCACCGCGAGCAGCCTGCGCCGCGGCGACGGCAGATCATTGATGATCGGCCTCATGCTTGAGGATGTAGCAAACCCCTACTCCTCGAGCATCTACCGGTCCGCGGAGGACGTCGCGAGGACCCGCGGTGTGGGCGTGCTCGCCGGGAGCCTCGACGAGGACCCCGAACGGGAGCGGAAGCTGGCCGCCGCACTGTTCCTGCGGCGGGTGGATGGCCTGATCATCGTCCCTGCGGGGCATGACCATAGTTACCTGCTCAACGAGCGGCAGATGGGCACGGCGCTGGTGTTCGTGGACCGGCCGCCCCGGTTTCTGGCTGCTGACAGCGTCGTGTCCGACAACCGGGCCGGGGCGGCCAGAGGCGTCAGGCACCTGATAGCGCATGGCCACCAGCGGATCGCCTACCTGGGTGATCTGACCTCGATCGCGACCGCCCAGGAGCGCTTCGCCGGATTCCAGGACGCGCTGCGCGAGGCGGGCCTCGCACTCGACCCTCATCTGGTCCGGCACGACCTGCACACGATCGCCGCCGCCGAGGCCGCGGCCGGCGAGTTGCTCACCGGACGCGATGCGCCGTCAGCATTGTTCAGCGAGCAGAACCTGGTCACCATCGGCACGGTCCGCGCGCTTCGCGGCGCTGGCTTGCAGCACCGGACCGCCCTGGTTGGCTTCGACGATTTCCCCTTGGCCGATCTCGTGGAACCGGCTGTGACGGTCGTCGCTCAGGATCCGGCCGCCATCGGGACTCTCGCCGCCGAGATCCTCTTCCGGCGGATCGACGGCGACGCGTCCCCGGCCCAGGAGCATGTCGTCCCGACCCGCCTCATCGAGCGAGCCTCGGGAGCGATACCGCCGCCCTGACGCGGTGCCCTTCAGGCGACCTGTACGGGCGTCGGGGGTGGCGAGCGTGCCATTACATCGGCGATGTCGGCGGGCTGGCCGAGGCGGCCCAGGGGAGTCAGCTTGGCGACCTGTCCGGGCATCGGGCGGGTTCGTGTGCCGCAGCAAGTCGGTGTCCGTAGCCCCGGGACTGCTGGCGTTGACGCCATGACCGCGTCATACCCCGCCCAGCCAAATTACTGGAGTACGATAGAGTAAACTGTACTCCAATGAAGTGTAGTCCAGTCTGCTTGGAGGCTCTCATGATCCCGAAGCCTGGACATATTTTCGATCGAGACGGGGAGTGGCGCGGTCTCGCGGATTTCGTCGAGGACCAGCGGCCGGAAGTCACTCTGGGCGTTGTCAGCGGACGGCGGCGTCAGGGCAAGACCTACCTTCTCCGCGCACTGTCGGAGGCAACTGGCGGATTTTTCTTCGAGGCTGTAGAGGCTACGGAGGCCGAGTCCATCCGAATGTTCGGTGCCGCGCTGGCGCGGCACGCTGGCTCACCGGCCGATTTCTCTTTCGCGACATGGGCGGACGCGCTCACCTACCTCTTCAGCCTCGACCGTGGTCAGCCCGTTCCCTTGATCATTGATGAATTTCCCTTCCTTGTCAGCGCAAGCCCGTCGCTGGCGTCCCTGCTCAGGCGCGAGATCGACAGGCGGGGACCGTCCCAGGGCGCCGGGAGCCGCGCGCGGGTCCTGTTGTGCGGCTCCGCAATGTCGGTCATGGGAAATCTGCTCGCTGGGAACGCGCCATTGCGGGGTCGGTCAGGCCTGGAGATGGTCATCCAGCCGTTCGGCTACCGAGATGCCGCTGAATTCTGGGAAGCGGCGGATCCCAAGCTTGCCGCTCTGATCTATTCGATTGTTGGCGGTACGCCCGCCTATCGGCGGCAGTTCGTGCGAGACGATGCACCAGCAGGAATCCGGGATTTCGACGCCTGGGTCGTGCGTGCTCTGCTCACACCGGACCGGCCGCTCCTGCGCGAAGCGCGGTATCTGCTCGCCGGCGAGACAGATATCCGTGACCCTGCCCTCTACCAGTCGGTACTGGCCGCCATAGCGCAGGGCAGCACGACATGGGGTGGCATCGCCAGCTACATCGGCCGCAAGGCGGCGGACATCGCCCACCCGCTGCACGTCCTGGAGGACTGCGATCTTGTCGCCAGAGAGGAAGATGTCTTCCGGAACGGCCGGTCGCAGTACCGGATCACCGAGCCGCTGATCACCTTCTACTCGGCCATCATGCGTCCCCGGTGGGCTGATCTGGAACAGGGGATGGGGCGTCAGGTGTGGCAGGACTCGAAGCCAACGTTCTTGTCGAGAGTGGTAGGACCCCACTTCGAGATGTTGTGCCGGGAGTTTGTCCGGCGATACGGTCGCGAGCTGTTCGGCCAGCCAGTGGGGCGGGTGGGGGCCGGCATGGTTTCCGATCCCGCAGGTAAGAAGCAGATCGAGATCGATGTCGCAGTGGTGGCCCCAGCAGAGTCGGGTGAAAAGCGCAGAATTCTCTCACTCGGGGAGGCTAAGTGGGGCGAGGTCATGGGCATACGACAGGTTGACCGGTTGCGCCGCGCCCGGTCGCTCCTCGACGTCAAGGGCTTCGACACGAACGACACCGTTCTGGCGTGCTATTCCGCCGCCGGTTTCGATCACGCCTTGCGTGCCGCCGCCGACGCCGAGGGAGTACTCCTTGTCGATCTTGATCGGCTCTACGCTCGCTGAGCGCCTGGGAGCCTGAGTGTCTGAGCGCGATACCACGCTAGCCGCGTAGGCGCAGGCCACGGGGGGTGGGGCGGAACCCGGCCGATTCGAGGGCCTGGGCCAGCGGCGAGTCATGCACGGCTGTGCCGTCCGCACGCTCCACGGTGAGCCGGCCGAGCGCGCCGCCACGCACGGCATCGGCCAGCGCCGCCGCCGCGGGACCGAGCACCGCTGGATCGCTGGTCCAGGACAGCAGGGTTCGCCCGCCGCGCTCGACGTACAGGACGAGGTGCCCATCGGCGAGTGCAACTAGCGCACCCGCCTTGCGGCCGGGGCGGTGGCCACCCGGGGTCTCATCCGGCCGGTCCGGCCACGGGAGTGCCGACCCGTACGGATTGGCCGGGTCGGCGGCGGCCAGCACGAG
>DASWFT010000396.1:0-24143 GCA_036394075.1 Streptosporangiaceae bacterium
GGCCGCCTCGCTAATCTCCTGTAACCGAGCGCCCTAGGCGGGACTGCGCAGGTGACACCGATATTTGACCTCCCCCGGCATAGGTGCCAGGCCGCCAGGTAACGTTCCAGGTCGGCCGCAGGTCTACGGCAGGGTCCATCAAAGGTCTACGCAGACGTGATCCTGACGCGCTGGCTGTGAAGGTCGCTGCCTGAAGAACTGGGAGCTGCGGGAAGACGCGGAGTTCCTCAAGGCGACGGGGACCTGGTGTGGGTCAGTGCTTCGTGGAAGGTACGTGATTCTCTGCGGCCGGGCCATCGGGCGGCGAACTCGCCGTCCAGGGTCTGCAGCTCGCGCATGATCCGGGCGGATCCGGTGCGCCGCGCGGCATCGATCGCTGTCATGCCGAGCTGGGCGGCCCGGCTAGGGTCGGGCTGGCGGGCCTGGGTCACGGCGACGGCGAGTTTCGCGGTGAGGTGGCCGCGGTCCCGGGTCAGGCGCGCGGGCATCGCGCTGATCTTGTTTTCCAGGATGGCGATGGCGGTGTCGGCGCGGCCCGCCGCGCGGTAGCAGGCCGCGGTCTGCTCCTCCAGCACGCCCAGATCGTAATGATGGAGGTAGACCGGGGCATTCGGGTCCACCGCACCGCAGTGGCCGCCGAGAGCCCCTGCCGCCTGATCCAGCAGGGCGAAGCAGGTACCGAAATCGCCCAGGAGAGCGTGCCCGCGGGCCTCCTGCTGGCTGGCCAGGGCGGTCAGCTTCGGGTCCATGGGCCCTGGCACCCGGCGGGCGGCTGCGGCCAGTTGCACGACAGCGCCGTGGTCATCGGTGAGGCATGCGATGTTGGACTGGCGGACGAGCATGTAGGCGGCTAGCTGGGTATCGTCGGCGCACTGGGCCCACTCGGCAGCTCGCCGGGTCCAGTCCGCTGCCGCGCCGAGGTTGCCGATGTCCTGCTGGAGCCATCCGGCTGTCTCGCCGTACTGGGAGAGGACCTGCAGCAGCGGCTGCGCGTACGCCGGGCGCGCGCCTTTACGCAGCTCGTCGATCACCTCGATCTGAGCCAGCACCGGGCGCAGGAGCCGACGGGCGCCCAGCATCTTGTCAGCGGCATAGTGCTCGGCCAGTATCCGCCGGAAATAGCCGATTACCTCGCCGTCAATTCGTGCGGGCTGCTCCATCGCACGGGTGATCCTCTCCGACTGGCCGGGGCCGGTGATGCCAGGAAGGACCGGTGACAGCGCCGCTGTCGCGAGGAGCTGGCTGAAGTGACGGCGTGAGATGGTCACCTGGACGATCCTCCCGTCGGGCAGCCGGAGTTCCAGCATGACCGGTTCGCCGTCCGCAGCGCCACCCGGTCTAGCTGCCAGGCTGGGCGCAGGGCCGCCGGCCGCTTCGCGGAGCGCGATGAGCATCCCGCGGGCCTGCAGGACCTCATCGAGGAGGCGGACTTTCCCGGCGGGGATGAGGGTCTCGCCGTTCTCGGCCCGGGACAGGCGGGTGTAGTCATACAGCGCGCGTTTGCCCAGCTCGCGGAGTGATAAGCCGGCCTGGACCCGCAGCTGCCGCAGGACCAGCCCGAACATCTGCGCGCTGCTACTGGACGGGTCGGGTTCCATGCCGACTCCCTTCGCGGGTTGCGGCAACAGGACAGCAACAGCCGCCCCCTGGGAATCGGCCCGCCTAGAGGCCACCGTGAGTGAAGAGGCGGTTGCCCGCAGCGTAAGCCCTGTGGCAGGCCACGCCCAGACATCGGCGAGAGGCGCCGACTGCCGGTACCGTCCGGGGCTGGGAAGGGAGGGCAGGGTGGATGTGATCGAGATCGATGCGCTGCGCCTGCGGTGCGTGATCGGCTGCCGGGACGAGGAGCGCCGGGACCGCTCAGATGTCGTTGTTGACCTGCGCATCGGCCTGGACATCCGGCCCGCTGCCGCCACCGACGACATCGCCGACGGGTGGGACTACCGCACCGCTGCGAAGGCGGTTATCGCGATGGTGGAAGCGTCGTCATACCGGACCGTCGAGGCGCTCGCCACCGCGATCGCCCGGATCCTCGTCACCGATCAGCACGCCCCGTATGCGCGGGTGGGAGTCCGCAAGCCCGGCGCGTTACGGTTCGCCGACAGCGCGGGCGTGGTCATCGAGCGCACCCCATCGGACTTCGCATCCGGGGCGCCGTCATGACCGCCGACCCGGCCCACCTTGCCCGGCTGCGGGTCCGTCATCACCCTGTCCCGCGGGACCTGGGCGCAGCCGAAGCTGCCGCGGCGGCGCTGCTGGGCGCGCTCGGAGTCGATCTGCGGAGCGAGAGCCTGACCGAGACACCCGCCCGGATGGCGCGGGTACTGGATGAGATGCTCACCCCCCGCGACTTCGACGTGAAGACCTTCCCTAATGACGAGGGATATGAGCAGCTGGTGATCGAGCGGGAGATCGGTTTCCGGTCGCTGTGCGAGCATCACTTCCTCCCGTTCGTCGGGCATGCCTACGTCGCCTACCTGCCGGGTGAGCGGATCCTCGGGCTGTCCAAGCTCGCCCGGGTCGTTGAGCTGTTCGCCCACCGGCCCCAGGTCCAGGAACGCCTCACCCAGCAGGTCGCCAACTGGCTGCGTGACAACCTCGAACCCAAGGGTGTCGGGGTGGTAGTGGTAGCTGAGCACATGTGCATGACGCTCCGTGGTGCCCGCGCGGTCGGTTCGACCACCGTCACGTCCGCCTTGCACGGCCTGCTGCTGGCAGACGCTCGCGCCCGCGAAGAGTTTTTCTCTCTCGCCAGCATCCGCCCCTGACCCTTGGCCTGGAGGTCCGCATGCCTGTCACCATCGAGATCAGTGGGGGCCCGTTCCAGTTCAGTGCCGCTCACGCGGGCCTGCACGACGGGCAGTTCGAGCCGCTGCACGGTCACACTTACACTGCGGGCTTGCGCCTGCATGGCGACATGGGCGCCTGCGGGATGGTCACCGACTTCGCGCTGATCAAGAAGTCGCTGCGCGAGGTGATCGCCCCGCTGCGCCGCCGTACCCTCATGCCGCAGCACCCGCCTGGCGGATCCTGCTGGTTCGAGGACGGGCAGGCGTTCATCGAATGCGGCGCGACCCGGTTCAGTTTTCCCGCCGCCCATGTTGCGCTGCTGCCCGTCGCCAGCACTACCACGGAGGCCATCGCTGGCTGGCTGCTCGGCCAGCTCATGCCTCATCTGGCAGGCGAGCCCGGCCTCACCTGCGCGGAACTCACCCTCGCTGAAGCTGCCGACACCTCTGCCACCATCACGGCGGCGATCCCTGCGGGACGGCGGGAGTGACCTCTCGTCCTGCGTGCATGCCACGCGCTAGCTCCTGGCCGGCCAGGCACCTGCCGCAAGCCCTGCTCGGTTACGTGCTGGAAACCCGGCTCGCCGGGCTATCCGCCGGGGCGCCCGTGGTGACCGTGACCAGCCCGTGGGATCTGTGGTGGGTGTGCTTCCGCACCGCCATCCCCGCCGGCCAGGTAGGCGTCACGGCCACAGCGCCTGCGCCGTCGTGTGCGGCCTGCGCCGATGACGCCCGCGAGTTGGCCGCCGCAGATCCGCCACGCCACCCGGGCATGACGCCGGGCCGGGCCTGCGGATGCCTGCTGGAGTGGGCGGTGCGGATGCGCGCCCCGGCCGCCCCGGTGACCTGGCCGCCGCTGTCGCTCACCCTCGCGCTGATCAAGCCCGGCGCCCCGGTGCAGGCGCTGCGGGCCCGCCTGGAACGCACCAGCGACGTCCTTCAAGCCCGCGAGCAGACGCTGACCACCGCCGATGTCCGGCGACTCTACCCCGAAGCCTACGGCGCCGCATTCGTCGACGCCGTCGACGCCTTCCTGACCAGGGCACCCGTGCACACCCTCGTCCTGCGATGCCGAGGGGGGGCCTTCGGTGAACCCGGGGAACTCAAGAAACGCCTGCGCCAGGAAATGGGCGCCACCGACGTCATGCGCAACCACCTGCACATGGCCGACAATCCCGCCGAGGCACTGGCCGACATCCGCCACCTAGCCGGGCAAGACGTGCTCGCCGGTCTCTACGAAAGGCACGAACGTGACCGAGCCGCTGACCGCATTGCGTTCTACCGGGCTGCACTGGGAATCAGGCAGCCCGGTGCTCACAGCGACGAGACCCGCACATGACCTCACCAGCCGGCTGCGGCCAGGACTCGGCAGGCAGGGCCAGCCGGAGCACAAGCGGGTCCTCGCCCTGGGGCAGCGAATCGACTGGACGCTGCGGGGCGCCCGGGGCTGCTGCGGCATCTGGACCGGCAGCCACCGCATCGCCTGCCCGCTGAACTCCGCACTGGAGGACGGCACCGATCCGCAATGCGCCGCGTGCGCCGCGGCCGACCGGGGCAAAGCCCTCGCCCGGGACGCCATCACCGACGACGGCCGCACTTACGGCCTCTACCTGGCCTGGTTCGGGCCCGGCCTGCTCAAGATCGGCCTGACCGCGGCAGAGCGTGGCCGCGACCGGCTCCTCGAACAGGGCGCCATCGCCTACACCATGCTTGCGGCCGGGCCCTACCCCGGCATCCGCTACGCCGAGCGCCTCATCTCCGCCTCCGGCCTGGCCAGGGAACGCATCCCGGCCCACGCCAAGTCCACGGCCTGGTGGGCCCTCCCCGCCGCGGCCGGGCGCAGCACAGAGATCACCGTCACGCGGGCGCGGATCACCGGGCAGATGACCTGGCCCGCTAGCGTCGAAGAGACGTCTGGCCCGGTCGTCGACCAGGCGGGTGACTTCGGCCTCGACCGGGCTTTCCCCAGCTCCTGGGACGAGGTCACCGCCGTCACCGGCGGCGCGCGCCCGGCCGGCAAGGTGATCGCTATCGTCGGCCGGCAGATCCTGCTCGACACCAGCCCCGGTCATCTCTTGATCGATATGCGCCGGGTTGCTGGATGGTCCTTCACCTCTGGAGCTGTCCCTGATGCCAGGCCGGCGGCGACCGGGCTCACGACCACTACCCGGACCCGTCCGAAGGAGCTCGATGATAGTCAGCACACGCTCTTCTGAACCGTCGGGCAGTACCGGGCCCCGAGCCGGGCAATTAATCGTGCTTGAGGGAATGCCGCGCGCGGGCAAAACCACCCTCGCCCATGCCCTGGCCGCCGGTGGGGCGAGGGTACTCGGTGAATACACCACGACTAGCGGAGCCACCATCCCCTTGAGCGGCCATCCCGGCACCGTTGACGGCGCTGCCCACGACGCGAACTGGCTCCGCAAAGCGGGCCAGGCCGGCGCCGCATTACGCGACGGTGCGGCCGTCTACGCGGACCGCGACTGGCTCAGCGCCCTGGCCTACGCCTACTCCATCGCCGGCAGCGACGGCGGGCGGCTGCTGCGCCAGCGTTGCGCATGGGCCCAGGACTGCCTAGCCTCTGGGCAGCTCCTGCTGCCCGGCACCTACGTGATCTTCCACGTCACGGCAGCGACCAGCCTGCGCCGCCGGTCCGGGCTGCTGGACAGCGACCACCCGTGGAGCCACCCCGGGCACTTACAGCGGCTGCGGTACTTCTACACCTGGCCCGCTCAGGTCATCGCCACCGCGCACCCTGGCCTGGCCGCTGCGCTGCTGGAACCCGCCTGGCACCGCGTACCCGGCACCGGCAGCCCGCAGGCCAGGCTACGGCTACTCCGCGAGCTTGGAACCCGCCAGTGACCCGGCCCGGCCGGATGCCGACGATCGCCGTGGCGCTGCACGACGGGTTCTTCAGCTTCGGGACCGGAGCCGGCAGCGCCAACCGCGCCTTCCTGACGGCGCTGACCCCGATACTCGCGCCCGGGGTCCGGCTCGTTGTCCTCCCGATCAGCGTTGTGCCCGACAGCACCGAATACAACCCAGCCTGGCACGCCGACATGCACGCGCTCATTGAGGCGGCAGACGGCGAAGTCTTCCCCGTCGAAAACGGCACAGGAGGATACCTGCGGTTCGGCGGCGTCGCTGCGTTCCGGCGAGCCTGTACCTCCGCCGCCCAGATCATCCGCGACAAGGTGCTGCCACACGCCAGCCAGCTCCTCATCATCGCCTTCGACACCCCGTTCTACGGGCTCGCCGGGCAACTGCCCCTGACCGCACGACCAGCCGTGGTGGCCGTCGTGCGGTCCACCGCGGTACTGCACGCCCCGCACGACAGCACCCGGATCCGCTGGGACCGCGACGGCCTGCACGCCACCGCAGCCGCAGGCGGGCACATCGCGGCGATCTCAGCCCACATCCGGACTCATCTCGCCGAGGATTACCAGATCCCGCCCAGCGCCCTGATCGACCTGCCCGACGGGGTCACCGACAGCGAACGGCAGCACACCGCATCTCCCGGCACCGTGCCGCTTCCCGCGCCGGCCCGCGCCGGCTTCATGCTCGCCATGGGCCGCGCCCAGCCTTACAAAGGTTTCGACGACCTGCTGGACGCGCTCTCCCTGCTTAAAGACCGCCGGATCAGGGTGCCCCACGCCGTGATCGCGGCCGTCACCGAGGACACCGAGCCCGGCGCCTACCAATGCCGCCTCGCCCGGCATATCAGCGCCGAGCAGCTGGATGCCACACTGATCACCCGCTTTGACCCCGGATTGCGGGCCTTGCTCCTGCATCGCGCGCTCGCCGCAGTCGTGGTGCCATCCCGGGTGGAGCCCTTCGGGCGGATCCCGCTGGAGGCATTCACCGCCGGGGCCGCGCCCATCGTGGCCACCACCGCCGGCGGGCTCGCGGAACTCGTCACGGACGGCGTCACCGGTTACACCGCCAGCCCGGCTGATCCCCGGTCCCTGGCCGCAGCAATACACCGCGCCCTGGCCGCCGACATAGCTACACGCGGCCGGCTCCGGGCCGCCGGACGGCACCTGGCCGCGACCCGCTTCAACCACCACCGCGCGGTCGGGGCATTCCTGTCAGCCCGGGCCCCATGGGCGATCTCCACCAGCCAGCACGACACACCGCCCCAGGCCGGCTGACGGTCCCCGGATCAGTCCACGTACCCCGCAGGCTCGGGCACGCCGACCGGAATGCGCCACAGCTTTTCGGTCATCCGCGCCGCCAGCGCCGCCTGAGCCTCAACGATCTCACCCCAGCCCAGCACAGCCGACACATCCGCTAGCGGGCACATCAGGCGCCGCAGCAACCGCCCACTATCGGCATCCGGGCAGCGTGGCCCGAACCAGGTGATCAGGCCAGCCATCCGGACCTGTGCATACGGTGCCCAGCCCCGCGACGTACCTCCTGGTAGCCCAGATACGCCGCCTCGGTTACGACCACCTGGCTCTCCTCGAACGCCTCACGCGCAAGCGTTCCGGAAAGATCCGCATCCGCCGGCTCCGGGCTCCCGCCAGGAAGATTGAAACTGCCTTCGCACTCCTGGACCAGAACCCGGGCCGTGTCCGCACAGATCAAGAAGCCGTGCACCTTCGCGATCTCCAGCCCTGGAGGCACTGCTGCCTCATGCCAGAAGTAACTGACATCCACATCTGCAGCCACCCGGGCACCGTAACGGCACCCGGCGCTCCCGTAGCGGCGACCCGCCGCACCCCATGAGCGTTCCCGCCGCGGCCTTCCCAGATAGGCATGCACCGAGGCGCCGGCCAAGAGCGACGCCAGGGTTTGGCCATGCGTGCAGTGATCGAAGGTGAGTTCGCGTGGCCGACACCGCCCGGCCGCACGACACGACGGACGTGCCGACTCAGACACCGCCACAACCCCAACCGGCTGCCCAGCCCCTACATGATGCTGGCCTTCAGCAACAGAGCCGACACGGCGCAGGACTTCATCGCCGCCGTCCACGGCGCCGACGTCACCTGCCGCCCCCCGCTCATCCCCGCTGACTCCGACTGGCTGTGGCCTCGCGCACATCCTGCGCGCCTACCAGGCCCGCACTGGACGCGGCGTCCTGCTGAACACCTCACTCAACCTGCACGGCCAGCCGATCGCACGCACCGCCCAAGACGCGCTTCACGTTTTCGCCTGCTCCGGACTGCTATACATGCAGCTCGACGATCGCCGGCGGGCGCCCCTGCATGATGGGCGCCTACACCACGGTCATCACCTCGGCAGGCCAATCCCCGCAGGCCCTGGATCTCGCCCGGCCTCACCAGCCAGGCCTTCGCTGCAGCACCAGTCCTCGCCGACGTCGCAGCTGAACTCACAGCACGGCTGGAAGGGAAGACCATCATTAGGCAACCCAGGTCAGCTGACTCGCGGCGCGAGGAGCGTGGCCAGGTCGAAACTGACCGGCTCCTCAAGCTGGGCGTAGGTGCAGGACCGGGGATCGCGGTCCGGGCGCCACCGGACGAACTGCGTGGTGTGCCGGAAGCGCGGGCCCTCCATGTGGTCGTAACGGACCTCCACCACCCGCTCCGGGCGGAGCGGGATGAACGACAGGTCCTTTCCCGCGTTCCACCGGCTCGTCTCGGCTTCCCGGGGGGTGCGGGTGCCTGCTTGCTGCTGAGCCCAGTTCCAGGGGTGGTCCTCGAACGTGGTCACGAGGGGCTGCATTTCAGTGAGGAGCTCCTTGCGGCGGGCCATCGGGAACGCGCCGATCACGCCGACGCTGGCGAGGTCACCAGAGTCGGTGTACAGGCCGAGCAGCAGTGAGCCAACAGCATCCGCGCCAGACTTGTGCGGCCGGTAGCCAGCCACAACGCAGTCGGCCGTGCGCTCATGCTTGACCTTGAACATGACCCGCTTGTCCTGCTCGTAGGTCCCGGTCAGCGGCTTTGCCACCAGCCCGTCCAGGCCGGCGCCTTCGAACTGCCGGAACCAGTCCTCCGCGAGGGCATGATCTGTGGTCGCCGGAGTCAGGTGGACCGGCGCCGCCGCCTTAGCCAGGGCCGTTTCAAGGACGGCGCGGCGCTCGGCGAACGGGCGGCCGGTGTAGTCCGTCTCATCGAGGGCCAGCAGATCGAAGGCTACAAAGTGCGCAGGGGTCTGCCCGGCGAGCAGGGTGACCCGGCTGGCGGCCGGATGGATGCGCTGGAGCAGCGCGTCGAAGTCCAGGCGGCGGCCGTCGCCAGCGGGAATCACGATCTCCCCGTCGATCACGCAGCGTTCCGGCAGGTGCAGCCTGATCGCCTCGACTACTTCGGGAAAGTAGCGGGTCATGGGCCGCTCGTTCCGGCTGCCGATCTCCACTTCGTCCCCGTCACGGAAGATGACCGACCGGAAGCCGTCCCATTTGGGCTCGAAGCTGTAGGGGCCATCGGGAATCTGCTTGACCGGCTTCGCCAGCATGGGCGCGACCGGCGGATTAACCGGGAGATGCATGCTCCTATCCTGCCTGGTGCCTGATCGCAACGTGGCACCACCCGGTCATCGATAGCCTGGCCAGGCACCTGAGCCTGCCAGCATGGCGGCCTCATCAGTCCATCCAGGGAGCCGGGCATGGCGCTGCACAGGAAGATCGACGACGGTGGCGATCGGAACGAGGTCGACGTCAACCCGGTCTATGTCCAGCTGGCCCGCGAGCGGGTGCCCCGCCGGACGATGCCGCAGCGCGGCATGCTGCCCGACACGGCGCTCCAGGTGGTCAGGGACGAGCTCATCCTGGACGGAAACGCACGGCTGAACCTCGCCACGTTCGTGACGACCTGGATGGAGCCGCAGGCGCGGCGGCTGATGGCCGAATGCCTCGACAAGAACATGATCGACAAGGACGAGTACCCGCAGACCGCGGAGCTCGAGTCCCGGTGCGTGAACATCCTGGCCGACCTGTGGCACGCACCGGCGGGCTCGGCCACCGGGTGCTCCACCACCGGCTCGAGCGAGGCCTGCATGCTCGGCGGGATGGCGCTGCTGTGGCGGTGGCGGCAGCGCAGGCAGGCGGCTGGGGCCGGCGTCGGCCAGCCGAACCTGGTGATGGGCTCCAATGTGCAGGTCTGCTGGGAGAAGTTCTGCCGCTACTGGCAAGTCGAGCCGCGCATGGTGCCGATGGAGCCCGGGCGGCTGCACCTGCGCGGGCCGCAGGCCGCTGCCCAATGTGACGAGAACACCATCGGCGTCGTGGCCATACTGGGCTCGACCATGGACGGCAGTTACGAGCCGGTCGGGGAGATCAGCGGCGAACTCGACCTGCTCGCCGGGCGCGGCGGTCCCGATGTGCCGATCCACGTGGACGCCGCGTCAGGCGGCTTCATCGCGCCCTTCCTCCAGCCTCAACTGGTGTGGGACTTCCAGGTACCCCGGGTGGCCTCCATCAACGCGTCCGGGCACAAGTACGGGCTGGTCTATCCCGGAGTGGGCTGGGTCGTGTGGCGGGCCGCCGCGGCGCTGCCGGAGGACCTGGTGTTCAAGGTGAACTACCTGGGCGGGGAGATGCCGACCTTCGCGCTGAATTTCTCCCGGTCCGGCTCGAATGTCGCCGCGCAGTACTACAACTTCCTGCGGCTCGGGTTCGAGGGCTACCGGCGGGTCCAGCAGGCCTGCCAGGACGTCGCGCTGCACATGTCCGGGCAGATCGCCAGGATGGGACCGTTCGAGTTGCTCAGCGACGGCAGTGAACTGCCCGTGTTCGCGTTCAGGATCAGCGACGAGTCGGCCGGATACACCGTCTTCGACCTGTCCGAGGTGCTCCGCGAGCGTGGCTGGCTCGTGCCGGCCTACACGTTCCCAGCCAACCTGCAAGACACTGCCGTGCTCCGCGTGGTGGTGCGCAATGGGTTCGGCATGAACCTCGCCGACGCGTTCCTGGCGGACCTGCGCCGCTACTCCCGCACACTAGCGGCGCATCCGCACTCGCACATGCCACTCGCCCCCGAGTCAGTCCGGCACGGATTCGCCCACTGACCGGGTCAGGGGCTTCCCTCGGGGGCTGAGCGTCCTGGGGCTGAGCGTCCCGGGACCGGGCCGTCCCGGAGGCCGGGCGTCGCGCGGTTAAGCGTCTCTGCGCAGCCTGTCCAGCGCCTCGGCGAGGATCGCGGCCCCATCGGTATCGGTCCGCCGCTCCTTCACGTAGGCGAGGTGCGTCTTGTAGGGCTCGCTGTGCGGTGGCCCGGGGGGGCTGTCCTTCTCCCGGCCGGCGGGGAAGCCGCAGCGCGGGCAATCCCACGTCTCGGGGACCGCGGCGTCGCTGGCGAAGCTCGGGCGGGTCTCGTGCCTGTTCGAGCACCAGAAGGAGATCCGTATCCGCGGCGCCGCCTCGCCGCGTTCCGCCTCGCCCATCGGGCCCGCGCCTACGCGGCTGCCCCGGATGGCGTTTCCACTACTCACTGCTCACCCCTCGCTTGGTCCGCTGCCAAACCCGGGCCCGGGTGGCCCGCCCAGTTGTCGTTCGCCGCGGCTCCGCTGCCGCCCAGCGCCCCTGCGGCGCCCGTGTATTAGTGATTCAGTAGCAGGTTCAGGCCGACGATGCAGAGAAACCAGACGGCTCCGGTGAAAATGGTGAGCCGGTCCAGGTTCCTCTCCACCACCGAAGACGAGCCGAGCGATGAGGTGACCCCGCCGCCGAAGAGGTCGGACAGTCCCCCGCCCTTGCCCTTGTGCAGCAGCACCAGCAGCATCATGAGCAGGCTCGTGATGATGAGGACGACAGAAAGACCGATTACCACCGCTCATCCCTCCGGGTAGTCTGCTCAGGCTTGGCGTGCCACTTCACGGTACCGGCATATTTTCACGAATTCACCGGCATCGAGGCTGGCCCCGCCGACCAGCGCGCCGTCAATATCGGGCTGCGTCATGATCGAGGCTATGTTGTCGGCTTTCACTGACCCGCCATACAGAATACGCACACCTGCCGCCTCTCCGTCCCCCTGAACCGCCGAAAGCCTGCCGCGGATCGCGGCGCAGACCTCCTGTGCGTCCTCCGGTGAGGCCACCTCGCCGGTGCCGATCGCCCAGACAGGCTCGTAGGCGACCACCAGGCCGGCCACCTGTGCGGGCTCCAGCCCGGCCAGCCCGCCACCGAGCTGCGCGAGCGTGTGGCTGATGTGGTCACCTTCGCGGCGCACGACCAGGTTCTCGCCGATGCACAGAATCGGCGTGATGCCGACCCGCAGCGCGGCTTTCACCTTGGCGTTGACCAGCGCATCGTCTTCGCAGTGGTACTGGCGCCGCTCCGAGTGTCCGGCCAGCACATAGCTGCAGCCGAGCTTGGCCAGCATCACCCCCGACACCTCGCCAGTGTAGGCGCCCTTGTCGTGCGCCGAGATGTCCTGTGCGCCGTAGCCGATCCGCAGCCGGTCCCCCGCCACCAGGGTCTGCACGCTGCGCAGCCCCGTGAACGGCGGGAGCACCACCACATCGGCCGCCGCGAAGTCCTTGTCGTTGAGAGAGAAGGCCAGCTTCTGGACCAGCGCGAGCCCCTCGAAGTGCGTGTTGTGCATCTTCCAGTTGCCTGCGATGAGCGGTTTGCGCTCACCATGCCCGGGGGTCCGGGGGGTGCCCCCCGGGAAGGCACGGCCTGCCGTCATCCGGGCTCCTCCAACGCGGTCAGGCCGGGCAGGGTCCGGCCCTCCAGGTATTCCAGGCTGGCTCCGCCACCGGTGGAGATGTGGGTGAAGGCGTCCTCAGGAAAACCAAGTTGCCTAACGGCCGCCGCCGAGTCGCCGCCACCCACCACCGTCAGCCCGCTCACCCGGCTGATCGCCTCGGCCACCGCCCTGGTTCCGGCCGCAAACCTGGGGAACTCGAAGACACCGGCCGGCCCGTTCCAGAACACGGTCTTCGCGTCGGCCAGCTTCTGGGCGATCAGCGTCCGTGTCGCGGGGCCCATGTCCATGCCCTCACGCTCGGCGGGGATGGCGTCGGCGGGCACCACCAGCTGGTCGGCGTCCGGTGCGAACCGGTCGGCGGTGACGATGTCCACCGGCAGCACCAGCTCGACGCCACGCCGGGCCGCCTCGTCGATGAGCGCGGACACCTGCGGGATCTTGTCGGCTTCCAGCAGCGACTTACCGACCTCGTAACCCCGGGCGGCCAGGAAGGTGTAGGACATCCCGCCGCAGATGATCAGCCGGTCGGCCCGGCTGAGCAGGTTCCCGATCACCGCCAGCTTGTCGGACGGCTTGGCGCCGCCGAGCACGACCACGTAGGGCCGGGCCGGGTCGGTGGTCAGCTGGCGGAGCACCGCGATCTCGGCGAGGACCAGCTCCCCGGCCGCGTGCGGGAGCAGCCCGGGCACGTCGTACACGCTGGCATGCTTGCGGTGCAGCGCGCCGAACCCGTCGCCAACGTACAGCGAGGCGAAGCCAGCGAGCCTGGCCGCCAGCTTGCCGCGTGCCCCGTCATCCTTGCTCGTCTCCGCGGGCTCGAAGCGCACGTTCTCCAGCAGCCCGACGTCGCCGTCGCCCAGGCCGGCGGCCACGCTGGCGGCGGAATCGCCGGTGACGTCGGCCGCCAGCGCCACCGGCCGGCCGAGCAGTTCCCCGAGGCGGCCGGCGACCGGGCCCAGCGACGGCCCGCGCGCGGCGCGCTGCGCGTAGTCATCCCCCTTCGGCCTGCCCAGGTGCGCGCAGATGATGACGCGAGCGCCGCGATCGGCCAGCTTGGTGATGGTCGGCAGGCTAGCCCGGATCCGGCCGTCGTCGGTGATCCGGGTGCCGTCCAGGGGCACGTTGAGGTCGGCACGGAGCAGCACCGCCTGCCCCGCGACGTCCAGGTCGTCGATCCGCCTCATCCCAGCTGCCCGCCGACCAGCACGGTGAGGTCGGCCAGCCGGTTGGAGTATCCCCACTCGTTGTCGTACCACCCGATCACCTTGACCTGGTCACCGAAGGTCATGGTGAGGCCGGAGTCGAAGGTGCACGAGTACGGCGTGCCGACGATGTCGGAGGACACGATCGGGTCGGCGGTGTAGTGCAGATATCCCTTGAGCGGGCCCTCCGCGGCGGCGTGGAACGCGGCGTTCACCTCGTCCTTGGTGGCTTCCCGGCTCAGCTGCACGACCAGGTCGGTCACCGAGCCGTCCATCACGGGAACACGCATCGACATGCCGTCCAGCTTGCCCTTGAGCTCGGGCAGCACCAGCGCGGTCGCCTTCGCGGCGCCCGTGGTGGTGGGGATGATGTTCTGCGCAGCAGCCCGCGCCCGGCGCAGGTCCTTGTGCGGGAAATCCAGTATCACCTGGTCGTTGGTGTACGCGTGGATCGTGGTCATCAGGCCCTTGACGATGCCGAAACTTTCCATCAGCACTTTCGCCATCGGCGCGACGCAGTTCGTGGTGCACGAGGCGTTCGAGATGATGTGGTGGCTGGCCGGGTCGTAGGCGCTGTCGTTGACCCCCATCACGATGGTGATGTCCTCACCCGAGGCCGGGGCGGAGATGATCACCTTCTTCGCGCCCGCCGCGAGGTGCCGCCCGGCGTCCGCGGCCTTGGTGAACCGGCCGGTGGACTCGATCACGACGTCGACTCCCAGGTCACGCCAGGGCAGTGCGGCGGGATTCCGTTCGGCCAGGACTTTGATTGTGTTCTTGCCGACCGTGATCGCGCCGGCGTCGGTGACCACGTCTTGCGCGAGGGTGCCAAGGACGGTGTCGTACTTGAGCAGGTGGGCCAGGGTCGCCGGATCAGTCAGGTCGTTGGCGGCCACGATTTCGATGTCGTCGGCTCCGCCTCCCGCCTGGGCGGCATTGACGGCGCGCCAATAGTTGCGTCCGATACGGCCGAATCCGTTGATACCCACGCGGATGGTCACGGCGGCTTTCTCCTCGTCGCTTGCTGCATGTCGAGTGGCTTTCCCCTCTTGGCGACCCTATCGGACGGCCGGTACCGGCCCGCTACGACAGGAGCATGTCCGGGGTCAGGCTGGCCTCGGTGCCCGGGACGCCGAGATCGCGGGCCCGCTTGTCGGCCATGGCGAGGAGCCGGCGGATCCGGCCGGCGATCGCGTCCTTGGTCAGCGGCGGGCTGGCCAGCTGGCCGAGTTCTTCCAGGCTCGCCTGGCGGTGCTCGATCCGCAGCCTCCCCGCGATGGTCAGGTGCTCGGGCGCCTCACCGCCGAGGATCTCCAGGGCGCGCTCCACCCGCGCGCCGGCCGCGACCGCGGCCCGGGCGCTGCGCCGCAGGTTGGCATCGTCGAAGTTGGCCAGCCGGTTCGCGGTCGCCCTGACCTCACGGCGCATCCGGCGCTCTTCCCAGGCCAGCACGCTGTCATGCGCGCCGAGCCGGGTGAGCAGGGCGCTGATCGCGTCACCGTCCCGGACCACCACCCGGTCCACACCGCGGACCTCGCGGGCCTTGGCGTGAATCTTCAGCCGCCGCGCGGCCCCGACCAGGGCGAGCGCGGCTTCCGGCCCCGGGCAGGTGATCTCGAGCGACATCGAGCGGCCAGGCCCGGTCACCGAGCCATGCGCCAGGAACGCGCCGCGCCAGGCGGACTCACAGTCGCACGCGGTCCCGGACACCACCTGCCGGGGAAGGCCGCGCACCGGGCGGCCGTGGTTGTCCACCAGGCCGGTCTGCCGGGCCAGGCTGTCCCCGTCCTTGCGGACCCTGACCACGTACCGGTTGCCTTTGCGCAGGCCGCTCGGGGCGAGCACGATCAGGTCGGACGTGTGGCCGAAAACCTCGGCGATATCTTTGCGCAGCCTGCGCGCCGCCGCGCCGGTATCAAGCTCGGCCTCGACCACGATACGCCCGCTCGCCAGGTGCAGTCCTCCGGCGAAACGCAGCAGCGTGGACACCTCCGCCTTGCGGCAGCACGGCTTCAGTACCGTGACACGGCTCAGTTCGTCCTTCACCAGGCCGGTCATCGCCACCGGCATCACTCCCCCTCGAAGATCTGTGCGAATGCCCCCGCGAGCTGCCGCGGGTCGTGCCGGGGCGAGCCATCCCGCATCGCCAGATCCGCGAGGACGAGCCTGCCGCCGAGGAGGCCGGCCGCCTTATCGAGTTCCGTGGCGGCGCTCCCGGCAGTTCCCCGGTCGGCCAGCACGACGTCCACCCGGAGCTGCGGCGCGTGATCCGCGAGCACTTCCAGATGCGTCTGCGGGGAGAAACCCTCCGTCTCGCCCGGCTGGGCGGCCAGGTTCAGCACGACCATCCGGCGAGCCCCGGTGGTGATCAGCGCCCGGGCCAGCCCGGGCACCAGGATGTGCGGGAGCACGCTGGTGAACCACGAACCGGGGCCGAACACCACCCAGTCCGCGTCCTGGATCGCGGTCACCGCCTCCGGGCATGCGGGCGGATCCCGCGGTACCAGGGAGACCGACCGGACCCGGCCCGTGGTGGACGCGCAGGCGACCTGACCCCGGACGGTGCTCATGACGTGCGGCCGGGCGGGATCGGCCCCCTCGACCTCGGCCACCAGGTCCAGCGGCACCGACGCCATGGGCAGCACCCGGCCGTGCGCGCCGAGCAGCCGGCCCACCCAGTCCAGGCCCTGGACGCTGTCGCCGAGAAGCTCCCAGAGCGCGACGATCAGCACGTTGCCCACCGCGTGCCCGCCGAGCCCAGCGTCTCCGGCGAACCGGTGCTGCACCACCCGGCTCCAGGTGGTCCCCCATTCGTCGTCCCCGCACAGGGCCGCGAGCGCCATCCGCAGGTCCCCGGGGGGCAGGACGCCGAATTGGCGTCGCAGCTTGCCGCTGGACCCGCCGTCATCAGCGACCGTCACGATCGCGGTGAGCTGGCGGGTCACCCGGCGCAGCGCCGACAGCGACGCGAACAGGCCGTGGCCGCCGCCGAGCGCCGCCACCTTGGGGTTGAGCGGCCGCCCCGGGGGTGACACCGGAACACCGTTGCCTTCTGCCATTGTCCTCACTCGCGCCCCAGGTCCCTGTGCACCACCTGGACACCTGCGCCGTCTCCGGCGAGGTCTTCCGCGATCTGCTCGGCGATCGCGACGCTGCGGTGCTTCCCGCCGGTACAGCCGATCGCCAGCGTGACGAAATGCTTTCCCTCCCGCTCATAGCCGGCCAGCACCACCCGCAGCGCCGACAGGTAGGAATCGAGGAACTCGGTGGCACCCGGCCGGCTCAGCACGTACTTCCTGACCGGCTCGTCTTGCCCGTTCATCGGGGCCAGCTCGTCTATCCAGCGCGGGTTGGGCAGGAAGCGGCAGTCGGCCACGATGTCCGCGTCCACTGGGAGGCCGTACTTGAAGCCGAAGGATACGACGCTCACCCGTGGCGCGGTAGCCGCGTCCCCGGCGAAGTGGTCGTGCATCCGGGCTCGCAGCTCATGCACGTTGAGCGCCGACGTGTCCAGCACGAGATCGGCTTCCTCCCTGACACCTTGCAGCAGGGCCCGTTCCGCCGCGATCCCGTTGACCACCCGGCCGTCCTCCTGCAGGGGGTGCGGCCGCCGCACGCTCTCGAACCTGCGCACCAGGGTGTCGTCGTTGGCCTCCAGGAAGACCACGCGGGGCCGGACACCCTGCGCGTCAAGCGCGCCGATGGCCGACTGCAGGTCGGTGGTGAAGGCGCGGCTGCGCACGTCCATCACGGCCGCGATCCGCGGCACCGCGCCCTTCGCGCGCCGGGCCAGATCGATCATGGTTGGCAGCAGGCCGGGCGGCAGGTTGTCGGCGACGAACCAGTCCAGGTCCTCGAGCGACTTGGCCGCGGTGCTCCGGCCCGCGCCCGACATTCCGGTAATGATCACGATATCGGGCGGTGGGCCGGCCTCCGCGCCACGGCTGTCCGGCCTGCCCACCTCTGCGCCCGACTGAGCGGTACTGCGGCGTCTCACGACGCTCCCCCATCCCTGACCTGGCCGTTATCCCCACCGCGACGGGCAGGATCCCCTCGGCCATCCCCTGTGCCATTCTGCTCGCCGTTCTCTTGTGCGTCCAACTCCCGTGCGTCGGACACCTGTGCGTCCAGGCCCTGTGCGTCCACCGCGCCACTGTCGGCCGGTCGGCCGGCATGCAGCGCGGCGAGGATCGAGGTCGCGAGGCGCGGGCCGATGCCGGGCAACTCAGCGATCTCAGCCTCGGTCGCGCCGGCGATCCTGCGCACCGAACCGAAGTGCCGTAGCAGCGTAGCCCGCCGGGCGGGGCCGAGTCCCGGGACCGCGTCAAGCTCGCTGACGGCCAGCGCCTTCGAGCGCTTCGCGCGGTGATAAGTGATAGCAAACCGGTGCGCCTCGTCCCGGACGCGCTGCAGCAGGTACAGGCCTTCGCTGGTGCGCGGCAGGATGACCGGCGAGTCGTCGCCCGGCAGCCAGACCTCCTCAAGCCGCTTGGCCAGGCCGCAGACGCTGACGTCGTCGATGCCGAGCTCGTCGAGGGCCCGGACGGCCGCCGCCACCTGGGCGGGACCTCCGTCGATCACCACCAGGCTCGGCGGATAGGCGAACTTGCGCCCCCGCGCCGGGCCGCCGGCCGCGGCCTCGCCCGCCGCCGGGGTCTCGGACTCGTCCCAGCCGAGCACGTCAAGCTCGCCAGTTGCCTCGCGCTCCTCCAGGTACCGGCGGAACCTGCGGGTGATCACCTCGTGCACCGAGGCGACGTCGTCGGTGCCGCCGATCCCCTTGATGCTGAACCGCCGGTACTCCGCCTTGCGGGCCAGCCCGTCCTCGAACACCACCATGGACGCCACCACGTGGGTGCCCTGCAGATTCGACACGTCGTAGCACTCGATCCGGAGCGGGGCCTCGGGCAGCCCGAGAGCCTCCTGGATCTCGTGCAGGGCGCGGCTACGGGTGGTCAGGTCGCTGGCCCGCCGTGTCTTGTGCAGCGCCAGCGACTCCCCGGCGTTCCGTGCCACCGTGTCCAGTAGTGCCTTCTTGTCCCCCCGCTGCGGCACCCTGAGGCTGACCCTGCTACCCCGGCGGTCGGCGAGCCATTCCTCGACCGCTCCCGCGGCCGGCGGCAGCACCGGGACGAGGACCTCACGAGGGACGCTGCCCTGCCGGTCTCCCCGGCGGGTGATCTCCGGCCGGCCGGTCCGCTGGCCAGTGGCCTCGCGGGTGACTTCGGCCCCGGTGCCCGCGATGCGGTCATCGCGGTAGACCTGGCCGAGGAAGTGCTCCACGAGTTCGCTCGAGGTCACGTCCTCGACCTTGTCGACCACCCAGCCGCGCTGCCCGCGTACCCGGCCATTGCGCACATAGAACACCTGGACTGCGGCCTCAAGCTGGTCTTCCGCGAGGGCGATGACGTCGCAGTCGGTGCCGTCACCGAGCACCACCGCCTGCTTTTCCAGCGCCCGCTGCAATGCCGCGATGTCGTCCCGCAGCCGCGCGGCCCGCTCGAACTCCTCGGCCGCCGCGGCCCGGCGCATCTCCGCCTCCAGCCGCCGGGTGAACCGGTCGGTCTGGCCGGCCATGAAATCGCAGAACTCCTCCGCGAGCAGCCGATGCTCCGGCGCGCTGATCCGCTGCACGCACGGGGCGGAGCACTTGCCGATATACCCGAGCAGGCACGGCCGCCCGATCTGGCCCGCGCGCTTGAACACCCCGGCCGAGCAGGTCCGCACCGGGAACACCCGCAGCAGCGCGTCCACCGTCTCCCGGATCGCCCACGCGTGCGAGTAGGGGCCGAAGTAGCGGACCCCGCGCCGCTTGGCGCCGCGCAGGACCATCACCCGCGGGTATTCCTCGTCCATGGTGACCGCGAGGTAGGGGTAGCTCTTGTCGTCCCGGTACCGCACGTTGAACCGGGGGTCGAACTCCTTGATCCAGGAGTACTCCAGCTGGAGCGCTTCCACCTCGGTGCCGACGACAGTCCAGTCCACGGCCGCCGCGGAGGTCAGCATGGATTGGGTCCGCGGATGCAGGCCGCCGAAATCGGCGAAATAGGAGTTCAGCCTGGACCGGAGGTTCTTAGCCTTGCCTACGTAGATAACCCGGCCATGTCCGTCACGGAACCGGTAGACCCCTGGGGACTCGGGGATCGAGCCGGGAGTTGGCCGGTAGCCATGTGGATCTGCCACCCAGCAACTCTATGCGCGCTCTCCGGCCGCCGAGCGCGCGGCGATCGCCGCGCCCCGCGCCCCCGCCTGGTCCAGATCGGGGACGAGCGCGAAGCCAGCCGCCAGGGCCTGCTCCTCGCGCAGCACAGTGTTCTCACGAACCTTGGCGAGGAACCAGTCCCGGAAATGCGGCTCAGCCTCGACCACACCGCCTCCGACGAAGTACGTGTCGGGGTCGGTGAATCCGGCGGCGATGGTGAAGATCCGGCCCAGCGCCATCGCCTGCTGCTCGAAGATCTTGAGGGCAAGCGCGTCACCCGCCTCGCCGTAACCCCGGATCAGCTTGGCGGCCTTGCTGCGTGGCTCCACCCCGGCGAGATCATGCCCCTCGAACCGGCTCAGCCAGTAGGGCAGGAGGTTCTGCTCGATCCCGGTCAGGGACGCGATGCTTTCCGCGTCGCCGGGCAGCCCGCAGTTGCAGGCCGGCACCGGCTGCCCCTCGTCGAGCAGCCCGTCGAGCGGGATCTGGATGTGGCCGAACTCGCCCGCCATGCCCGCCGCTCCGCGCACAATCCGGCCCGCCTCGACCACGCCGCCGCCCAGCCCGGTGCCGACTATCGCCGCGACGGATGAGTAGCGCCATGCCTCGGCGCCATGACGGACCTGATGCGCGTAGAGCGCCGCCGCGTTGGCGTCATTGATGTAGACCACGGGCACGCCGAGCCTGGCCTCCAGGCCGGTGCGGATGTCGAAGCCGCACCAGCCCGGGTGGACGAAGTTCGCGGCCCCCCTGGAGGACAGGACGCCATCGGCGCTCGCGGGGCCGGGGGTGTCGAGGCCCACGGCGCGCACCGCCGCCCGGGCTGTGCCGGTGACCTTGAGGACGTAGTCGAACGAGCCGGCCAGCGCCTCGATGGCCGCCTCGGGGCCCTCCCGCACCCGGCTGGGCATTTCCAGCATCTGCTCGACGAGAAACCGCCCGGCCGAGTCGAGCACCGTCGCGTTGTTGGCCGTGCCGCCGTTGTCCAGACCTACGACGACCCACTGCGCCGGATCCGTCATTCTGTGCCTCTTCCACCGTCTCGCCCGCAGGAAGCGTAGCCCGGTTGCGGCTTGCCTGCCACGACCGAGGTCATCCCGGCTGATCTTCCATTACTACGGTAGTTATCAGTCGTGGTGACTGAGAATGTGCCGCGCTCATGGCGGGCGCCTGCGAGGGGATCAGTCCTCGAAGGCCTCGGGTGGCGGGCAGGCGCAGACCAGGTTGCGGTCACCGTAGGCCTGGTCGATGCGGCGCACCGGCGGCCAGTACTTGGCCCGTTTGTCGCCTGGCCCCGTGTTGGCAAGAACCGGGAAGGCGCCCTGCTCGCGCTCGTAGGGATGCTTCCAGTCCGTCGCGAG
Organism: Streptosporangiaceae bacterium; assembly: GCA_036394075.1. GTDB lineage: Bacteria > Actinomycetota > Actinomycetes > Streptosporangiales > Streptosporangiaceae > JAWWPY01. Next base: position 21,169 of record DASWFT010000396.1, read on the forward strand.
CAGCATGGCCGCGGTGTGCGGCGCGTTCCGCAGCGGGTTGTCCTGTGCGTCGTACTCGCCGGCGGCCACCTGGGCGATCTCCTGCCTGATTGCGATCATGGCGGCGCAGAACCGGTCGATCTCGGCCAGGTCCTCGCTCTCGGTCGGCTCGATCATCAACGTCCCGGCCACTGGGAACGACATGGTCGGAGCGTGGAACCCGTAGTCGATCAGGCGTTTCGCCACGTCCTCCACGGTGACGCCGGTTTCCCGGGTGATCGGCCGCAGATCGATGATGCACTCGTGCGCCACCAGCCCGCCGCGGCCGGTGTAGAGCACCGGGTAGTGCGGCGCCAGCCGGGCCGCGATGTAGTTGGCCGACAGGATCGCCACCTGGGTGGCGCGGCGCAGGCCGTCCGCGCCCATCATCCGGATGTACGCCCAGGAGATCGGCAGGATGCCCGCGGATCCATGCGGCGCGGCCGCGACCGGGCCGACCCCCCCGTCACGGGGGGTTGCGGGCCTTCGGTCCCCGGGGGCCTCCCCCGGGGAAGCACTGTGTCCCCCCGGAACGACACCGGCCGGCAGGAACGCCGCGAGGTGGGCGCGGACCGCGACCGGGCCGACCCCGGGTCCGCCGCCGCCGTGCGGGATGCAGAACGTCTTGTGCAGGTTCAGGTGTGACACGTCAGCGCCGAACCTGCCCGGCCGGGCCAGCCCCACCAGGGCGTTGAGGTTGGCGCCGTCCACGTACACCTGGCCGCCCGCCTCGTGTACCAGGCCGCAGACCTGCGTGATGCTCTCCTCGAACACACCGTTGGTGGACGGGTAGGTCAGCATGATGGCGGCCACGCGCCCCGCGTGCGCCGTGAGCCTGGACCGCAGGTCCGTCAGGTCGATCGCGCCGTCGCCGCCGCACTTCACCACTGCGACGCGCAGTCCCGCGAGCACCGCGCTCGCCGCGTTGGTCCCATGCGCCGACTGCGGGATCAGGCACACATCGCGCCCGGCCTCGCCCTGGGAGGCGTGATAGGCGCGGATCGCCAGCAGGCCAGCCAGTTCGCCCTGCGAGCCCGCGTTCGGCTGCAGCGACACCGCGTCGTACCCGGTGATCTCCGCGAGCCACGCTTCCAGGCCGCTGATCAACTCGGCGTAGCCCCGGGTCTGGGCGGCCGGGGCGAAAGGATGCAGTGCCGCGAACTCGGGCCAGCTCACGGGCTCCATTTCGGCCGCCGCGTTAAGTTTCATCGTGCAGGATCCGAGCGGGATCATGGAACGGTCCAGGGCAATGTCGGAGTCGGCGAGGCGGCGCAGGTAGCGCAGCATCGCCGTCTCGCTCCGGTGCTCGTGGAACACCGGGTGGGTGAGATAGCCAGAGGTCCGGGCCAGTTCCGCGGGCATTGCCTCGCCCGCCTCCGCGAGGCCGGCGGGCGGCGCGAGGCCGGCGGTGAGCGCCGCGGCGACCTCGACGAGATGCGCATCCGTGGTGGTCTCGTCGCATGCGACCTGGAGCGTATCTCCGTCGGCCAGGTACACGTTGTATCCAGCCTCACGGGCCCGCTCCGCCGCGCTCGCGGCGCCCCCGGGCAGCCGGACCGTGATCGTGTCGAAGAACCCGGCCGCCGGAACCTCCAGGCCGCTTCCGCGCAGTGTCGCGGCCAGCCGGGCCGCCTTGCTGTGGACCCGCCTGGCGATGGCCGCGAGCCCGTCCGGGCCGTGGTAGGCCGCGTACATCGCGGCGATGACAGCCAGCAGCACCTGGGCCGTGCAGATGTTGCTGGTCGCCTTCTCCCGGCGGATGTGCTGCTCACGGGCTTGCAGCGCGAGCCGGTAGGCCGGCTTGCCGGCCGCATCGACCGACACCCCCACCAGCCGTCCCGGCAACTGCCTGCGCAGGCCGTCACGGACCGCGATGTAGGCGGCGTGCGGCCCGCCGAACCCCATGGGGACACCGAACCGCTGCGTCGTGCCCACGGCGATGTCCGCGCCCATCTCGCCGGGGGGCATCAGCAACGTCAGCGCGAGCAGGTCGGCGGCGACGGCCGTCACCGCGCCCCGGCCACGGGCGGCGGCTATGACCGGCCGCAGATCGCGGACGGTCCCGCTGGCCCCCGGATACTGCAGCAGCACGCCGAACAGCTCACCGGCCGGCTGGGCCTCGATGAGGTCGGTCGTGACCGGAGCCACCCGCAGCTCGATGCCGAGGGGCTCGGCCCTGGTGGCAAGCACCGCAAGGGTCTGCGGCAGGCAGTCGGCGTCCGCCAGGAAGATCCGGCCCTGGCCAGCCGCCCGCAGGGCCAGGGTCATCGCCTCCGCGGCCGCGGTAGCCTCGTCCAGCAGGGACGCGCCTGCCACCGGGAGCCCGGTCAGGTCGGCCACCATGGTCTGGAAGTTGAGCAGGGCCTCCAGGCGGCCCTGCGAGATCTCGGGCTGGTACGGCGTGTACGCGGTGTACCAGCCGGGATTCTCAAGCAGGTTGCGGCGGATAACCGCCGGGGTGACGGTCCCGTAGTAGCCCAGGCCGATCATGGACACGGCTACCGTGTTGCGGCTGGCCAGCCGGCGCAGTTCCGCCAGCGCCTCCTCCTCGGACAGCGCGGGCGGCAGCCGCAGGCCACCGGGCTCACCGGTCGCGGGCTCACCGAGCACGGGCGGCAATGCCGCCGTGGTCAGCTCGTCGAGGGAGGAGTGGCCGGTCACCGCGAGCATCTGCTCCTGCTCGGCCGCAGACGGCCCGATGTGACGGGCCGCGAAATTCGGCGCCGCGTAGCCCGGCGCCACAGAATCCGGCGCTGCGGAATCCGATGCCACAGGATCCGATGCCGCAGAGTTCAGTGTCGCAAAATTCGATGCCGCGAAGTCCATAAGGAGCCTCCAGAGGGAGCCGCCAGGCGCGCCGAGCGCCGGGCTGTGGTCCTCCCCCTCTGTCATCGCGGGCTCTGCCTTACGGGCCGGCCAAGCCAGTGCCAGCCCGTCAGCACGAACGGAGACTCCAG
>DASWFT010000397.1:0-4871 GCA_036394075.1 Streptosporangiaceae bacterium
CTAGGACTTCTTGGTGTTCCGTTCTCTGGATTTTGTGACAAGTTTCAGGCGGCGGCTCCGAGTCGGGCGTTGGTGACGTAGTCGCCGAGGATCCGCTCGATGGTGGCGAGTGCGCGGCGAAGTTCGATCGGCGCGGGGGGCTGGTTCGCCTCAAGGAGCGGCCGGAGTAGTCGTGCGTGGACTTTGGTGTAGAAGACGGCGACGCGGATGCCCTCGGGCGTGAGGGTATAGGCGTTCGTGCCTGGCGTGCGCTTGATCAGCCCGTGGAGGCGGAGGCGGCGCAGGTCATAGCTCATTTGCGAGGAGCTGTAGTCTCTGCCGAGGAGTCCGGCGACGTGCCCGCGAAGGCTCTTGTTGGTGACGCCGGTGGCGGCGTGGACGACGAGGCAGAGGGCGCCGGCCAGGGCCATGGCGCGTTGATCCCCGAAGCGCAATGCTCCGGTTCGTTGGCCCTCCCGTATGTAGGGCTGGTGGATGCGCTCAAAGAGCGCAGAGCCGATGGCACAGCCCTGGCCGGCACGTTCGATCATAAGCAGGCGGTCATTGACCTGGCGGGCCTTGCCGATCAGCTCGGGCAGATGCTCAAGCCGGGCGGGGACCCCGATGTCAGCGGGCTTGTTGATGACGGTCTCGATGCGCAGTGCCCTCCCTTCCTTCAGGTACTGCTTCACCCGGCTGTGCTTGAAGGAGAAGTCGATCTTCACGTCGGTGCCCGGCGAGAACACCCTGGTGCGGAACGGGCCTTTGGTGCGGCGAGGCCCGCGGGTCCGGACCTGGGCGGCGAACACCGCGGCGATCTGCTCAGGCCTTCCGACACCGACGTTGTCGGCGACGAGCGCCTCGAAGAAGCCCCGCGCCCGGCGCGGGTCGTCGAAGACCAGGGTGCGGGAGACCTCGACCTGGCGCATCGACAGTTCCCACCAGTAGCCGGCGGCGCGGTCGGCGGCAGTGAACGGGACCGGGATCACCGCCGTCCACCGGTCGAAGAACGCCTGCGCGTCGGACGGCCCGAAACGGTCGCAGATCGCCTGCAGCCGGGCCGGCTCGGGACAGGCGGCGAAACCGTTGGCCAGCGACGCGTAGCTCAGGCCCTCCCGGCCGGCCTGCCGCTTGGCCCACTCGTGGCCGCAATGACGATCTCGTCATTGCGGCCAGTATGCCGAGCGGCCGGCTATGCCGCATCGCGTCGGCGCGGGCCTGGTTGGCGAGCCGGTCGCGCCTGGCTTTGCGGCATAGTGCTATGGCCGGTGGGGGGCTACAGGTCGGCGAGGAAGGCGAGGAGTTCGTCGGGCGCCTGGTAGCGGCCGGGTTTGACGCCGGGCGGGGTGAGCCGGTCGGCGGCCTGCTGTTTGAGGGTCATGTCGGCGTGGATGTAGGGCTTGGTGCTGGCCACCGAGGAGTGGCCCATCCATAGGGCGATGACAGTGGGATCGATCCCGGCGTGGACCAGCGCCATGGCGGCGCTGTGGCGAAGGGTGTGCGGAGTCACCGTCTTGCTGTCCAGGCTCGGGCAGCCGGGTGCTGCCTTCTGGACATGCTTGGCCAGCAGGTGGGCGACCGCGTCGCGAGACAGCGGGTTTCCGGTGCGGGTGGGGAACAGGGGATCGTCGGGGCTGCCGCCGCGTTCGCCCAGCCAGGAAGCGAGCGTCGTGACGGTGGGCGGGGTCAGCGGAGTGCACCGCGATCGGCGGTTCTTGCCGCGGCAGGACACGTGCGGGCCGGTGCCCGGGTGGACATCGGCGATGGTCAGGCCGGTCAGTTCGGAGACACGCAGCCCGGTCTGGGCGGCCAGCCTCAGCAGGGTCTGGTCGCGGCGTCCGTGCCAGGTGGTGGTGTCGACCGCGCCGATGAGCGCGTCCACTTCGGCTTGGGTGAGGAAGGACACGATGTCGGTGCGGGTGCGTTTGGCGGGGATGGCCAGCACCCGGCTGATCAGGCCGGCGTGCTCGGGGGCCTGCAGCGAGGCGTAGCGGAACAGCGAATGGATCGCTGTGAGGCGGGTGTTGCGGGTGGCGGCGCTGTTGCCGCGGGTGGACTCCAGCTCGGTCAGGAACGTGCCGATGAGCACCGCGTCCAGGTCGGCCAGGTCCAGTTGCGCGGGCAGCTTCCCGGTTCGCTGGCGGGCGAAGGTCAGCAGCAACCGCAGGCAGTCGCGGTAGCTGGCGATGGTGTGCCGGCTCGCGTGCCGCTGGGTCATCAGGTAGTCGGTGAAGAACGCCTGCATGATCGGAGCGAGCCTCATGATGCCTCCTGCCGGGAGATGCCGGTGCTGGCGATGCCGGTGTTGTGCTCGTGCAGGCGAGCGGCGGCCAGGGCTAGCAGCTCGGGGGCGGCGTGCAGGTAGTAAAAGGTCGACTGGGGGCCGGCGTGGCCAAGGATCCGCGACAGCAGCGGCATCATCGCCGCCACGTCCGCGCCGGTGCGGTACCAGTCGATAAGGGTGGCGACCGCGAAACTATGGCGTAGATCGTGGATGCGTGGCGGGCGGCGGTGCCGGGGCGTGATGCCAGCCCGGACCAGCAGCCGGGAGAATGTCGCCTCGACGGCGCTGCGGAAGGGGCGGGTTCCGGCGACGGACAGGAAGAAACTGGGCGTGGCCGGGCCGGGGAACAGCTGGTCGCACCGCTGCCGGTAGTCGCGCAGCATCGCCGCGGTGGTCAGGTGCAGCGGCACCAGCCGGGTGCGGTCGTATTTGCCGGTGACGGTGATGACGCCGGCGTCCAGGTCAACGTGGGCGACGTCGAGGGCGAGCGCCTCGCCGACGCGCATGCCACTTACCGCCAGAAGACAGATGAGGGCGTGGTAGGTGGCCGCCTGAATGGGGATCGCCAATGTGCCGGCCGCGTGGATGAGCGCGCTGATCTCCTGCGGCGAGTACAGGTAGGGCGCAGGCATCTCGGCGGGCGGCAGCAGGCCGGCGGGCGGGACCTGGCAGGAGGGGTCGAAGGCGGCCAGGTGGCGGGCGAATCCGCGCACCACCGACAGCCGCTGCCGATGGTAGGCCGCGCTGGCCGGATCCGGTGCGGTGGCCCACGCCAGCGCCGCAGTGACGGTGATCGTGGTGTCTCCGCGTGCCGCCAGGTAGTCGGCGAAGCCGGCCAGCATCCGGGCCTGGCTGCTGAACTTGCAGCCGAGGCTGCGGCGCATCGCCACGTACTGCTCGGCACGCTCATGCAGGACGCTCACCGCGGGGCTCACAGCGGGGCTCCATCCGGGCATGGCCGGGCAAGGGCGGCCAGCGCCTCGACGTCGTCGGCGGCATACCGCTGGGTGGTGCGCTCGTCTTGGTGCCGGAGCAGCTGGGCGATCTCACTCAGCGGGGCCCCCTCGCGTCGCAGCTGCGCGGCCACGGCGTGGCGGAGCCGGTGCGGCCCGACCTCGGGCAGACCCGCCCGCCGGCAAGCGCGCTGCACCACCGCGGCGATCCCGGTCCCCGCCAAGCGGGTGAACGGTGCTTTGGTCCGCACGAACAGGTGCGGGCTGTCGCAGCGGACGCGGCCGCGGCGCAGGTAGCCGGCCATCGCCTCACCGACATCGGCCGGCAGCGGAAGCTGGGCCAAGATGTTGCCCTTCCCGCGGACCCGCACCACCCCCTGGCGCCAGTCGATGCCGGCCAGCGTGATGCCGGCCACTTCCGAAGCGCGTAGCCCCAGCCGGGTGAACAGCAGCACGATGGCGTAGTCGCGCCGCCCGATCGCACTGTGCCGGTCGCAGCAGGCCAGCAGCGCCGCCATCTGCTGGCCGGTCACCGCCCGCACCGGACGGGCCGGCTTCCAGCCCGGCACCGTCGGCACGGCCCCGGCCAGCGCGTGGGACAGCAGCCCCCGCGCATGCAGATAGCGCAGCAGGTTCCGCAGCGCATACACCATCGCCTGGCCATAGGCCGGGCTGCGGCAGCCCGCCCAGCCGGTCACGAACGTGACCACCTCGGCCGCCGTCAGGCGGCCCAGCGCCGCAGCCAGGCCGGCCTGCTGCGCATCGTCGGTGCCGAGGCGGGGAAATGTCCGCAGGAAGATGCCGGCGTACTTGGTGAAGTTGACGACCGTCCCGGCCGTCGCGGCCCGCTCCTGCTCAAGGTAGGTGCGGTACCCGGCCAGCAGCACCTCGGCCGGTGTGGCCGCGGGGATGACCGGTGCGCCGATGACCTGCCGGTCCCGCAGGAAGTCCAGCAGCGGCACCAGCGACCGTGCCGTGATCCGCAGCCGGCATCCCTTCGCCCGGCGTTCGGCGAAGAAGCGGTCGACCTCGGCAAGATCGGTCAGTGCCCGGGCCGGCAGGCCCTGCACGTCCAGCCATCGGCTCACCCGGGACATCAGCCCCAGATGCGCGCTGATCGTGCCGCGGGCATAGCCCTGCTCGATCAGCATCTGCTTGAAGGCGGCCGCATGTTCGGCTAGCGGACCGGTGACTTCGGCCATCGGCCGAAGACCGCCGATGCGCCTGACCTCAGAAGTCATGATCTCTCCTGTTCCATCGATGTGGGAGACGGACACCCACAACGACGGGCAGGCCACCAGATCACGACGCCGAAGCCGACATAAAAATGCCGTCTCCCGAATCCGGGAACCGAACACCACAGGCCGCGCTTCAGCCTCATGCGGCATAGCCGGCCGCTCGGCATACTGGCCGCAATGACGATCTCGTCATTGCGGCCACGAGTGGGCCAAGCGGCAGGCGGCCGCCGCCGGGCTCGGCTTCACCGCGCTGTCCAACGGGTTCGCCTCCTGCGACGACCCGGCCGCGCTGCAGGAGATCTGCGACCGGCTGCAGCCAGGCACCATCGAGGTGTTCGCCCAGCGGTGGCTGCACCGCCTCCCGCTGCCCTTCGGCCCGGCCGACCAGCGGGCCGGGTACTGGTGGGAGATCTCCAT
>DASWFT010000398.1:0-5956 GCA_036394075.1 Streptosporangiaceae bacterium
GTGGGAGACCCGCCGGGTGCGGGTGAGCTTGAGCGCCAGCAGGGACAGCAGCCAGGAGATGGCGGGGATGATGCGGGTGCCGGGGTAGCCGGCCGCCGCGGCCAGGGCGGGCAGGTCCAGGGACACCAGGTCCGGGACGGCCAGCAGCAGCCCGGCCCGGGTGCTGTCCAGCCGGGCCGGCCAGGTGCTGAAGTCGATGACCGCCGCGGCCGGCCAGTTCGTGTCGCGGCCGGGGGTGGCCGGGGAGATGCTGGCCTCGGGCTCCGGGCGGCGCAGCAGCCGCCCGGACCCCTCCCCGGCGAGGATCTCCGCGGCCGAGGTGCGGTTCAGCGGGGTGTCCTCGGCTGTCAGCCGCCTGGAGATCTCATAGCTGGACAGTCCCTGCCGCCGCAGCTCGATGACCCGGCCGCGGGCCCGGTCTTTAGCCGGCGCGGTGCCGGGGGCCGGGCCGGGCTTGCGGGGCGGGGCGGACAACTCTAGTTTCCCGGCCCGGTGCTCGCGGACCAGGTTGATCATCGCCCACCGGGTGTAGCCGAGCTGCGCGCCCGCCTGCGCATACGACAGCCCGTCCACGAAGTAGGCGCGCAGCGCCTCGTACCGCCGCTGGTTCACCTGCTGCGGGGAGGTGAACCACTCCACCTCGTGTTGTGCCGATCTCGCTGTCATGTGGCTAGTCTGGCAGATAAACCGCCATGCCGGCGGGCGCGGACGGGCCGCCCGCATTATGCCCGTATCCGCCCGCCTGTCATGGTCCGTCCCTCACTGAATCCGGCAAACCGGACGCAGGGCGGCGGCGCCCCGGGTTGATAACAAATTGGACTCGCATCATCCAGCACCCAGATCGCGCAACCCCTGCAGTGGGCGGTGGTCACAGGCCAGGAGTATTCCAGCAGGTCAGGGCATCGGGTTCCCGGTCAGCTAGCGCACCATTCAGGCGGCAGGGTTGCGCCAACCTCCTGCGTGGAAATCCGCGCTAACACAGAGATACAGAGCCCGATCGGCGGCAAAATAGTGCGCTTTTGGTGACACGCGGTCATGAATAATCATGCAACTCGGTTCGGCCAGATAGCCGGTGACGATTCCTGGCGGGACACGGTCGAACACCAGTTGCGCGCATACCGAGCCAGTCCGTATGCGTCGGCGGCAGGGCGCGCACCTGGCTGGTTCAGGCCTGGCATGCGGCTGAGCCTGGTGCCCGTCCTGGCGGCACGGCGGCAGGACACGACCACCGCCAGCGGCCACAACGCCTGCGCGGCGCCGAAGATGCGCTCGGCCAGGCCGGCCTGCCCGCCCCCAGTGATCAGCTCGGCGCCGAACCAGGCCAGCAGGGCCAGCAACACCGCCACGGCACCGGCCGCTACCGCCGGCCGCAGGCCCCACGATACCGAAGGCCCACGCCGCCATGCCCCCGCCGGCCAGGCCACCAGCGCGGCGCACCCGGCGCCTGCACAGATCATGTGCGGCAGCGGAAAGCTGGTCCCGGGATGCTCCGGGTTCGCCGCGACCAGCATGCCCGCCACGGCCCCGGCCATCAGGATCAGCCGCCCCGGCGCTCCGGCCGGCCGGAGCGCGAGCCCGGTGACGAAATCACAGGCGCCAACCACCAGGAAAGTCAGCGTCATCACCCACCGGTCGGCAGCGCCCGGCGCGGCCAGCGCGCTGACTGTCTGGGCAACGGGGTCGAAGGAGCGCGGCTGCAGCCTGGCGGCAACCGTCCACCCGCTGACCATCAGCCCCGGGGCCGCGGCCGACGAGACCACGCCCCACCACGGCACACCCCGCACAACCACACCGTAGCCGTACGTGTAGCACAGCTCCAGCAGCCGGACGGCGCTTCGCCAGCAAGCCCCAGGTCTCAGCCGGGGCTGCCATACTCCCCCCGGCCGGCTCCGCACGGCGACCATGCGCACAACGGCATGCAGGTCATATGCTGGCCCGGTGCGTGACCCGGTTCCGGGTTCCTGTCCGCGGCTATGAGCGCGCGTTCCTTGCGCCAACCCGCCACACCTGTGGAGCTGAGGCAGCAGAGCACTGCGACTGATGGCACGGCGGTCTGACCGGCCCCGTGTGTTGCCTGTCAAGTGAGTTCGGACTGGACGCGGTGCACTGGCGGGCTGGCGGGTGGAGAACATCGTGACGTTCATGAACGTGAGCCTGAGCGAACCGGTCGTGCGGGCGGCGCAGACCAATACCGGCAACCTGGGGGTCGTTGGCGCCAGGTTCATCCTGGACGGTAGCTCTTCTCAAGGTCGCTTCTCGCTGGTGGAGCACCCGATCATCCCCCGCGGTATGGCCGCTCCCCTGCACATGCATTCCCGCGAGGACGAGTACTCCTTCATCCTGGAAGGCCAGTGGGGATTCTGGCAGGGCGGCAACGTTGCCTTCGCCGGGCCCGGGGACCTGGTCTACAAGCCCCGCGATGTCTGGCATACGTTCTGGAATGCGACTGACCGGCCCGGCAGGCTGCTGGAAATCGTCTCCCCGGCCGGGTTCGACCAGTTCTTCGTCGAACTGGCATCCCTGGTCGCCTCCGGGCCGGTCGACGGCGGGGCCGTTGCCGCGCTCAATTCCGCCTACGGACTGCAAGTTGATCCCGACGGCACCGCCCGGATCGCCGCTGAATATCGCCTGGTCACTGTCCCGCCTGAATAAGCGGCCGGCGCAACCCCGCAAGCGAGCCCTACACCCCTACCTCAGCGAGGTGAGCGTCGCCACCCGGCCCCCGAGGCACGCAGCCCCTAAGAACCAGGCAACCGTCTCGTCAGGAATGCGTACCGACAGCGGCAGATGAGCATGTTCGCAATCTGCGAGCAGACCATGCTCGACAGCCCGGGGCCGCCCGCTGAACGGCTGGCCTCCCAGGATTGAATCCGGGAGGCCAGCCATGGCATGGCGCGGACGGGGCCGGTGCTCTCGGTGCTCAGGCCTGCAAGGTCATCGATCCTTAGCTCGGGGCTTACAAGGGCGTGTCCGGAACGGACTTTGGGTGGGATGGAGACAAGTTCTGTGAAGTTGGTCATGTCCCGACACTGCGGCTCCCCCCCTCCGCGAGGCATTTCTCTCCCATTACCGAACCTGGGCGGAGCAGAATGGGAGAGATCGATCTCGATCGAGGGGTGTCGTGCAGAAGATGAAGATGATGTATTACCCGTTCGTGCACCCGCCGCGGGCGGTGCTATGGCAGGCGCTGTAGTACTGAGACGAGCTGACCAGCATCTCTCCCGAAGCCGGATATCAGTTCCGCCATGACCTGGTGGTGCTCAGGGACCTCGGGCTGTATCAGCCGGCTCATGCCGATGACCTGCCTCCGCGAGCGCGTACGGGCCTGGCGAGCGACCTGCGCCAGGTAGTGAAGGAGCTGCCGGCTGAGGATCTCGTACCGGTGCCGGGAGCACTCGGGCCAGACAATCGGGTGTACTGGGGAAAGCTGCCTTACGAAGTCGAGAATGACCTTGTCGATATCGGCGCCCTCGTACCGCAGGAGGGCATGCTCCGCGCGTCGCCGGTGCTGCTGTCGCGTCTGATGGTGGTACTCGCCAAACACATGGCTGCCGCAGCGCGAGGGGTGATCCCGTTCACCGACTCACCTTCCGCCAATCAGGTCGCCTTCGCGCCGCTGGGACCCGATCTGCGGTACCGGCGCTGCTGGCAACTGCAGATCGGCCACCTGCTGCCGGTACCAGTCCCCGATGTACCGCTGACAAAGGTGATCGAATTCCGCGATGCCTACGACGATGAACGGCAAGAACTCGCGCGAGCGGTGCGCAAGCTCATACTGTCCATGTCGGAACCAGGCGACGAAGCAGACCCGGTGGCGGTACAGCAGCAAATTGAGAAAGCGGTACTGCGGCTGGAGCGCGCCGGGCACGGCCGCGGCATCCTCTGGATGCAACGAAGCCTGTGGGCCTTCTCAGGGATGGGCGCCGCGGCTGCGGGCGCATACGCGCCGCCACAGTACGGCTGGCTGTTCACCGCCTTGAGCAGTCTTGGCATCAGTGTTGCCACTGTTGCCACCAGGGCCGGAGTCTCCACCGACTTCGCCTACCTCCAGCACCTGCGGTCGACCTTTCCCGGCACCCCCTGGCCCACGGCCCCAGCCACGACATAGGCCACACCGGCCCAGCGGGGCGCCGCACTTCGGCCTTGGCCAGCCCACGGCTGAGGGGTCCGGCTTCCGGTAATCTGCCGGAGCCGGTGCCGATACCAGCAGCATTGCGCGAGAGTGCATGACGAGCGGCTGGGGGCTGCGCCGGGCACTAAAACGGCAGCTTGAAACCCTGCCACCCCCGCAATCGCGCCGGGCACCGTCCCTGGTCGCGGTGCGGGCTCGCCCGGTGCCTCATCCGCGAGCTCGTCGCCGTGCCGTCGGTCGCCGGCCCGCCTCGTTTTCGTGCCCGGCAAAACCCGCCGAATAAGCTGAATAAGCCGGGCGGCGGTGGGTAGCTGGCAGCCGTGGCTAGAGCGAGAACCATAGCGGGGTATGCCATCCCCGGCATCATCGTGTTCTTCTTCTGGGTGGTCGTGGTAATCCTGGCCATCATCCTGCTGGCGTCCATCGTGCACTGGGCCGGCGGCGGAGTACTCAACCTGAGGCTCGGGCACTTCGACCTGAACGTCGGCTTCACCTGATCAGGCCCGCCGCTGTCGCGCCCGTCACGCCGGTGACGGGCGCGACAGCAGCTCAACCGGTCGTCGCATGAAGGAGCACATGATGCGGGCCAAGTTGCATAACTATCCGTGGTCACCCAGCATCGCCAACGTCCACCTTTGCCGCCGGTAGCACGACGTCGGCCTACGGCCAGAGCCATGAGCCCGGACAGTTCAGGTTGGTTGCTGGCCTGCGCTTGAACGCCACTCCTCCAGTGCTTTGAGCCAAGACTGCTGCTGAGCGGTACCCCGTGGCCAGGCTGTGCCGGTGTTGCCGGGCTGACCGGCGTGCGCAACGTCAAGGACGATATCGAGATCGCCTACGACGCCGACCCGTTCGATGTCTCTCTCCTCGTCCAGGACGCGCTGGACCGGTACGCGCTGATCCCTGATGACAGCGACGTCGCGGTGGACACCCACGGGAACACCGTGACGCTGGCCGGGCACGTCCGCACCTGGGCCGAACACGACGCGGTGATCGGCGCCGCCTGGATGGCCAGCGGCGTCTTCGACGTCCGCGACGACCTCTACGTCACGGGCTGACCCAGCTGCCATGCCCTCCCGGCCGGAGCCCGCCGGGGGCCGGTCCCCTCGCAGCGCTGTCCTGGGGACCGGCCCAGCCCGGTGCGCGCCCCCAGAAGTGCCCGCCAGTCGGCCGCCGCAGCCGGCCACCGGGGCGCCGCCACAGCAACGGAACCGGCGGCGGCCCGCCATCCGGTGGCTTGTCCACGGCGTGTTGCTTGTCGCGCTCACGGCCGGGGTGTTCGGCCTGCTGCCACGGCTGGGCGGGCTAGCCCGCGATGCCGCTGACCTTAGGCATGCCCGCGCGGCTTTCGTGGCGGCAGCGGTGGTGGCACAGGCCATCTCACTCGGGTGCTACGCGCTGCTGTACCGGCGGGTGCTTGCTGCCCTCGGGGCACGGCTGCCCTTCCGGGTGGCGGTCCGGGTCACGCTGGCATCCCTCCTGGTCAGCCACGTCACCCCGTTCGGATCGGCGACAGGAACCCTGCTGAACGTGAGCACCCTGGAGGCGGAGGGCATCGCCGCGGCAACAACCGCTGAGGCGATCGGCCTCACCAGCCTGATGTCCACGGTCGCCTTGATTGCCCTGCTCGGGACCGGGTTCGCCGCAACGGCCGGCCGGCACATCTCCGGGGGCTACCTCATGATCGCGGGCATCGCAGTCGGCCTGGTGGTTTCCGTGCTGGTCATTGTGTTCCTGGTGGGAGCTCACCCGGGCATCGCCGAGCGGGCGGGGCGAAGGGTGGCGGGGCTGGCGCGGCGCATCCGGCCGAGCATTGATCCGCGG
>DASWFT010000399.1:0-9056 GCA_036394075.1 Streptosporangiaceae bacterium
TGGTGCGTGCGCAGGAGGCGTGGATGGCCGCAGGCCTGCCGGGGACCGCGCCGATCAGCTGGAGCAGGCGCGCGCGGCAGTGCGGGAAGCCGGGTAACGGCTGAAGGGATACAGGCGCCTCCACTGCCGTACCGTGCAGGAATGCTGATAACAGCAAGAAGCGTACCAAGATAATTTAGCCCTTTGCTGATTACTAAGTAACAGGTCCGGGTCGAACCGAGCGGGTTCGACCGGGATTCCCCGACGCGGCTGTCGTCGGGGGATGGCGCCAAGTGACCTGGCGCATCTTGCTGTTATCAGTACAGAACAGATATTGTTCAGGCATGCCAGCTCCGCAAGCCCGCAGGTCGGCATACGAGGCCCTTGACGACTTCATCCGTCATCTGGCCGAGCGCCAGTTCGCTGTCACCACCCGGCGGATTCGCAGGCACTTCCTCGACGAGTACCTGCACCATGCCCAGCAGGCCGCCGGTGCCATCGAGATCACGATCGCCGAGCTCCTGGACCCTGCGCGTGCCGACGCATGGCTCTCCGATGCGGCCGTGGGCAAGACCCGCACCCGCAACAGCCTCCGCGGTCGCGATGCCGCCGCCTACACCAACTCGATGCGCGTGCGCATCGACTCCTACAACTCCTTCGCCGAGTTCCTCTGCCTGCCGGACCGCCGTGACAGCCAGCAGCCCACCCGCGGCTACCGCCTAACCCCCGCCGATACCGAGCGCCTTCTCCACGACTTGGCTGTACGTAGGCCCGTCCACGCCAACGCCGCGACATGCCTGCGCACCGCCGCCCTGGCCGCGCTCGTCGCCGACACCGACCGGTCTGTCCCCGAGCTCGCCCGCCTCTACGTCAGAGCCCTGCATCTGGACGGCGAGGCACGCGTCGAACTCGCCGACGGCTCTTGCCCGCTCGGCGGCCCGACCGTGCAGATCCTCACCCGGTGGCTCGGTGCCCGAGCGGCGATCATCGCCGAACTCGAGGGCAGCGATCCTGGCTACTTGTGGATCCCGACCAAGCCCGGGCGCCCCCGAGGCGGCCGCGAGCCCGTCAGGCCCGGCCTCACGCCAGCGGCGGTCCGCACCCTCCACGCTGCCCACCGCACCCTCGTCAGCCAAGTGCTCGGCACCCCACTTCGTCCCGGCGCCCTCCACGCGTCAGGCCCGTCACGTTCTTGATCCAGCCAGAGGTCGTGAAACCGGCCCGCCGGCGGGCGCCGCGTTGACAGCCAGCCCCGAACCAGGCCACATCGACTGGTGATGATCCACCTCACTCGATAGCTGGTCCGGCTGATCGCGGACGCACACCGCGACTTGCGGGACGCATGTCCTGTCTCAGCGAACCTGAGGCAGGACTGTGCCGCTGACCTGCGGTGCCTCAGAATGCCTGAGATGAGTGGGGGAGTGATCTGTCTCAGCGAAGATCTGCGAGGCCAGGCCGATGTCCGGCATGGAGGCGCCCTCCGTGTCGGAGGGCGAAAAAGGGGGCTCCTCGAGGCGCTCGCGCAGGAGAAGTCCGCCGAGATAGGACGGCTGGCCGCGGAGGCGGCCCGGGCGCTGGGCTGCGGTGATGTCGGCATGAAGGCTGCCGAGGCGGTGATCCGCGCCGGGATGCTGAAGCTCGGCTACCGCGGCCCACGGGTACCGTGCGGCCAGGGGCACAAGGCCGAATTCGTCGCCTACCGGGACAAGATCATCGACACGGTGCTCGGCGCGGTGACCCTCACGCGCGCCTGGTATCACTGCGCAGCCTGCGGCCATGGCCTTGCCCCCAGGGACGCCGATGACCTGGAAGGAACCGCGAGATAACTTTGCACCTCCCCGGCGTCGCGCTCGACGGCAGCCTGATGCGGGCCTGGCTCGCCCTGGCCGCCGCGAAAGGCCCGGATGACCCCGGCCCGCTGGCGGCAGCACTTCCCGCGATCGGCTACGGCTGGTGGCCGGACCTGCCGGGCGGCGCGGCCGCGGCCGAGGCCCTTGTCCGCCTGGCCGCCGAGGCTGGGATACTCATCTGCCCGGCCGGGGTGACCCCCGCCCTGCAGCACTATGGCGGTACCTACCGCGTCCTGGTCACGGTGCGCGGCCCGGGTGGCGCCGTGCCGCTGACGATAAGGAGAGCGGGACAAAGTGGGGGAGGCAGCCCTCGACTTTGTCCCGCTCTCATCGCGCGGTACGCGGTTGACGAAGGCCAGGTCGCCCTGCCAGCCGTCGCCATCCTTGCCAGCGGAACCAGGTGAGCTGTGGAGTGATCCCAGCTCAGAACGCGGGGCACGTTATTTGAGTAATGAAATCGTTGAAACCAGCGGCAGACACAGTGAGCACTGGGTCGACTTTAATGAGTACTGGCGGGCCCTTACCGCCACCACGGGCATAAACGTAACTTTTAAGCGTGACGTCGTTGAGTTGTACAGTGCCGTCCGGCGCGGTGGTTCCGTGAACCGTGGGGCCACCCTGGCCCGCCAGACCGCCGGCCCCCGTTTGCAGCCGTATCAGAGCGCCCGCGACAGGCGAGCCATCCTTGTGGTCCCGAACCGTCACGACGTAGTTTCGCTGCTCGTCGCACTGCCACGCAGGATTTACCTCGACGAGCAGGTTCGACGGTATCGGCACCACTGCCCGGCCGAAAATGTCACCGATCACCGGCACAACGGATACGCTGCTGCTTTCAATATCGATCTGGCCGACTGACAGCACGGCCGTGCTCGTCAACATCTGGTTCGGAGGCAGTGCTGCCGAGGCCAGTATAGGAATTTGGCCATTGATATAATCCGTCAAGGCGGACGCGATGACACCGCCTCCGAAAATCGCAATTGCTGCTGCCGCTGGCGGTGCTAGGAAAAAGGCGTCCAAGGACACGACCGGGCTGACTGACGTGACACTGACAATCCGAGCAGGGTCGGACGCATCACCCGAAGGGCTGAATGCAAGCTGCGCCGTCAATGAGAAACCACTGGCCTGATCTATGAAACCGAGGAACTTTACATTCAGCTGCCCGTTGACCGTGAACGTCGATGTCGAACCGAGCTGCATAGTGAGGTCATTGGCAGTGAAGGATACCGGGGTGATCACACCTCCAGTCGCCAACGAACAGATTGCCACCACGTCGGCGGGGAACTGGACTGTGATCGGCAGACTTTCGTTCAGACTCTGGGATATCTCCCCGGCGGTCTTCGAGACGGATGGCGGGATCACTAGGACTAGCGTGGCCGGGGAACTCGGCAGGTTGAGCACGGGTCCTGAACGAAACAGATCACCTGAGGTCGTAGTGCCACCTGAGGTCGTAGTGCCACCTGAGGTCGTAGTGTCACGAATCAACATCGTACAGGTGGTGGACGGCGGGACTGCCGTAGAAGGAAAGACCAGCTGGCCTGGATCGCCTGCCGAAGGCGTGGCAACATCCAAAGGCGTCGGGTTAGCCGGTGGCGGGCTCGGGAGCGGCGGCGCAAATATGGCTCCCGACATTCTCGATTTCTGAGTCAAGCCGGACAGATCGAAGGGCTCAACGTTCACCGTGTACGGCATCGACGTGCCTCTTCTCGGTTAAGCCATGTGTGGCAGCGGATTCCATACGTAAATATGCGCTTAGTCACTTGGTCTGGCAAGCGCCCGGTCGGAGGCGCTGACCGGATGCTGGACGGGAGAACCACGGTTCGTTCGGTAGAAGAATTCAATCAATCCTAACGGGCCGTGACGCTCCGGCCTGAGCCAGGCAGGGCCCGGCCTCGGCCCCGGGATCCTGCCGGCCCTCTGGCGGCCGACATGTGAAACGACAAGATGACCGTCAAACGACAGGATGACTGTTGTCCCGTCTCAGTTGACCTGGCATGCATACGGGCCAGTGAGCTGGGCTGCGTCAGTCCGACTGAGACTGCGAGGTCGCCTCTATCTCAGTGATCATGACATAACTCGTCAGATTCGATGACCTCGCTGGGCGGGGGAGGCGGATCGGGGATGTTGTACTTGCGTCGGAACTCGGCATCTGCGGCTTCGGCCTCAGGTTCTTCGGCTTCGCGTTGGAGGGTGCGTGCGAGAGGTTCGACGTAGCGCCAGTAGGGATAGGGGTTCCAGGTATAGCTTGGCTCGACGGTTCGGCGTACTTCATCGACAAACGTGGCGTTGCCTGCGGGGTCGAGCGCGAGCGTTTTCCATCCGGGCGAGGCCAAAAGTCGGGTCAGGGCAATGGTGGGCAGGTAGCAGGAGGCAAGCACCGTGGGGGCGTCCCTGGGGATTCTCCATTCACGGCCGTGGAAGCGACGCATGATCTGGTAGAAGCGCTCGCAGTAGCTGGGCCGGTTGACCCATTCCTCGATAATGGTGCTGGCCTGGGTGAAAGCGCGATTGACGGCAGCCCGGCCGTGCTGGCGGATCAGCCGGCGGTGCTGCTTATTCGCCTGGACGATGTCGTAGTGTCCGGTGAGGTCGAGTTGCTCGGCCCCTGCGGTCCATCGCCGGTGGGGCAGGCAGATGACGTCCTCGCTGCGTCTCCAGCACGTGACCAGGTCGTCGATGTCGCTGGTGCCGGCGCACCGGATGCACTTGTATCCCGGGATGGCCGGGCCGGGGGCGGCCGGCGACGTTCATGGCCGCGAGTTCCCGGGGCGAGCAGAGTTCGCGGCCAGTACCGGATCGACGGCCCCGACTCGCTGGTAGGCCCAGCCAACGGACTGGCATGCTTCCTCGGCCGCCGCGAATGCCTCGGCGTCCTTCGGCTCGATGTCGTCATCGGCCCGGACATCGATCACCAGGCCGGTGCCGTCGGCCAGCCGGGCGAAGTAGTCCGGGGCGTGCCGCCGGTTCTTCGTCCCTGCCCGCCAGGTCAGCCAGAACGGCTGCGAGGAGAAGGCCACTACCTCGGGAGAGAAGTCGAGAACCATGACCCGGTCCCGTTCCAGCCAGGACTCGAACCCCACCAGGTCCCGCAAGGTCGAGGACCACCACTGCCCGGAAAAGCCCCGCCGTCCCGGGTAAGAAGGAAACTCCCGGACCGGCCGGACGTACTCGAACCGCGTGGTCCACGCGTCCGTCACTTCAACTGAGACGGGACAGGGACACAGCTGGCAACGAGGCGCATCCCAGGCGCTGCTCCTAAACGCCGATAATGTACATTATGTCAAGTTGTACCTCTACTATTGCATCCGATGCACGGCGGCCACTCAGCTGTTGTCCTGTCTCACTAAAGGTGGTCCGGGTCTCACTGAAACTGGTCCGATCCGGCCAGTTGTCTCACTAAAGGTGGTCCCAAGGCGAACTACGGGCCGTAGTTGTCCCAAGGCGAACTACGGGCCGTAGTTGTCTCACTAAAGGTGGTCCGTACTCGGCGTTTGTCTCACTGAATCTGGTCCCTTGCGCGTGTCGTGGCGCGGTTCTCCGCTTGCCCGGTCGTAGATTCGGGCCTTATGGAGGGTTTAGCAGCATTGTCGTCACTGAGTGTGACGGCCTTATCTGCCGAGTTCTTCGACAGTGCGGGGTCGCGTTGCCGCGGGCCTTGGAGCGAGGTGGTGTAACTCGTTTGAGCAGGCCGCGCCCGTGAGGTCATTCCCGTCGCTCAAGCGGCAGAAGAACTTCACCGGCCTGTACTACGCGGCAACGATGGATGCTCACGTCGGGTTCGAGTCGTGGCTCGAACGTGACGTCGCGATGACGCGGACTTCGACTCCCGGGGGGTGGCGTTCTCTTCCCAGCCGTTCTGGCTGTGGTGGCCAGAAAACGGCGAGCAGCGCCAGGCAGGAACCCCTTCGGCGGACTGGTTAAATGCAGGGAAGCAGGTTCATTCGTTTCTCGCGACGTCGGGTCCGGTGATGCGTGCCAGCAGCGGGAAGGTGGCCGCGATGATGCCGAGGGCCGCCAGGATCCCGCCTGCGGTGATGAGGTAGTAGGCGGCACCAGGCGCCACCATCGGGTAATGCTGCGCCACGGAGGCGTACTCCGCGGCGGCGCCGAAGCCGGTGCCGATCGCGACGGCGGCGACGGCGAGCAGCGGGACGGCGCTTTCCAGCGCGACGACGCGGCGCAGCATGGCGAGCCGGGCGCCGGTGAGCCGCAGCAGGCTGAACGGCCGTTTGCGGTCGGCGAGCCCGGCCGCGACGGCCGCGGCGAGCGTGCAGCCGGCGATCGGCAGGCTGACCAGGATCACCGTGTTCGCGAGCTGCTGGTAGGCGTTGTTGCTGGAATTATCCTGCGCGATCAGGTCGCCGATGGTGGACGGCGCGCTGGCGCTGGGATACGCGCGTGCGTTCTCAAGCACTGTCCTCGCCTGTTCGACCGCTGGCACGGAGCCGTCCGTCGCCACGTTGATGGCGTCCACTCCTAGGCTGCCAAGCCGCGAGGCCGGGACGTTCACGGCGGGCCAGGTGATCCCGGTGGGGTTCGTGCCGAACAGGGAGTTATTGACGCCGAAGCCGAACCCGCCTTCCGGGAACGCCGCCGCTGCCGCCCCGGCCGGGCAGCGGCCAAGAGCGGGCACGGTCGCGAGCTGCGCGCACGAGACCACGCCTGCCGGAACCGGACTGGGGGGGCCGAACGTACTGGTGCCGAGGCCGGGAAATGTCCCGGGGATGGTCAGCCCCGGGTCCGCGCGGACCACGACCACCCCCCGGACGCCGGGAATCCCGCGCAGCTGTGCCGCGAGCGGCGCGGCGGGCGCGGCCGGTCCCGGGGTTCCTTGGGACGCAGGGCTTTGCTGGCCCGCCAGTTGGTCCGTCAGCACGTTCGCCTCGGCGGCGCTGCCGAACCGCGTGAGGTCCTTGGTGTCCTGCGTGGTGATGGCCACCACGGCCACGGTGGTGATGAACAGGGCGAGCACCAGGCCGCTGACGGCGCGAAAAGCGGCCCTCGGGTCGTCGGCGAGGCGGCGGGCGGCGATCAGCGCGCCGGGGCGGCTGGTCCGCCGGGCCATGACCCTGGCCATGGCCATGGTGAGCCACGGTCCCGCGATGACCAGGCCGGCGATGATGAGCAGGAACCCGGACACGAGCACCTGAGTCTCCGCGCCCACGGATAGCTGGCCACCACGGACGGCGAAGAAGCCGAGCTCGGCGAGGCCGGCCAGCAGCGGCAGCGTCCGCCAGGCCCGGGGCGGCTTCGGCGTTGTCCGGCGGGCGACGCCGAGCGGGGAGATGTGCACCCGGCGCAGCGCCAGCCGGGCCGCCACGGCGGCGGCCACAGGCACGCCGATCGCGACCGCGAGGATGTCTGTCGGGCTGAGCGACAGCTGGCCGGGGAAGAACGGCTCGCCGAAGAACGGGATGCCCGCGACCGGGGTGCGCAGCAGGAAGAAGATCCCGAAGCCGACCGCCATCCCCAGGACCGCGGCCGCCGTCGATTCCACGGCGGCGAGCAGGGAGACCTGCTTGCGGGTCGCGCCGGCCAGGCGCATCGCCGCGAACCGCTGCTCGCGGCGGGCGGCCGACAGCCGGGTCGCGGTGGCGATGAAGATCAGCACCGGGGTCAGCATGCCCAGCGCCACGACCGACAGGATGAGGTCGATGCCGCTCGACTCGATTCCCGCGTTGGCCGGCATATAGGCCAGGCCCTTAGGGTTCAACCGGTCGTCGAATCTGCCGGGCACCGCCGTGGCGATCGACGTCACCTGCACGCTGTCGGGCGTGCCCGCCAGTTGCGCCGGGGTGTGCCCGATGATGATGACCAGCGAGTTCGGCGACGACAGCGCGGCGTCGCCGATCGTACCGGCCAGGCGGCCTGGGTAGCGGCCGGCCAGCTGGTTCGCCGGGGTGCTGCGCAGCAGCGCGGCGAACCCGGGCGAGGCGTAGTACTGGCCCGGGCCCGGGTCATGGGTGATGCCCGGCGGCACCGGTGACAAAGTACCGGTGGCGGCCACGTCGAAGCGGTCGATCTGCTGGCCGGCGAAGGTGTCAGCACTGGGGTGCCACCACAGCGGGGCGATGCCCGCCGCCGGGCCCGGGGGCACGGACGAGGTACCGGTCCAGAGCCATGCGTGGCTGTTATTCCAAGTGGTGACCGCGTTGGTCCCGGCCACGGCGGTCAGCAGCAGGCCGACGCCGAGGCCGACCGCGACAGCCAGGACGACCAGCCGGGTGACGGCCTCGCGGCCGCCGCTGATCACCAGCCGCAGTCCGAGCCCGATCACGGCGTGGCCCCGGTGAGCGTGCTGACCTTGCCGTCCCTGACGACGACCTCGCGATCGGCGTAGGCGGCGACCCGGGCGTCGTGGGTGACCAGGATGACGGTGGTGCCGTGCTCGCGGGCGGCGGCGGTGAGCAGGTCCATCACCAGTTCCCCGGACACCGAGTCCAGCGACCCGGTCGGCTCGTCGGCGAACAGCACCTCCGGCCCGGCGACCAGGCCGCGGGCCAGCGCGACGCGCTGTGCCTGCCCGCCGGACAGCTCCCCGGACCTGCGGTGCTCAAGCCCGTCCAGGCCGAGCGTGCCGAACCACTTCCCGGCCGCCGTCACCGCCGGGCCGCGGCGGGTGCCGGACAGCAGCAGGGGCAGGGCGACGTTCTCTTCCGCGGTCAGCTCGGGGACCAGCTGACCGGACTGGAACACGAACCCGAACCGGTCCCGGCGCAGCGCGCTGCGCCGCTCGTCGCTCAGCGTGTCAAGCCGCTGCCCGCCGAACCACACCTCGCCCTGGTCGGGGACCAGGATGCCGGCCAGGCAGTGCAGCAGGGTGGACTTGCCGGAGCCGCTCGGCCCCATGACCGCGACGATCTCGCCCTGCCGGACGCCCAGCGAGGCGCCGCGCAGCGCCGGGGTGCTGCCGAACGAGAGGTGAAGGCTCCGCGCCCCGATGATGTTCGCGGTCTTGGGTTCCGCCGCGGCGGGGAGGTTCGCGGTCACCGTTGCACCACTCGTGCGAGCAGGTCCAGCCGGGCCGCTGTGTGGTCGATCCATCGAAGGTCAGCCTCCAGTCGGTAAAGCGCGTGGTCGGCGAGGAGCACGCCGACCTGGTCGGAGTCACGCTTGAGGCCGGTGAGCTCGCGCATCCGCTGCAGGTGCGCCGCCCGCTGGGCGTCCAGGTAACTGTTGGCCGGCCGGCCGAGCATCAGGGCCAGCACCACCTTTGCGAACAGGTCGCTG
>DASWFT010000400.1:0-4254 GCA_036394075.1 Streptosporangiaceae bacterium
GCACCCCGGACGGCTGGAAGTTCACCAAGCGGGTCTACGAGGTCAGGTACCTCGACACCAGCCCGCTGGCGGGCTCGGCGCCCCGCCCTGCCGGGGCACCCGCTGACCCGCCGGCCGGGAACATGCCTCCGGCGGAGGGACAACGGTGACCAGCACACACCGTATCCGCCGCCCCAGAACGCCCTGATCGGGACGCCGCCGTGTGCCCGGCGACATGGACCTGCGGCCATCCAGAACGGCGGCGATGCGCGCCGTAGAAGCGGAGAGGCTGCCACTTTCTGTGACGGCTCTAAGGCCAATCGTCGCGGGACGTGAGTGCATCTGCCTGCTGGCACAACAGCCGCCGCGCATGCGCTGGGCGGCTGTCGTGATGGTGTCCCGCTCGGGGCGCTGTCGGGTTCGTAGTCGGGAGAGCGGCAGGGGTAGTGGCGGGGATACGTCGACTTGCGCGGGGCGGCGCGAGGCGGACGATGCGGTCGTCGTTGCGCTGGGTGGTTCGGTTGGGCGGCCGGTGCCGGACACCGGCCCGGCCCTGGTCACTGGTACTGGCTCTGGGCCTGGCTCGCAGTACAGTCTCTGGCCTGCGCTTATGCGGTCGGGGGTGGTCTCGTTCTGGGCGGCCGTGTGCGACTGGAGGGCTGGAGGTGGCCGTATGCGGGTGGCTGTTCCCAGTACCTGCCCAAGATCGTCACGGGCTCTGTTACTCCGGGCGGTGAATTTCTTAAGATCCGTCGCGAATCGCTGTGGCCTCCAGGCGAGCGGCGTCGCCGCAGCGGTGCGCTTGAGTGCCAAGAGCACGTCCCCGAGGTTGGTCAGCGAGTCAGCCAGGAGGGGGCGGTATTGGTCCGGTTTGATGGCAGCAAGCTCCCGGCGGACGGTGACGGCTTCCTGGGCGATCGTGAGGGCCTCGGCCGGGTGGCCCAGCTCCGAGAACCGGGCACTGAGGTTGTCCAGCGACCAGGCGAGAAGGGGGATTGTGCCGGTCCGCAATGCATCCAGGGCAGTCCAACCATTCCCAGGGCGCATCAACGAGTCCCGCCCTGGGATTGGCGTTGCCTGGCCAACCACGGAAGCCGTCGCCCGGTGAGCCCTCTGCCACCCAGTAAACCCAGGGCAAGCATCGGCCTCGGCGGGCGCGCAGCGCGCGTGAGCGTCCGCAGATTGTTAGCGGCGGCGCTACGCTGCGGGGCAACCTGTCCCCGAACCCGAGGAGGCGCAGCCATGAACAAGGGCACGATCGCGGTGCGGTCTGGCAAGAACAGGAAGAAGGTGTGGCAGGCTGAGCAGGTTTACGGAGGCTTGTTCAGCCCCGGCCCTGACCCCGCTGAGACTCGGGCCTGGGTGGCCGATGAGACAGAACTGGGGAAGCGGGTAGCGGACGACTTCGTCAGCTCCGGCCGCTGCTCGCCTGGAACGCTGGACCAGCACTTCTTCGCGGTACAGCTGCGCAAGTTCCCAGATCCCGACGATGCGCCAAAGCGCAGGGCGGGTCTGGGAAAGGCTTGCCTGTGCCAGGAACATTCGCATTTTCTGCCGCTGGGCGGCGCGGGTCAGGGCGGGGTCCACCGCGGGCTTCCGGCGGGCATGCCTCTCAATGGCCTGTTCTGGACGGCTCACATCACGCCCTATCTGCCGGGCGCGGAGGCTGCGGGCAATGCAGCGCGGCCGCGTCCCGGCTCGCGCCACCCTCGGTCGCGGGTGCGTCAATCCGGGTGATGCCGCGCGCTGGCGGTGACACGATCGTCTGGTTGCCGGCGGAACACGAGAGGGGCTCTGGCCATGCCCGGTCCAGCTGCGGACGCAGGATGCTCCTCCGGCCAGCCAGCCGCGCCAGCACCTGCGGCTGCCGTCTTGCGGCGGCTGCCGGGGAAGGCCAGACCCCGCGAGGACGTGCGGCGGGAGTACCGGGATCTCAACGCCGAGCGCCGCAGCCGCATCCCGGCGCCGCTGTGGCCCTTCTGGGCACCGGACCCAGACGAGTACTACCGCTGGCGCGTCCAGCTCGACTGTCGCTGCATCACCGAGGTCCTGACCTGGGGACCAGACCGCCGCCCTGACGACGCACAATGGCCTGACCCTGTCTGCGGCGAGCGGCTGCCGGCGCGCCAGATGCTCTGCACGCACGAGGATTCCCCACCGGGGCCGTACCGGGAGATCGCCGCATGGGGAGACCGCCGGGAACTGACCTTCCCCGCCGACCCGGCAGAGCCACCGGACTGGGCCGACACGGAAACGTGGGCCGTGCTGCGTCACGACGAGCCGCATACCTCGGCGTTCTGGACGGTGACGCTGTCGTGCGGGCACGTCGCCGAGGTGGCGGTCTCCGACCTCGGCTGGAAGCCCGCCGACGGCCCCAGCCGGGTCAGCGCCGGAAGGCTGCGGGAGATGACCAGGGAGTTCGAGGAGTTCTGGGCGGAGCAGCCGGACGCGCAGAAGCCGCGCGAGCGCGAGCGCATGCAGAGGATGCTCGCCGAGGGCTGGCCGAGCCCGAGCTCCGAGCATCTGTGCTACACCTGTCCGCAGGCGCGGGTCATCGTCGCGTGCCAGCGCATCGGCTGGCTTGTCCCGCGTACGCCCGAGCCTAAGCCCCCGAAGCCACCGTCTCGGGCCAGCCTGCAGCAGCGGCTGCGGCAGGCCGAGGCCCAGGCCGACGAACTACGACGCCAGCTAGCCCAGCTGGATGCACCTGCGAAGCAGCAGCGTGACGGCTGACCAGACCTAGCGCCCCGTGCCGCAGGCACCACAGTTCGAGCCGGTCGGGACTGACCGTCGCGGACAGCGAAGGCCACGTCCGAGAAGCGGCCGGCAGCAATATGCTCCATGGGCACGACGCGGAGAAGCCAGCCGCTAAGGCCGCGGGACCCGCGTCGATTGCACATCGCCCGGACTCCCAGGTCCTGGCTGCGCCTGGCTTACCGCCACGCCCCTCACTGCGCAATCTCATGATCGCTGACACGGTTCCAGAGTGCAGGCAGTACAGGGCGACAATGCATGCTGTCCACGGTTGAGCGCGCGAGGAGCGCGGCCTCCTCGGTGCGCCTGCCCTGACCGCCCGGCGGATGAGCTGCTGCAGGTACAAGAGCCTGAGCAGGGCGAGCTGCGCTGCCTCGCTGCCCTTCGCATTATCACCTGGCCATCGCTTGCAGGTGATGAGCCTAAACGCCTAGTGGCGCATCCGGATTCGGCGCAGCACATCTGGGTAACGCAGAACGCCGCGCACCGGAATCGTGCCATCTTCCAGAGATCGGTCACCACGCCTCCAAGCCTCGCAGAGTGCGGCCGGGAGAATCCCTCCGTGCCAGGAGTCACGGGAGATACCTCGAGCGGCGCCAACGGCCCCACAAGCACTACGCCGACCGGGTGGGGAAGGGCGGCAGGTGACCAGCTGAGGCTCACACTGCCACGGTGAGGCCGCCGGGGGCCGCTGATCCGGCGCCGTGTCCAGGGCACGGCCGACGATGTGCCAGGCCAGTACCTGTAGTTCTTGCTCCACATGGCCGGGGGTCGGTCGAGGTAGATCGCCCAGGTTGCCACGAGAGTGAAGCGTGCTGCGGGAGGGCGCCGCGCATAAGCGCCATCCTGTTCACTGCTGCTCTACCAAGATGTGACGTTCGCCACTTTTCCTGAACGTGAAATGCCGCAGAATGCCGCCGAAACCTGCGGTCAACGTGCGGTCAAAAGATCTTGAGGCCACCCTGCCGTCACGGCAAAGTGGCCTCTGATCTGCTACTTCGTGGTCGGGACGGCGGGATTTGAACCCGCGACCCCTTGACCCCCAGACGCCTGCCGGGTGTCCGGCCAGTGCTCATGAGTCCGTTTCCGCAGGTCAGGGTCCACGGGGCGTCCAGTGAGGACGCCCGAGTCCGGTGCCGTCTCCTCAGTCTGTGAGACGGCCGTGAGAGGTCTCGGCCGCGGTGCCGGGACCCGGACCCGTGGAGGTCTGACCCATGGCTCTGCACATCAACGACGACTCAATGTCCCTGGAGATCAACGGCGTGGCGGTCAAAGCAGCTGTCCGCCTGGACAGCCTGTGGCGGGTGACTGGCTGGCCCAGGCTCTTGACCCGCAATGGGGCAATCACGGCCCTGGTGCTCGCTGAACGCCTGCTCGCCGGATACGGCGACGATGACCCGTTCGTGGCCGGGTGGCGGGAGGAGCTGTCCCGATGACAGACCGGCTCATCAGGCTTACTACGGCTCTGGCCGTGGCCGCTGTCGCCGCCGTGGCGGCGGTCATCTCCTACCGTCACGCCTA
>DASWFT010000401.1:0-21973 GCA_036394075.1 Streptosporangiaceae bacterium
ATGGTGGTCGGCGAGTACGGCTTGGTGAGCAGCTGCTTGATGCCGTTCTTGCGGCAGATCCGCTCAAACAGCACCTCGGCCGGGCGGGGCTTGCCGAACCGGCCGGTGAACACCTTCCCGTTGTCGGTCAGCACCTCATCGGGGATGCCATAGGCGGCCATCGCGGCCACAAACGCCGGCAGACCGCGCGGCCGGTGGCCCGGCGCACCACCTTGGCGATCACGCAGAACCGGGAGCAATCATCCAGGCCGGAGACTAGCTTCAGTTCCGTGCCGTCGGCCAAGAACACCGAGCCGGTGACATCGAGCTGCCACAGCTGCATCGGCTCCTCGCGCTGCCAGCGCTTGTAATCCTGGCGGCGGCGTTTGCGCTAACGGGCCGGGACCAGCCCATGGCGGACCAGCACCCGGTAAACCGTGGACCTCGACGGCAGCGGGCTCACGCCTGCTTTGCCCAACTCGAACAGCAGCCGTCGCGGGCCCCACCGCGGGTGCCCGCTGCGCCACTGACAGATCAGCGCCTCAATCTCAGCACCCAGCTGCCGAGGCTGATGGACCGGACGGTGAGAATGGTCGGCCAGCCCAGCTAGCCCTTCTCGTTCATACCGGCCCAGCCAGCCATGCACCGCCTGCCGAGATACCCCGTAACGGCGGGCAACATCGCTAACCGGTGCTCCGGAGACGACCTCCATCACTGCGTGATAGCGCTGCTCCATGACGCTCAACTCCACGAGCATGGCCTGCCACCCCCTGCCGCGAACGACGTCACGACGAGGAGTGCCCAGGCGGGCCGTGTCAAGCATCAGGTGAAGCCAATGTGTCAACCATCAGTCGGAGTCGGACAGTGTGTCTCCCGGTGGGATGTGAGAACTTTCTTCACAGTCATCAAGGGCGTGCCTCCGGCACGCCGCGATCCGGCCCCAGAGGCCGGATCGGAGGCAGGAGCCGCGAAGTCATCGGGGAGAATGCGTGACTGGCGCAGGGCAGTGCCACCAGCTCCAGGGGGGAGCGGGGGCTGCTCTTCGACTCCGGGGCGGCGGCCTGCCGCGCCTTACGGGCGGGAGCCCTCCGGCGCGGCACCGCCGCCGCTCGGCTGCCCCGCACCCGCAGGCAGGTGGCGGGCGCCGTAACGGTGCCCCGATGACCGCGCCTGCAGGATCTGGCCGGGCCGTCCTCCGCGCCGGGCATCCTCTCGCCGCGCAAGATCACTGTAAAGTGCGCTCGCTAACGCTCGCGTCCTCTGGATGGCGCTATGCGCCACACTTGACAGTGATCTTCCCCGGCAAGACCTCGGCACCTAAGTTATCAGGAGGACGGGGGAAGTGGCGGGTGACGCGAGGCGGTATGGCCCCTATGCCTCTTGAAGCACTAGGCCATGAGTCATCCCTGCGACTGCAGGAACCGCAGCGTCAAAAAACGTCCCGTATCGCGGCGGCGGCGGTGGCCGTAGCCACCAACGGGTTGTCTGTGTCGATGGTTAGCGAGACTTGGAGGCGCACTCCTGAATCCGACCGGTATGTGCTCACGGAGGGATCGATAACGCGAGCGTCCAGGTCGTCAATCACAGCCTCGATCAAGTCGGTAAGCTGATCGTCCGTAAATGGGAGCGGCGGGTCGAGCATTGCTGTCACGTCTATCGTCAGCATCACTTCCCGTCCTTCCGCTGTGTTGAGCACTGACGGATCATCCAGTCCACCTTGTTCCTGAAGTGGTCTCGCAGCCTGGGTGTCTTGTGCATCGTCGCCTGGTGCCGCCCGCAACTGCAACGCATCACGTAGTAGCCCTTCCTCGTCTCCCTGGCCACGGTCCAACCATGCCCCGCAACCTCGGTGACTGCTGCGTCACGTTCCACGGCCAGAGCCATCGGCCTGTCGCCCGTGCTAACACATCTGCTAACAACGACCCTGGATGATCTCGGATGTCCCCGGGACCGAGCACATGGGGCGAGCTGGAGTCGAGTTAACCACTGGACGGCGTTGGACGGCTTTAATCCTTCTCGTAATGCGTAGGTCCCCGGTTCGATTCCGGGAGGCGGCTCCCAGGCCAGAGGCCCATTCCGATCATGGAAGGGGCCTCTGTGCTAGCGAGGGTGCCAACAGCCGCCGCCTGGTGACGCTGTCACCGGGGGACTATGCACTTTCACGGCCTGGGCGAAGATGTCGGCGGCGGCCTCGGCGGTGCGAAGGGGCCTCGCAGGTGCCCGTGGACGCATTCCACAGTCGAGATGTATCTTGCGAGTGTGCTTCAGCATGCCCGGCGGCAGATCGCCGTCCCCGGTTGGGTCCTTCTCGCCGTGGTCTGCTTGGCCACGTCTTGGGCGGTCAGGCGCCGGCGCCGCCGAGCTTCGGTGTCAACTACAGCTTGACAGCTGGCTGACGACCTGTCCGGCTCGGTCATCTTATGCCTGGTACGTCGCGGCCATTGTCTATGCCATGCGAAGCCTGAAAGCCGCAAAGGCTATGTAGCCGACTTCCCTCATGGTGCGGCGTGGGTTGCTATGCGATGTTGGTGAGAAGCGGAAGGAGCAGCCGGGATGCCGTTGGTGGAGAGCCCCGTGGAACTGGCATCACTGGCCGGCAACACCCTTGTCGCGGCAACGGTCACCGACGAATGGGAGAACGCCCACCGCAGGGTGGCCCGGCTGCTGGGGCGTGGTGATCCGGGCCGGACCAAGCTCGTGAAACAGCGGCTGGACGCAACCCGCCGCCAACTTACTGCTGCCGTATCTGCCGCGGACCTGCAGCAGGCGCAAGCTGCCCTGGCCGCGCAATGGGCGACCCGGCTGGGCGAGGATCCTGGCACCGAGGCCGACCTGCGATCTCTTGTCCGGGAGATTCAGGCGCTGCTACCCGTCCATGTGGCGGGACTGTGATCGGCTTGGTGCTGAAGCGGCATGCCCAGCAGATCCGCTAGAAGCTTCGCAACGTCCACCCAATCACCCCGGTTAAACGGGTCTGCTGACAACCGCGCTCAGGGGCCTTGGCCGACTGAGAAACATGATGTTACATTGAGTTTCTCGTGTAACACTCAGGAGGTGGCCATGGACCGGGCGGCGATCGACCGACTCGAGCAGCAGGTTGACGACGAGGTGAAGAAGCGCTTCCCGGGGGCGGTGCAGCGGGTCGCGGTGCTGCAATACGGCGACGACCCGGTGATCGAGCCAGGGGAACTGCTGGTCCGGGTGATCATCGAAGCGCCGGAGGAACGCGAGGGCCAGCAGGAGGCCCTGCAGGCGTTCGAGCACACGCACGGTCCGGCGATCAAGCAGTTCCGGAAAGATCTGTCAGCCCAGCTTCCCGAGGCCGGGCGGCTGGAGTTCCGCACCAGCGGCGACACCAATGGTCCCCGGATGGTGCTGGGCGGCAGGCCCCGCGGCTCACTGGAGGCCCACGCGCTGGAGGGCGCTGATCTCACCCCCGTGATGGCCCGCCTCGGACCCGCGGACCTGGAAACCCTGGACGCGCTGATCACCGCGGGCATAGCGTCCAGCCGCGCGGAAGCCGTCCGCTGGGCCCTGGCCCGTATCCGCGAGCGGCCCGCCTACGCGCAGCTGCGCGAGCGGGCCCGCGAGATCGAAAGGCTCAAGACCGAGTTCTAAGAGACACGCCCTAAGCTCTCGTGGCTGCCCTGAGACTGCGCAGGGTCGAGGGGCGGCGGAGTAGCCTTCACGCTCCTTGCGACGCCTCTCTTATTTAGCGGGACGCGGGCGAGGAAGAGGGTCAGGCCCAGCCCCGCCACCATCGGGGCCCACCAGCTCCACGGGCCCCGCCACGAGATCTGCGAGACGAGCGTGAGCGTCGTGGCCGCGAGTGAGGTCGCGACGAGGCGGGACCAGCTCGTCGATGCCGTTATGAGCGCCACCGCCAGCACGGGCCACAGGTAGTAGGCAACCATCACGGGCTCGAACACGGAGCGGAGCGCCAGGGCCACGGCGGCCCACCACAGCAGGTCCTGGAGAGCTTCAGGGCTCCAGGGAGCCGTCTGTCGGACCGCGCGCCACCGGCGGCCGACGACGAGTGCGCATCCGCAGGCCACGAGGATGGAAAGGGCCCGGGCGGGTCCGGCGGCAACCGCTCCGTTGCCCATGTGCGGGGCCAAGGAGGTCCACGCGGTGGGGTGATCGACGGTCGGCGAATTGGGCTGGCTGGTCACCGCATTGAGGGTGGCTTTCCAATTCGCCGCGGCCGCGGCGCCCAGCAGCACCGCACCAGGGGCAGCTGCCCTCGTCAGAAAGCCGGCCAGTCGCCTCGGCTCGATGACCACCAAGACGACCGGCAGCGCGAGCAGGATGAGCGGCTGCACGGCCACCGCCGCCCCGATGAGCCACGCAGATCGACCGACCTTCGAGTCGGACAGCGCCAGGATGCCGAACAACAGCAGTCCCACCGCCACGGCGTCCTCTGGATGACCCCATCGCACCGAGACGCTCCACAGGGCAACCGCGCCCGCGGCGGCCAGCACGGCGCGCTTCGGCCGGGCCACGCCCAGGCGCTCGGCGATCGCGTCGGCGGCGAACAGCGCGACGGCGGACAGGGCGATCTCGTACGGCCCGGCGAGCAGCCACGCGCCAGGATGGGGGTTGCTCGCGCCCGCCGCCCGCAGCGAGAGCCCCGCCGCGTCGATGATGGCCACGACCGGGACGAGGATCACGGCCGCGCCGGGGAAGGTGACCAAAGCGGTGGGGCGTGTGTACAGGCCGCCCAAGTCCAGGTGCAAGAGCCGCCGAGCGGCGACCAGCGTCCCCCACAGGTCGTCCGGAAGCGACCAGTCCGACTTCCCGACCAGATGTGGTCCCCACCAGATCGTCGAGGCCATCCCGATGGCAATGAGACCGGCCGTGGCGAGCAACGGAAACAGCCGCCTGGCCAGCCACGGCGTGGGCGCGGACACCGACACGACGTCACCGCCCCAGGTCTGCACGCCGGATGACGAGAGCATAGCTTTCGCGACGGGTCGTGCGGCCCGCCGGCCCGATGGTGAGCACCGCGGCCATCGATCCGCACGAGCAGCGGGACCAGATCTCGGCGTTCGCGGAGCGGCTCAAGCTCAGCTGAGCGCCGGCGAGGCCGCCGGGGGCGCCGGCGAGGCCGCCGGGCTCAGCGGCTCACCGGCTCGGCGTGCAGGCTCTCTTCACGCACGGCGACAGGCTGGGTGGCCGGGCGCCAGAAGTTCAGCACGTGCCGGAGGGTCTCGGTGTAGTCATCGGGATGAGCGGCCATGTCCTGCTCGACGACGGCCACCGGGCGAAACGTGATCTCCGCCAGGCGGGCCGGTGCCGCGCTGTGCGGGCGATCGGCAGTGGCGGTGAACACCCCGGCGAACTGGGCGGCCCCTTCATCGTGCATGCAGGTCACTCCGACCTCGGCGAGCGGCGATGAGATGCTCAGCTCCTCGGCGAGCCTGCGGCGGGCCGCCGCCGGGTAGTCCTCCCCCGCGTGGAGGTAACCTGCCGCCGAGGAGCCCCACCGGCCAGGCTCACGGTCCCTCGTCCAGGTCAGGCGGTGCAGCAGCAGTTCGCCCCGGCCGTTGAATATCAGCACGTGCACGGTGCGGAAGTTCGCCCGCAGGCGGAAGACGTCCCTCCGCCTGACCACTCCGATCGGCTGGTTCTGCTCATCAACCACATCGATGAGGCTGGTGAGCGACGGCGCAGCCACGTCAGCGACCCAGCGGCAGGCGAGGTGCTGACTGACCCGCGTTCCGGATCGGCGCACGTGTCTTCATAGGTGCACGGTAGGGCACGGCTTTCCAGACACGGCAGCGCAACGCCGCAGGATTCCAGATTGCCTGAGCCGGCCGGTTGCCGCCGCCCCCGGGCGCGATGCCGGCCCGCGCACAATCCAGGAATCCGGGGAAATTACCGCAACAAAAGTAACAAAAGAGGCACATGGGACTAAGTTCCGGCCGTACGATTGCGCTCCGTCCGCCAAGCAGCTAGGCGGGTAGTCCTCGCGGGGGTCGCGTGCTGGTACTGAGGCGGAGATACTCCGTGCCGGAGCACATCGCTCTGTTCGGTGCCTGTGCGGCCCCGGTGGGCGCGGTCTACCCGTTCCTGATGGCCCATACCGGTGGGCATGGACTGCCCTGCCCGCTGCGGACGCTCACCGGCGTGCCATGCCCGTTCTGCGGCATGACCACCGCGACGGTCGCTATCACGCATGGGAACTGGACGGCCGCTGCCGCCGCCAGCCCTCTTGCTTACCTGGTCGCGGCGCTAATCGTCGGCACCGCTCCCGTGATGGTGGCGCGAGCCGCAGGCCACGCGCCGACGCCGCGTCCCTGGTCGGTCGCGGCGCGACGCCGCATCGGCCGGGTCATGGCTGGCCTGATCGCACTGAGCTGGGTCTTCCAGCTGCGCCGCTACGGATTCCTCTAAGCCCCGCCCCGATACCGCCCCGATGGCGGCAATCCTCCCCCAGAAAGGTCCCCATGTCCTACGGCAATATGCCCCCGCCCCCACCGAACTACGGCGATGCTCCGCCCCCGGGCTACGGTTACGGCGGTGTTCCCGCCCCGAGCTACGCCAATTGGGGCCAGCGCGTCGGCGCCTACCTGATCGACCTCGCACCCCTCATCGTTCTGGAAATCATCGTCTTCGCGGTGGGCAATGCCGCGGTGTCGTTCCTGATCTACCTCATCTGGCTGGGTATTGTCATCTACAACCGCTGGTACCAGGCGGGCACGACCGGCCAGTCGTGGGGAAAGAAGGCGCTCGGCCTCAAGCTTGTCAGCGAGTCCACCGGCGAGCCGATCGGCCCGGGCATGGCCTTCGCCCGCGACATCTGCCACATCCTGGACTGGCTGGCCTGCTTCGTCGGCTTTCTGTTCCCGTTGTGGGACGCCAAGCGGCAGACCTTCGCCGACAAGATCATCAGCACCATCGTCATCCCGGCCTGACAACCGGGAGGCTTACCACCATGAAGGGGGTTCCGCGGCGGGTAGCCGCGGAACCCCCTTCGCGTTCGTGCCAGGACGTGTGCGACCGGTGTAACCGGCCTCAGCCGGAGTTACAGCCCTTCGTTGATGAGCCTGCCCGCCTGCTCGTACTTCTGCGGCTTGTACTTCTTGAAGTAGAACGCCGCGCCGACGCCGAGCAGGACGATCAGCAGGTCGGCCGGGCCGAGCCATTTCGCGTAGCTGTAGCCGCTGCCGAGGAAGCTGATGTTGTCGAACAGCAGGTAGACCACGAGTGCCTGGGAGACCAGCGCCAGGATCGGCGCCAGCCTGGTCTTCCACCAGTGCACCTCGTCGCGGTGGTAGCGCTCGTAGTACACCAGGATGGCCAGCGAGACCAGCGCCTGCACCGACAGGATGATGATCACGCCCATGACCGCCATCAGCCCGTAGAGCTGCAGGTAAGCCTGCGAGGCTGGGTTGTCGGTGCCAGTGAACACCGCGAACAGAACGATGATGATGGCCGCGATGACCGACTGCACGATGGACGCGATGTGCGGGCTCTTAAACTTGTGGTGCGTGCGGCCCAGCGCCGACGGCAGCAGCCCCTCACGGCCGAGTGAGTAGAAGTAGCGCGCCGTGGTGTTGTGGAACGCCATCCCGCAGGCGAACGAGCCCGTGATGATCAGGTAGCTCATCACCGATGCCACCCAGGCGCCCGCGTACTGCTTGGCCGGGGTGAGGTAGAAGCCCGCCGCGTTGCTCTGGGCCTGCGCGACGGCGGCGTGCGTGGTCGTATAGCCGCCCAGCGCCGCCCATGAGGTGAGCATGTAGAAGATCCCGAGGCCGATCACCGAGATGTAGAGGGCCCGGGGCACGATCCGCTTGGGGTCACGCGACTCTTCGCCGTAGTTCGGCGCCATCTCGAAACCCACCCAGGACCAGAACGCGAAGAACAGCCCGATGCCGACCGCCCCGGCGACGAGCCTGCCCGACGCCGGAAAGCCCTTGAACGCGTTGACCGGGTTGATCGCGCTGAACGAGGTGTGCCCGCGGGCGAACAGGTAGACGTCGAAGATGATCAGGATGAGGACCTCGCTGACCAGGCCGACCGCCAGCAGCGCGGAGGAGAGCCGGACGTCGAAGAAGGTCAGCACCGAGATCAGCAGGACCATGCCGAGAGCCAGCCAGGGCCAGCTGATGGTGACCCCGAACGCGTTCAGCTTCAGGCCGAGGAAGTAGGCGAAGCCACCGCACAGCGATGCTTCAAAAACCGAATACGCAACGAGAGACCCGTAGCCGGTGCCGATGCCGAGTTCGCGGCCGAGCCCGTGACTGATGTAGGAGTAGAAGCCGCCCGCAGTCGTCTTCTTCCTGGCCATCGCGACGTAACCGATCGAGAACACCACCAGCACGATCGTGGCGAACAGGAATGCGGCCGGCGCGCCTACGCCCTGCCCGTAGCCAACGACGATCGGGGTGTTGAAGAGCATGGCCGAGATCGGGGCGGACCCGGTGACGGTCAGGAACAGGACGCCGCCGAGCCCGATCGCGTGCTTGCGGAGTTTGGGGACCTCAGCGCGCTGGGAGACGTCGTAGTCCTCCGCCATCCCTTCGAAACCGCCTACGCGCGGAAGCTCGGACCGTGCCATGAGTTCCTTCCCAGAGGGTCAACCTGCGCCAGGAGGGGAAACCGGGCCCCGCACTGCGCATGGGGTCAAACGGTTGAGAACTTGGTTGTGCTGCATATCACAGCGCGGACAGTATCAGCAGGTACCAACCCTGACAAGACCCACTGGTTCACGAAATATGAGCTTAACCTGGACCACTTGACAAGAAACGGTTGCACAAGCTAGATATTTGGTCAGACCAAACAGATCCGGACGCGGAGGTGGCAGTGGCCGAGGAGCTCATCGCCTTCGCCTCCAAGGGCGAGATGCTCGCGAAGTCCAAGCGGTTCTGGAACCCGGACAAGACCCAGTTCTGGATCGACTCGGGCGTCCCGTTGGTCATCGACCGGCGGGAGGGTTACTTCATCTATGACGTCGAGGGCAAGCGCCTCATCGACGTTCACCTCAACGGCGGCACGTACAACCTCGGCCACAGAAACCCCGAGGTCATCGCGGCAGTCAGCGCCGCCATGCAGCACTTCGACATCGGCAATCACCACTTCCCGTCGCTGGCCCGGACCGCGCTGGCAGAGGCGCTGGTGGCCACCGCGCCCCCCGGCCTCGGCAAGGTGGTGTTCGGCAGTGGCGGCGGGGAAGCCATCGACATCGCGCTCAAGACTGCGCGGCACGCCACCCAGAAGCGCAAGATCGTCTCGATCGCCAAG
The DNA here is from genome assembly GCA_036394075.1 of Streptosporangiaceae bacterium. Classification (GTDB taxonomy): domain Bacteria; phylum Actinomycetota; class Actinomycetes; order Streptosporangiales; family Streptosporangiaceae; genus JAWWPY01. The sequence goes on from DASWFT010000401.1 coordinate 9,229, forward strand.
GCGTACCACGGGCACACCGGGCTCGCCGTCGCCACTGGCGACGAGCGGTTCGCGACCCTGTTCCTGGCGGACCGTCCGGAGGAGTTCCCGCACGTGCCGTTCAACGATCTCGGCGCCATGGAGGAGGCGCTGCGCGGCCGGGACGTCGCCGCGGTGATCATGGAGACGATCCCGGCGACGTACGGTTTCCCGCTGCCCGCGCCCGGCTACCTGGCGCGGGTCAAGCGGCTATGCGAACGCTACGACGCGCTGTACATCGCGGACGAGGTGCAGACCGGGCTGATGCGCACCGGTGAGCTCTGGGCGATCACCAAGCACGGCGTGGCCCCGGACATCCTGGTGACCGGCAAGGGCATCTCGGGCGGCATGTACCCGGTCAGCGCGGTGCTGGTCAGCGAGGCGGCGGCCGGCTGGCTGAGCGAGGACGGCTTCGGGCACATGTCCACGTTCGGCGGCGCCGAACTCGGCTGCGTGGCCGCGCTCAAGACGCTGGAGATCACCTGCCGGCCGGAGATCAGGTCGATGGTGGCCTACATCGCCGACCTGCTCGGCGGCGGCCTGCGGCGGATCCAGGGCCGGTATCCCGGCTGGTTCACCGGGATCCGGCAGGACGGCCTCGTCATGGGGCTGGAATTTGATCATCCGCAGGGGGCCAAGTTCGTCATGAAGCGGCTGTACGAGAACGGGGTGTGGGCGATCTTCTCCACTCTCGATCCGCGGGTCCTGCAGTTCAAGCCGGGCATCCTGCTGAGCCCCGCGCTCTGCGAGGAACTGCTCGAGCGCGTCGACGTCGCCATCGGCCAGGCCGAGCGCGACGCCCGCAGCGGCCGGAGGCGGCCATGACCCGGGGGTTCGCGTTGGCCGGGTCATGTGGTCGCGCCGGCCGGGGCGGGGCGGGCCTTCGCTTCGCCTTCTGCTCTTTTACGCTCCGCCCCGCCCCGCCCCGGCCGTCGCTTTCCGGGTTCCGGGGGGGCGACCCCACGGGCCAACACGGCGACCCCCGCAGCTGCAGGCGGCTGCCATGACCGCGATCTCTGTTGACCTGCTCGGCGATCCCGCCGGGGTGCCCCGGGCGCGGGCCATGCTGCAGCGAGCCGAGTGGGCCGCGCGCGCGTTCGCCCGCTATGACAAGGCGGCGGTGGACCGGGTCGTGCACGCGGCGGCGCAGGCGGGCGCGGCCAAGGCGGCCGAGTACGCCGAGTGGGCGGTGCGCGAGACCGGGTTCGGCGTCGCCGAGCACAAAGTGATCAAGAACCTGGCGTGCAGCACGGGGGTCGTCGAGGCGTACCGGGACCACGACTACGTGACGCCGCGACTGGACCCGGCCGCCAAGATCGTCGAGGTGCCGCGGCCGGCCGGGGTCGTGCTCGCGCTGACCCCCTCGACCAACCCGGTGGCCACGGTCATGTTCAAGTGCCTGCTGGCTCTCATGACCCGCAGCGTGGTGGTCATCAGCCCGCACCCGCTGGCCCGCGAGTGCTGCGCCGACACGGCCAGGACGCTGGCCGCCGCCGCCGTCGCGGCAGGCGCGCCGGACGGGGTCATCCAAGTCGTGGACGAGCCGTCGGTACCGCTGATCAACGCGCTGATGACCGACGAGCGCACCAGCGTCATCGTGGCGACCGGCGGGGTCCCGGTCGTCCGGTCGGCCTACAGCTCGGGCACCCCGGCGATCGGCGTCGGCCCCGGCAACGTGCCCGTGCTCGTGGACGCCAGCGCCGACCTGGCGAAGGCAGCCAAGCGGATCACCGATAGCAAGAGCTTCGACAACTCGATCCTCTGCACCAACGAGTCGGTGCTGATCGTCGAGGAGCCGGCGCGGTCCACCCTGCTCCGGCACCTCAAGCAGGAGGGCGCGTATCTTCTCGACCCCGCCGAGCGGGACAAGGTCCGCCAGGCGCTGTTCCCCGACGGCCACTTCGACATCCGTTTCGTCGGCCAGGACGCCACTTGGATCGCGGCCGAAGCAGGGCTGCGCGTCCCGGGGACCACGAGGGTGCTGCTGGCCCCGTTCAGCCTGGTCGTCCCCGAGGAACCGCTGGCACGGGAGAAGCTCTGCCCGGTGCTCGGCCTGGTCACCGTGGCGACGGCGGAACGGGGGATCGACGCGGCGCGGGCGGTGCTGCGACTCGGCGGGAAAGGGCACTCGGCCGCGATCCACAGCAGCGACCCGGCCACGGTCATGGCCTACGGGGCGGCCGTGGAGGTCCTCCGGGTCGCCGTCAACGTCGGGAACGGCCTGGGCAGCGCCGGCATCGAGACCGCTCTCGCGCCGTCGATGACCGTGGGCACCGGGTTTTTCGGTCGGTCGTCGGTGGGGGAGAACCTGGAGCCCAAGCACCTCGTGCAATGGACCCGGCTGGCCTACAACAGTGACCCGGCGGAGCCGTTCGGCAATTTCGCGGGGCTCATTCCCTGGGAGTCGCCGGCCGGTCCGGTGCCGGCTTATCCATACGCGTCCAACATGGTTGGTATGGGGGGGTACGTTGCGTCGGGCGCGGGGGTGGCGGCGGGCGGACCGGGTTTTCCGGCTGGGGAGCACGGGGGTGGATGGGGAGCCGCCGACGTGGATGCGGGGGTGCGGGAGGAGATCCGGAGACTTGTTATCGAGGAACTGCGGGCGATGGCGGTGGGGGGTGGCAGGGGTGGCTGAGTTGCGGTCGTTCATCTTTTTGAATCGGCTGCAGCCGCAGACGATGTGTTATCTGGGGACGTGGGTGCGGGGGAGCTTGCCGCGGAGTGGGGTGGCGGCGCAGATCATTGAGGTCGCGCCGGGCCTGGATATTGAGCCGCTGACGGATGTGGCGCTGAAGCATGCGGGGGTCGCGGCCGGGATTTTGGTGGTGGAGCGGCAGTTCGGTTATCTGGAGATGCACGGCGGGACGGACGAGGTGCGGGCGGCGGGCGGGGCGGTGCTCGACGCGCTCGGCGCGGCGGAGGGGGACGCCATGCGGGCCGAGGTGCTCGCGTCGGAGATCATCACGATGCTCGATCCGCAGCACGCGTTCCTGATCAACCGCAACAAGATCGGCTCGATGGCGCTGGCCGGGGAATCGCTGTTCGTGCTGGAGATGCGGCCGGCCTCGTACGCGATCCTGGCCGCCAACGAGGCGGAGAAGGCGGCTCGGATCAAGGTGGTCGACTACCGCATGATCGGGGCGACCGGGCGGGTGTACCTGTCGGGGACAGAAGCGGACGTGCGCCAGGCGGCCGAGGCGGCGGAAGACGCCCTGCGGAGCCCGGCGTGACAGCGAAGCCCACTAGAACAGCGGATCCCGGCACACCGAGGAGCCCGGCATGACAGCCGAAGGCCTGGACGCGGACACGCTGCGCGCGCTCGTCCGCGAGGTGCTGCGGGAAGTGCTGCCGACGCCCGGCGCGCCGACGCCCGGCGCGCCTGCGCCGTCGGCGGTCGGGGCGCCTCCGCCAGCCGCGCCGCCGCAGGTCGGGGCGGTGTACACGGTCCGGGACGGGGTTGAGGCGGTCGAGACGGTCAGTTTGCGCACCGACCAGGAACTGGCTGCGTTCGTGTCGCGAATCCTGCACCTGTTCGAGAATCCCAAGCACCGCGATGACCTGCGGGCGGGCCGCCTGCGGTTCCGGCTGGCGGCATCCGGCCCGGCCGGGTCGGCCCGGCCGGCGCACCGCATCGAGAAGGGCGCCGTCACCGAGGCGGCGGTCAGGGACGCGGCGCGGGCCGGAGCCCGGCTGGTGCTCGGCCGGCGTGCCGTGCTGACACCCCTCGCCCGGGACCGGGCGCGGGCCGCCGGGGTCGAGATCGAGAAGGAGCGCTGATGCTTACCGCGACCGTGGTCGGGAACGTGTGGTCCACGCGCCGGCTGGGCGAGATCCCGAAGGGTGCCTTCCTCGAGGTAGAGGCGGAGGGCACCGGCCAGCGGCTCGTCGCCTTTGACGTGCTCGGCAGCGGCATCGGGGAGCGGGTCCTCGTCGCGCAGGGTTCGGTCGCGGCGGCCTGGTTCCGCGGCAAGCCGCCGCCGATCGACGCCCTGATCATCGGTTCGGTCGATCCCCCCGCGCAGGACCGCGTGGACAGCCCGCCGACATCCAACGCCGATGCCTGACCCAGGCACCGGCACCGGCCGGACACGTGTGACCGGCCTTCCCGGAGAAAGAGGAGAACGCAGTGGCCGACAACGCGATCGGAATGATCGAGACAAAGGGGTACGTCGCCGCGCTGGCGGCGGCGGACGCCATGGTCAAGGCGGCGAACGTGACGATCGTCGGCCGTGAGGACGTGGGCGACGGCCTGGTGTCGGTCACCATCGTCGGGGACGTCGGGGCGGTCAAGGCCGCCACTGAGGCGGGCGCCGAGACAGCGACGAGCGTCGGCGATCTGGTGTCTGTCCACGTGATCCCACGGCCGCATGCAGAACTCGCCAAGCACTTCACTATTCGTGGCGAGTAAGGCGGCGAGTAGGACGGCCGGTAAGGCAGCGAGCCCAGCCCCGCCGCCTGCCCCCGAGCTGCGCGTCTACCTTCTCGTCCGGGACCTGCAGCGGCAGTTCGCGGCGTACCTGGGGACGCCGACGCGTGCTCGTGGCTACCCGCCGATGCAGGGTGAGCACGCGCTCATCGTGGAGGTGGCGCCGGGCCTGGCCATCGAGCGGGTCACCGACCTGGCGCTGCGTGCGGTGCCAGCGGTCGAGCCCGGCATCCTGTTCGTGGAGCGCCAGTTCGGCGTCCTGGAGGTGCACGGCGGCGACCTGGCCGACGTGCAGCGCGCCGGGCAGGCGATCCTGGCCGGCCTGCGGGCCAGCGCGGCCGACCAGTTGCGGCCCCGGATCTTGTTCACCGACGTGATCGAGGACGTGACCGACCGGCAGGCGGTCATCATCAACCGCAACCGCAGTGGCTCCATGCTCATCCCCGGTGAGACGCTGCTGGTCTGCGAGGTCACGCCGGCGTTGTTCGCGGCAGTCGCGGCAAACGAAGCCGAACGCACAGCACCCGGCGTGACCCTCGTCGACGTGTCGATGATCGGGATGGCGGGCCGGATCTACCTGAGCGGGCCTGCCGACGACATCCGGCGGGCCCAGCAGGCCATCGCCGACGTCCTCGGCGCTGTCGAGGGCCGGGAACAGGAGTGAGGACCCGATCATGGTTAGGGCGTGCCCCGTGGATCCGCGCCTGCGGCCCCGCGCATCCGGTGAATGTGCCATTGCACGGGTTATAACCCGCACGATGGCACATTCACCGGGTTGGACGTGCCGGGCCGGGAGCGGAGGTGGGAGACCCGATGCAGCCGCATGACCTATCGGTGGGCGGTGATGTCCTGGACCGCGTCACTCGGTGTGCCAGGCAGGCCGTCAGCCGGTACGGCTGCCATCCGGCCGCCACCGTCACGCTGCTCAACGTGTCGGAGAACGCGACCTACCTGGTCGAAGACCCCGACCAGGGATTGTCCGTCCTGCGCGCGCACCGGCTTGGCTACCACACGGGGCTGGAGATCGAGTCCGAGCTGGCCTGGATGGACGCGCTGCGGGCCGAGGCGGGCGTGCGTACCCCGCGAGTGCTGCCCGCCCCTGACGGCCGCCGCGTCATGTCGGTCACCGATCCGGCCAGCGGCGAGCGGCGCGACTGCGTGCGCTTCGAGTACCTGCCCGGCAGCGAGCCGGCCGACAGCGACCTCACGCACTTCGCCGAGCTGGGCGAGATCACCGCCCGGATGCATACGCACGCCAAGCACTGGGCGCAGCCCGCCTGGTTCACCCGGTTCCAGTGGGACTACGACGCGGCGTTCGGTGCCGCGCCCCGCTGGGGGCGCTGGCAGGATGGGATCGGAGTTGGCCCGGCCGAGCGTGCGGTGCTCGGGCGGCTGGACGCCACGCTCAAGGCCCGGCTCGCCGCCTATGGCAGCGGCCAGGAGCGGTACGGCCTGGTGCACGCGGACACCCGTCTGGCCAACCTCATCGTCGATGACGGCACGGTCAGCGTCATCGATTTCGACGACTCAGGGTTCAGCTGGTTCCTGTATGACGTGGGGACGGCCGTGAGCTTCTTCGAGCACGAGCCGCATGTGCCTGCCCTCATCGACAGCTGGCTGTCGGGATACCGGCGGGCGGCCCAACTGCCTGCCGCGGACGAGGCGGAGATCTGGACGTTCATCCTGTTCCGGCGGCTGCTGCTGGTCGCCTGGATCGGCTCGCACACGGCGGTGGACATCGCCCGCGAGCTGGGCGCCGGATACACCCGCCAGAGCTGTGACCTGGCTGAGGCCTATCTGAGCCGGTACGGCGTGAACCAGCCGAGCTGAGCCGGCCCGGTCTCAGCCAGCAGGCCTGACGGCAACCGAAGGGAAAGGAGCAAGCGTGTTCACATCAATTGCTGGCCGCGCCGTCGTTGTGACCGGCGCGACCCGGGGCATCGGCAAGGGCATCGCCCGCGTGTTCGCAGGTGCGGGCGCCCGGGTGCTCATCGTCGGCCGGGACGCCGAGACGGCCAAGGCCACCGTCGCCGAGCTGTCGGCCGACGGCGCGGAGGTCTCGTCGGTGCTGGGCGACGTGGCCCGGCGGGAAGACTGCCAGCGGATCGCGGCCGCGGCCGACGAGCGCCTCGGCGGGATCGACGTGCTCTGCGCGAACGCCGGGATCTTCCCGGAGCGGCGCCTGGTGGACATGACCGACGAGGACCTCGCGCAGGTGTTCGGCACCAACTTGACGGGATGCGTTCTGTCGGTGCAGGCGTGCATCCCTGCGCTGACCCGATCCGGCCGGGGCCGGGTCGTCCTGACCTCGTCGATCACCGGGCCCATCACCGGCTTCCCCGGCTGGACGCACTACGGTGCCAGCAAGGCCGGGCAATTGGGCTTCATGCGGACGGCGGCCATCGAACTCGCGCCGAACGGCATCACGGTCAACGCGGTACTGCCCGGCAACGTGCTCACCGAAGGGCTCGCCGACCTCGGCGAGGACTACATCCGGCAGATGACCGCCGCCATTCCGCTGCGCAGGCTCGGCACCGTCGAGGAGATCGGGTACGCGGCGCTGTTCCTGGCCAGTGACGAGGCCGGGTACATCACCGGCCAGACGATCGTGGTCGACGGCGGGCAGGTGCTGCCGGAGTCGGCGGACGCCGTGGATCCGGGCTAATGGCCGATGACGGGAGCCGGCCTGCCGCCGCGGGCCGGCCTGCCGCCGGGGAGCGCACCCTGGCCGGGCGCACCCCGGAAGACGTGCGGCGGATGCTGGCCGAGCGGATCTCATCCGGGCGGCTGCGGGCCGGGCAGCGGCTCGGTGCCGAGCGCGCGCTCGCGGCCGAGCTGGGGGTCAGCCGGGCGACACTGCGCCAGGCGCTCGCGGTGCTTGAGGACGGTGGCATGGTCCGGCGCGTCCCGGGGCGCGGCGGCGGCACGTTCGTGAGCAGGGACAAGATCGAGCGGGACCTGTCCCGCGTGGTCGGGGTGCCCGCGCTGCTGCGCAGCCAGGGCGTGGTGGCCGGCACCCGGGTGATGAGCGCCCGGCTGTCAGGGGCGGACGAGCCGACGGCCCAGGCACTGCACCTGCGCCCCGGCGATCTCGTCGTCGATCTGGTGCGGATCAGGCTCGCCGACGCGATCCCGATCTCGGTGGAACACGCCATGCTGCCCGCGGACCGCTTCCCTGGCCTGCTCGAACTACCACTCGGCGGCTCGGTCTACGAACTCCTTGACGAGCATTTCGGAACCCAGCCGGAGGAGGCCGTCGAGCGGATCGAGGTCGTGCTGGCGTCACCGGATGAGGCGACGATCCTCGATGTGCAGCCCGGCGCTCCGCTGCTGGCCATCACCAGGACCACCACCGACGCCGGCGGCGAGCCGATCGAGTTCTCGCATGACCTGTTCCGCGCCGACCGCACCCGCATTGTCGTGCGCACCCCCGGCCAGGGCGGCGTCACGCGCACCACGCCGGCCCGCGGCGGGGTCATCGAACTGCGATCGCAGCAGGCGATCTGAGAGGAACTCCGATGAACAGCGATAAGCCGGTGGGGCGGATCAGGTTCATGGACCGGCAGCGGGTGAACCTCGACGGCTTCGCCGTGGAGGACACCGGTCTCGGCCTTGTCGCCCTGCGCTCCCCCGACGACCCCGAGCCCGGGCTGGTCATCTCCGGCGGCCGGGTCGTGGAGATGGACGGCGTAGCGTCCAGCAGCTTCGACTCGATCGACTTCTACATCGCCCGGCACGGTCTGGACCTGACCGCGGCCCCGGAGGCGATGGGCCTGTCCGACGTCGAGTTCGCCCGGCTCGCCGTGGCCCCCGACGTGCCCCGGGCGGAGGTGATCAGGCTCAGCGCGGGCGCCACGCCCGCCAAGCTCGCCCGGGTCCTGGCCCTGCTTACGCCCCCCGAGCTGGGCCTGGCCATGGCCAAGCTGCGGGCCAGGCGCACACCCAGCAACCAGGCGCACGTCACCAACCGGCTCGACGACCCGCTGCTGCTCGCCGCGGATTCGGCCACCGCCGCGGCGTTCGGTTTCCGGGAGATCGAGACGACGGTCCCGGTGCTCGCCGACGCACCCAGCAACGCGGTGGCCTGCCTGATCGGGGCCGCGGTGGCGGCCCAGGGAGTCCTCATCCAGTGCTCCGTGGAGGAGGCCCTCGAACTTGAGCTGGGCATGCGCGGGCTCACGTCCTATGCGGAGACCGTATCGCTGTACGGCACCGAGCAAGTCTTCACCGATGGTGACGACACGCCGTGGTCTAAGGCGTTCCTGACCTCCGCATACGCGTCGCGCGGCATGAAGATGCGGGTCTCCTCCGGGGCCGGCGCGGAAGTGCTGATGGCCGGGGCCGAGCGTAAGTCCATGCTCTACCTGGAGGCCCGCTGCGTGGCCCTCGCCCGCGCGATCGGCGCCCAGGGCGTGCAGAACGGCGGCATCGACGGAGCGAGCGTGGCCGCGTCGGTGCCGGGTGGGCTGCGCGAGCTCATGGCGGAGAACGTCATGGTGATGATGCGCAACCTGGAATCCTGCTCGGGCAACGACGCCCTGATGAGCGAGTCGGACATGCGCCGGACGTCGCGCACGCTGCCAATCGTGCTGGCCGGTTCCGACTTCGTGTTCAGCGGTTTCGGCAGCATCCAGCGCTACGACAACATGTTCGGGCCGAGCAACTTCAACGCCGAGGACATCGACGACTTCCTCGCCATGCAGCGGGACTGGGGCATCGACGGCGGCCTGCGGACGGTTCCGGCCGGGCGGATCGGGGAGCTGCGCCGCGAGGCGGCGCTGGCCTGCCGCGCCGTGTACGCCCATCTCGGCCTGGCCGACTTCACCGACGAGCACGTGGAACTGGCCGTCGATGCGGCCGGCTCGAAGGACCTGGGTGAGACCGACACGCTGGCCGTGCTCGGCGCGGCGCACGTGATCCGGGAAGGCGGCCTGACCGTCGTGGACATCGTCGCGGCCCTCGACGAGACCGGATACGAGGCGGAAGCGGAGCGGGTCGTCGAGATGACCAGGGCCCGGCTGGCCGGAGACTACCTGCAGACATCCGCCATCTTCGATGAGCAGCTACGGGTGCTGTCCCTAATCACCGATCCCAACGACTACGCCGGCCCGGGCACCGGCTACGCGCCGTCGCCGCGGCGCCAGCAGGAGATCGACGGGATCCGGCAGGCCCGCGGGGTCGAGGACCTGCGGGCCGAGCAGGCGCGGGCCGCCGTCCCGCTGCTGGCGCCGGCCGGGCCGGCCCGCCCCGGCCAGGACCCGCGCGACGTGGTGATCGGGGTCTCCCCGGCGGTCGGCCGGGATGTGTGGCGCTGCCTGTCCGGGCTCCGCGTCACCGAGGCGCTGCGCGAACTGCTCGCCGGGCTTGAGGAGGAAGGCTGCGCTGGCCGGGTGGTCCGGTTCAATGACACCGTCGACCTGGGCCGGATCGGCCTCGCGGCGGCCCGGCTGGCCGGCTCGGGGATCGGCATCGGCCTGCAGGGCAAGGGAACCGCGCTGATCCACCGCAGGGACCTGTCCCCGCTGGCCAACCTCGAACTGTATTCCGTCGCCCCGGCGGTCACCCCGGAGCTGTACCGGCTGCTCGGCGCCAACGCCGCGCGGCACGCCAAGGGCGCGACTCCCGACCCGGCCCGCAATCCGTACACCGACGAGGCGATCGAGGCGCGCTACCACACCACGGTGATCGCGCTGATGGCGCTGGAGCGGGCCTGGGTGCGGGTCGGGGCGCCAGCGGAAGAACTGTCCAGGGAGGGGCTGCAATGAGCCCGCCCGATCACCCTTCAGGGAGGGCTGCGATGACCCCGCCCGATCGCTCCCCAGAGGGTGCTGCGATGACCGAGAGCCGCTCGCTGTCCGGTAAGCCGGTCAGCGACCTCACCCTCGACGCGGTCCGGCGCGGCGAGGTCTCGCTACCTGACCTGCGGATCCATCCCGAGACGCTCGATCATCAGGCGTCGGTGGCGGAGGCGCACGGCAACCCCCAGCTCGCCGAGAACCTGCGGCGGGCCGCCGAACTGACTGTGCTGCCCGACGACGAGGTGCTGGCCATCTACGAGGCGTTGCGGCCGCACCGGTCCACGCCGCGGCAGCTCACCGCGCTCGCTGAGTCGCTGGCCGGCCGCGGTCTGCCACGCTGCGCGGCCTTGCTGACGGAGGCCGCGGAGGTCTACGCCCGCCGTGGCCTGGCCGGGTAACGACCACGCGATGACGGTCGTCGCGGGCCTGGATGTGGGCAACGCGACGACCGAGGTCGTTGTGCTGGCCAGCGGGCGTCTGCTCGGCGCCGACCGGTTGCCGACCCGCGGCCGCAAGGGATCGGCTGACTCGCTGCGCGGCGCCGCGGCCCTGGTGCGCCGGATCGAGCGGCGGCTCGGCCTGCGGGTGGACGAGGCGCGGGTCGCCCCGCTCCGGGCGGTGGACACCGCCACGCTCACCGTCCCGGACATCGCGCCGCCGACCGGGCGGCTGCGCGTGCTCGCGGCCGGGGTGGCCACGCCAGGCGGGGCGGGCGCCTGCGTGGGCGTCCCGCTGTGGCTGGACCGGCCTGACCAGCCGCCGTCCAATCCCGGTTCCGTGGTGTCTGGTTCCGTGGTGTCTGGTTCCGGGCTGTCTGGTTCCGGGCTGTCTGGTTCCGGGGCAGCGGGCTCCGGGCTGGCCGAGTCCGGGCTGTTCGCCCCGGCCAACGGGCCGGTGATTGCCGTGGTCCCGCCCGGCCTCGGCTATGCCCGCGCCGCGGAGCGGCTGCGCGGCCTGCGCAGCACGGGGGTGCCAGTCGGCGCTGTGCTCGTGGCCGGTGACGAGGGCGTGCTGATCGCCAACCGGCTCGACGGCCAGGTGCCCGTCATCGACCAGGTCGACCCCGCCTCGATCGAGGCCTGCACCCTGCTCGCCGTGGAGGTGCGCCAGCCCGGCCAGCCGCTGACACTCCTGGCCGACCCGGTCGCGCTGGGCGCGGCGCTGTCACTCGGCGAAGCCGAGTCCGCCGACGCGACCACGCTGAGCAGGTCGCTGCTGGACTACTCGAACGCTGTCGTCGGCCTCCAGGGCGCGGCGGCTGATGGCCACCGCTCCGGTGAGCCATGGGTGATGGCGAGCGGCGAGCGGGTGACGCTGCGCACGGCGTGCGCGAAGCTGCCCGGCTGGCCGGTGGGTGCGGTGCGTGCCCTGTCCACCCAGTCGGGACAGGTGGAGGTGGATGACCTGTTCGCGGTGGACCTGGCGGCTGTGGCGGACACGGCGACCGCCCGGCGGGGCAGCCTGGGACGGGCAGTCCTCGTCGCGTCGCTGCACCGCCTCGACCGGCACATCGATCACGCGGCGCTGCTCGGCGATCTGCTCGGCCGGCCCGTCCGCTGCGTGCTCAGCGAGCCGTCCGCAGCCCGGCTGGGAGCCTGCACCACGCCGGGTGCCCGCGGCGACGCCGTAGTCGTGGACGTGGGCGCCGGCACCCTCGACGTGATCGCCCCGGACGGCGAGGTGGTCGCGGCGGGGGCCGGTGACCTGCTCACCGCTGCGATCGCGGAGACGCTCGGCGTCCCGCGCGCGGCGGCGGACTGGGTGAAGCGGGGCCCGTGCCTGCGGGTGACCGATGGCCAGCGGTTCGAGGCGGAGGACGGCAGCCGCGGGTTCCTGGACCGGCCCGCCGCGGCGGCGATGATCGGCATGCTCGCGGTGTCCGGCCCCGCGGGGCTGCTGCCCTTCGACCGCCGGCACAGCCCCGCCGAGTGGCGGGCCGTCCGGCTGCGGCTCAAGCAGGCGGTGTTCTCGGCGAACCTGGATCGTGCACTGCGGACGCTCGGCCCGGACCTGCGGCAGGTTCTGCTGGTCGGCGGGCCTGCCGGGGACGACGAACTACTCGGCGCGGCGCTGCGCACCCTCCCGGCCGGCATACCGGCTGGCCGGGCGAGCGTCGGCGGCACACTCCCCGGCCAGCCCGTCGGCCATCGCTACGCCGTCGCCCTGGGCCTGGCCCTCAGCCAGCAGTGAGCCCTCGCGCCCTGATGCCACGAGGCTGGAGCGGCTCCGGGCTTGTCAGGACGCCGTCACGGCTAGCCCGCGAAGAGTGGACCGTAGGTGCTGCCCGAGCAGCAATTTGCGTCCAAGATCGCCCGGGGACGCCCGCCGGAGGCGGTGGCCGGGGGGAGGCGGGCGTAAGGGGACGGACCTCAGCGCCGGACCGCAGACCGGGCCAGGCTTACTGGAGCAGAATCAGGCCGCGCAGGTAGGCGGCCTGCCCGGCGTGCTGCAGATCGTCGGAGATCACGCTGACCAGCCGCACGCCGAGGGTGACCGGCGGATC
>DASWFT010000402.1:0-7415 GCA_036394075.1 Streptosporangiaceae bacterium
GCCGGGACCCGGCAGGAACAGGCCCGCCGGTACCGGCTGTCCGCCGACGCTTTGATTGGGCATGTAGGCGTCACTGGCGGTGGGCAGGGACGGGGTGAGGTCGGGCCCCGCCGGCGTGGCCGGCGGGGCCCGATGGTGCCCGTGTTGTCGTTGTGGTGCCCGTGTTGGCGCAGGGCCGTGGCTAGCGCGTGCTGCGGTCGGCGGCCGGGGTGAGCTGGCGGGCGATGGCGTTGATCTGGTAGAGGAGATGGCCGGGTGAGCTGGCGGGCACGGCGCTGGCGAGGTTGGCGAGGTAGTCGCCGAATTCGGCGCGGGTGTTGTCGCTGGCGTCCTGGAGCCAGTCTTCGATGAGGCCGAGGATGCGCAGGATCTGGTCGGCTTGGGTGGCGTGCAGGGTGATGCCGTAGTCGCCGGCACCGGGCGGGCAGGCGGGGGCGGGTGGCTGGTCGTCTTCCCGGGCGGGGGTGGTGATGCAGTCGGCGTACTCGGCGAGGTCGCTGAGGGTTACTGGCTCGTCGCAGTGCGGGCACAGCCCGCCGGTGCCGGCTCGCCGGCAGAACAGCTGGCAGTCGGGACAGCGGCGTTCGCCGAGGTAGCTGGTCTCGCATTCGGGGCACTGGTAGATGACGCCGAGCGCGGGCACGGCTGGCTGGCCGGTCACTGGTCGCTCACCTCGGCGGCGGCGGTGCGCGCGGCGGCCTCGTCGGCGATGGTCTTGTGCGTGGCGTAGGTGGCGAGCAGGGCGGCGACGGCGAGCCGGTTGACGGCGCGGGGGTAGCCGCGGGCGGTGTGGTGGATGAACGCGGCGGCGTCATCGGAGAACAGCGCGTCGCCGCGTCCGGCCAGGCGGGTGTGATGGCGCAGGTAGCCGGATGTCTCCTCGATGGTCATGGGCTGCATGGCGTAGCGGACGGTGATCCGCTGGTCGAGCGCGGCGAGCACGCCGAGTTTCATGTGGTGGCGCAGCTGCGGCTGGCCGGTGAGCACGGCGGCCAGCGGGGAAGCCGAGTCGAGGTCGGCGTTGGTGAGCATCCGGATGGCCTCCAGCTGGTCGTGGGACAAAAGGTGCGCCTCGTCGACCAGGAGCACGGGCAGCCGGCCCCGCTCGGCGGACTCGGCGGCCAGCGCGGCGGCGGCCTGCGGGATGAGGGTGGCGTGGTGGAACCGCGGCACCCCGCCCAGCGCGGTGACCACGGCGTGGTGGATCCCGCGTGCCCCGACCTGCGGATTCGGGAGGTAGATGACCTGGTAGCGGGATGCGTCCAGGTGCGCGGTCGCGGCGCGGGCCGCGACGGTCTTCCCGGCGCCGGTCTCCCCGGTGATGGCGGCCAGGCCGCGGGTGGCGATCGCGTACCCGATCCGGGCGGCCGCCTCGTTGTGGCTGGCGGAGGCGAATAGCTGGGACACCGCCAGGGAACGGTCGAAGGGGATCCGCTCGAACCCGAAGTAGCCGCGGACCTGCTCGGTGATCATGACGTCTGTCCTTCCTGGCCGGCCTGGCCGGCCAGGTCGTGGTAGCGGATGGAGCAGGCGGTCCCCTCCGCGGCCGTCCGCTGTGCGTCGAGCAGGTCCAGGTAGCTGATCCCGGTCGGCTCGCCGGGCGGCTGGGCGGCCCGGGGCGGGATCTTCACCTTGGGATGGCAGTGCCGTTTGATGACATGCGGCCGGGCGGTCCCGTAGGACGTGCCGCGATGAGATACCTGGATGGGAACCGAGGCGCCGGCCAGGTCGAACGGGGAGTAGGTCAGGGTGACCCTCCGCCCGGCCAGCGCCGCGTCCACCTGGTAGGTGTTGCCGTGGAAGCTGATCGTGGCGGTGGCGGCGTGCACCGACCGGGTCGCCTCCCACAAGAACGCGGCGTCCAGCTCCTCGCCGCTGACCTGCCGGGGCTGGCAGGGCGCCCACCGCTGCAGCGGGGTCATCCCGGTCTCGGTATGGGTCCGCAGGTGATATTCGTGCTCGACCCAGGTGTGGAACCGGCCGTTCAGCTCATCCAGGCCGGCCAGCACCAGCCGGCCAGGGGCGGGCTGGCCATCGGGGCTGATCTCGACCAGGAACTGGGCCCGGACAGTCTCGAACCAGCGTTCGATTTTCCCCCTGCCCTGAGGCCGGTAGGGCGGGGAGTGCACCAGGGCGATGCCCAGCTTCGCGCAGTACCGCGGCAGTGCCTCATCAGAGAAACAGGCCCCGTTATCCACATACAGCCGGGCCGGGACGCCCCGGATCGCGATCGCCCGCTTCAGCGCCTCGGCCAGGTGCAGGCTGTCCTCGCTGAGCCCCCACCGGAACCCGGCGATCAGCCGCGAGTGATCATCGATTTTTCCGAGCACGGTGGTGTCAGCGACTGTGCTGAGCTGGGTAATCACGTGGTGGACATGTGCGTGACGCTCGGGCTCGGGTGGTCAGAACGGGGGGCTGCCAGGAGGGGCGAGCGGGTCCGGGAGCTGGCCGGTGAGGATGCAGACAGGGATGTCGGATCGGGTGGTGTGCTCCCATGGGCCGATGTTGCGGCTGCCTGATTCGGCGTGGCGGTCGCAGTACTCCAGGAGCCAGCCGATCGGTTGGTCGCTGACGACGAACGTGGTCCCGTTGTTGTCCTGCTTGACGACGAGGTAGGGCACGGCCTCGGGCGGGACGGGCAGCGCGCCGACCGAGGGGAGGTGGCGCATGTCCCCGTCCCAGCGGATGACGTCGGCCGTGTCGGCTAGGGCGAGGATCGCGCGAAGGGCCCAGGCGGCGCGGTCTCCCTCGCCGCCGCTGATCCACTGGGTTAGCGGGGTGAGCCCGTCGAACAGGTCGATCGGCTCGGTCAGCGCGTAGGTGAACACGGGTCTCCTTGTGATCGGCGCCTGCTGGCGGGGTCGTCGAGTAGCTGGGCTTCGAGGTCGGCGATGCGCTTGTCGAGGAACCGGTTGTTGGAGCGGGCGGCGTGCAGCTTTTCCTCGAGGGTCCGGTTGTCCTGGGCGAGCTTGATGGCGCGTTGCTTCAGGGTGGTGTTCTCGGCTGCGACGCGCTGGGTCGTGTCTTCGTCGTAGCTGGCCTCAAGATCGCGGATCTGGCCCAGCAGGAGCCCGATGCGTTCGCGTTGCATGCGGATCTCGGAGTGTGCCGTCTTCAGTGCGTCCTCGGCGTTGAGGGCACGCTCTCGCCAGGAGGCTTCGGCCTGGGCGTCCTTGCCGGCCTGGAGTTGCCGCCTGCTGGCGGCGTGGGTGGTGATCGCGGCCGCCATCAGGGCCTGGGCGTCGGCGTTCTGGTAGAGGAAGGTGCGGGACACCCCGGCTCGCTGCACGACGGCGGGGTAGGTGACCTGCGCTTGTTCCCGGCGCAGGCGTTGCAGGGCTTCCCGGATGCGCTGCAGCTTGTCCTGCGTGACGAGCCGTCGCGCCTGGTTGGCGGCGTGCGTGGGTGAGGTCACGGCATCTCCTGAAGGGCGTGACCGCCGGCGCTGGCCAGGTCGGAGCTCTTGAAGCCGAGGCTCCAGACACGCTGGAAGTAGTCCTGCGGGCGGCGCATGTCCAGGGCGAGGGCCTCGTCGAGGAGGCCGAGGCCGGCCAGGGCCTTCTCCAGGCCGTCGATGGCCCGGGCGGTCGGCTCGAACGCCTGGTGGAGGTAGTCGGCGGTGGCGTTGTCGGGTGCCCGCTCGGCGAGCGAAGACCATTGCTCTCGCTTGCGCCGCCAGTAGAGCAGGTCAGCACCGGTCATCACGAACCGGTCGCAGTTGTGGCAGTCCAGCTTCCACGGGCAGGCGCCGCCGTCGACGACGGCCTGGAAGGTGCAAAGGCCGCCCTCGGCCGGGGTGCTGCGCCGGTTCAGGTCCAGTACCAGCGCCTGGGCTTCCTCCCGCGTCAGCGGTGTTACCCCGCTTGACAGCAGCTGGCCAGGGCTGGGCGTTCCGGGCCCGGCAACCCAGACGTGGTGCAGGACGTCGTCGATCTCGCCGAGGGCGACTTTGGCGTAGTGCTCGGCCATCCGCTCGGAGACATGCCCCAGATACCGCTTGATGTGGTGCAGGCCAGCGCCGGCGGCCAGCAGCCTGGTGGCCAGGGTGTGCCGGGCCTGGTGGGCGACATAGGAGCCCAGGTCGAGGTCGGCGACCCAGGCCCGGAACCCTTTGCCGAACCAGGCGTAGCTGACGGCGCGCTCGCCGCGCGGGTTGCCGTGCCGGGCCGGGAACAGCGCCAGCCGGGGCCGTTCCCGGCTGGCGGGCACCCGGCCGAACCGCCGCTCGAAGGTGGCGAGGGTCTTGCGCTGGCGTTCCTGGAGCCGCTGGTAGGTGTACTCGGGGATGCGGATGGCCTGGTCGTAGTTGCCGACCTTGGTCTGGTCGTGCCAGAGCATCGGGACGCCGTTGTGGCGGGCAATGCATTCGAGCCGGAGCTGGAGCACCTCGCTGGCGCGCCGTCCGGTCACCACGATGGTTTCCCAGGCGTCACGCAGTCCCCGGTCGGTGATGTCGAGTTCGGCCAGGCGGCGCAGGTTGGCCTCGTCGGCCATCGCCTTGGCGACCTCGTCGGGGAAGGGGCTCCTGGTCCGGTGTTGTGGCTTGCCGCCGCCGGGGAACGCCCGGATCACAGCCCGGTCAAGCCCGGCGCGGTCGCCTTCCCCGTTCTCCAGTGCCCAGCGCATGATCTGGCGGAGGCGGTCGAGGGTGAGCTTGCGGGTCACCTCGGTGGCGACGGAGGGCTTGCCCTGATGGGTGATCCCGAGGGTGGGCAGGCCTTCGCGGGCGCGCCGGTACTGGTCCGCGACGAACAGGCGGACGTGTTCCTCCTCGAGCATGCGGGGGTCATGGCCGCCTCCGGGGGCGCGGGCGTCCAGGAAGGCGCTCAGCTCCTGGCACGCGCGCCGCATCGTGGAGTGCGGCGTGTGGCTGCGCGGGCAGTTCGGGGAGCGCATCTGCTCGGCCAGGAAGTCCCAGAGCATGTCGCGCAGCCACTGCTGTGTCACTTTGGTCAGGTCGAACTGGCCGGTCAGCCGTGAGATCTTCTTCCCGAAGTGGGCTGGCTCGATGTAGCCGGCCTCGCGCGTGTCGGACGGCGTGAAGTAGATGATCCTCAGCTCTTTGCGGATCTGCCGGACGGTCTGCTGCCCGGCCCGGGTCAGGCAGCCCGGGTCCAGCTCCTCCAGCGAGGTCACGGCCCGGCATGCCGCCGCGAGGGGCTGGAGCGTCCGCAGCGACCACCGCGTGTGCTCCTGGTGCTGGGTGTGGGCGAACAGCCCCCACTGGAGTTCCGCCTTCACCAGCGGGTGCATGCCCTTGAGGTTGACCTGGCCGACGCGCAGCGGCGGCAGGGCCTGCGAGCACCAGGCCCTGAAGGCCCGCTCGTCTGCGTAGCGGACGGGGACCTTCAGCCCGCGATCCTGGCAGGACTGGACCCAGTTGCCCGGGAGGACGGCCCGGCCCGGCCGTCCGTCCTTCCCGTATCGCGCGTCGTGGTACTCGCAGAGCCCGAGCGGGGACTTGGCCAGGTCATCGCAGCACGCGGCCCGGCAGCCGCCGTAGGACTCGTAAGGCTGCTCGCCCGCGGCCCACGCGTCGAAGGCCGAGTCGCCTGCGGCCTGCATGCCGCAGTGCTGGCTCTTCCAGCGGTTAAGGTGCCGGACGCACAGCCGGGCCGGATACGGGCGTGCGGGCCGGCCGCAGCCGATGACCCGGCAGGGTTTCGGCGCTATCCCGATAGAGGAGGTCAGCGGCGTGGCCGTGCGCAGGAACTCGAGCTGGTCGTGACCGCGGGCAGACAGTTCCTTCCACGTTCGCTGATGCTGGAAGCACAGGCCGATGCCGGCCTGGGTCACGCTGACGCCGGTGGGCCGTTCGCATCCGTGAACCATGCAGTTCCAGCGGAACACCGGGTGATTCAGCGGGATCTGGATGACGTCACTGCGGAACAGCGGGTCGAAGCCCGGGCCGCCGATCAGCGCGGTGAGCAGTTCCAGCCGGTCCCGTGACTGCCGCCCGCAGTCACCGGGAGGCAGCAGCGCCAGGGCGGCGGTCACCGCCCTTCCCAGACCTTCACCAGCGCGGCCTCGAAGGCGGGGTCGTGGATGTCGGCGTGCCCGTAGACAGTGTCCACCGTGGCGGCCGAGGCCCAGCCTCCCGCGTCCCGGGCAATGAGGAGGTTGCCGCCCGAGGCGTCCAGCACGGCAGTCGCGAACGAGTGCCGGAATTGGTGGGGTACCACGCGGCCGACGCCCGCACGCCGCCCGGCCCGGCGGAGCATGCTGCGCGCGGCGTCCGCCGTCCACGGCTGCCCGTGATCCGGCCCGGCCAGCTGCACCAGGAGCATCCCGTGCCCGGCGCCGTCCCGCGGGTACTCGGTGGTCATGTAATCGAAGTAGGCGTGGATCATCGCCGGGCTGACCCTCTTGATCATCCCGCCCGTCACGACGCCGTTCCGGGCATCCCACGGGTACTTCGTCTTGGCCCGTGACCGGTTGGGGTTCTCGTCCCGGTGGCAGACGTGGGCGTGGGCTGCCCGCGCTTCCCCGCACGGGGCCTGCTCCCGAAGGTGAAGATCGGACAGGTGCAGGCCGCACAGCTCCCCGATCCGGAGCCCCCCGTCAGCCAGCCAGGTCACCGCCAAGCGGTCCCGGGCGGTGGATACCACCTCCAGCAGGCGGCTGCGGGCGTCCTCGGCCAGCATCTTCGGGTGCCGCCGCCGGACCCGGCGGGGAGCCAGCGGATTCGCCGGCAGGCTCGTCTGGGCATGACCCAGCAGTGCCCTGTTCCGGTCCGCACGCGACGGCAGCCGGGCCAGGTCGAGCTGCCGGCCCAGCTCGACATTGACGCCGAGTACGGCCTGGTCCAGGTAGAAGCCCTTCAGGCAGGAGGCCGCCGACGAGAGCGCGCCCTTGCCATAGGGCCGTCGGCCGACCCGCCACGGCTCGCCCAGCGGCATCCGCACTTCGGCGCCGACCAGCCCCATATAACGCTCCAGGTCCCGCAGGGTCACCGCCGTCAGCGGCAGTGCTTCCCGCTCCAGCCAGCGCAGGTGGTCAACCAGCAGATAGGCATACGTCCGCTGAGTACCCGACCCGTCATGCCGCCGAAGGAACCTGTCAGCCGGCTCATGCACCGATCCGTCCGGCCAGACGATCGTCCACGACCAGCGTCCGCCCCTGCCCGGCATCTCCTGAACCCGCAGCTCACCAACAACCTGCCGGTGCCTCACCGCCACCCCCCGAGTCCTGACGTCACGAACATCGGGACTCACGGTAGGTAACAAGACCAGCAGGATCAATTACCCGGCGTATTCGGCGCGTCGCGTACACATGCTCGGGCGGTGGGAAAAATCGATGAACGCGAACAGGTAGGTTTTCCGCCCGGCCGCCGCCGGCCCGTGCAGGACATCGCCGGTCCACAGCAGGTTGGGGGCCTCGGCCTCGAACCGGCCGTGCACCACCCCGCCCCGGGG
>DASWFT010000403.1:0-2412 GCA_036394075.1 Streptosporangiaceae bacterium
GTCTTTCCGGCGGGCCGCCATCACCATCATCTGGTGGGCCGCCTCGACCTTGGTCGCCATCTCCGCCAGCTTGAAGGCGATCGCCTGGTGCTGGGCGATCGGCTGGCCGAACGCGTGCCGCCGCTGCGCGTAGTCGATGGCCAGCTCGAAGGCGCGCAGCGCAAGGCCGCAGCCGCGGGCGGCGACGTTGACCCGGCCGACCTCGACGCCGTCCATCATCTGGTAGAAGCCCCGGCCGGTGCGGCCGCCGAGCACCCGGTCGGCGGGAATGCGCACGTCCTCCAGGATCAGCTCGGTGGTGTCGACCCCCTTGTAGCCCATCTTCTCGATCTTCCCCGGCACCGTCAGGCCCGGCACCGCCGAGTTGGCGCCGAAGCCAGGCTCCTTCTCGATCAAGAAGGTGGTCATGTTCCGGTGCGGAGCATCGTGGCCGTCGTCGGTCCGGCAGAGCACCGCCACCAGGTTGGACGTGCCGCCGTTGGTCAGCCACATCTTCTGGCCGTTGATCACGAACTCCTCGCCGTCGCGCACCGCCTGGGTGCGGATCGCCGCGACATCCGAGCCCAGGCCCGGTTCGGACATGGAGAAGGCGCCGCGCACCTCGCCGGCCGCCATCTTGGGCAGGAACCAGGCCTTCTGCTCGGCGGTGCCGTGCCGGGCGATCATGTGGGCGACGATGAAATGGGTGTTGATGATGCCCGACACCGACATCCAGCCGCGGGCGATCTCCTCCACCACCAGGGCGTAGATGAGCAGCGACGCGCCGAGCCCGCCGTACTCCTCGGGGATGGTCAGCCCGAACAGGCCGAGCTGCTTCATCTGCTCCACGATCTGGGCGGGGTACTCGTCCCGGTGCTCGAGCTCGGTCGCAACCGGAATGATCTCCCTGGCGGTAAAGTCCCGCACCGTGGCGAGAATGTCCTGCTCGAACTCGGTCAGGCCGTCGGTCTGTGCGAGGCGTCCCATGACGCGGGCTCCGTATCTGCTGGCTGGAAGAGATGTGCTGATAGCAGGGGTCAGGAAGCCGGCTCAGGGCGGCCGGGCTGTTCCCCGCCGCGCTCCTTGATGTAGGCCTCGGTCGGCACCATCACCTTGCGGCGGAACACGCACACCAGGGTGCCGTCCTGCTTGTAGCCGCGGGTCTCGACCTGGACGATGCCCCGGTCGGGCTTGGACGTGAGCCGCTTGCCGAGCACGGTGGTCTGGCCGTAGATGGTGTCGCCGTGGAAGGTCGGCGCCACGTGCTTGAGCGACTCCACCTCCAGGTTCGCGATGGCCTGGCCCGAGACGTCCGGGACCGACATGCCGAGCAGCAGCGAATAGATGTAGTTGCCCACCACCACGTTCTTGCCGAAATCGGTGGCCTGCCCGGCGTAGTTGGCGTCGAGGTGCAGCGGGTGGTGGTTCATGGTGAGCAGGCAGAACAGGTGGTCGTCGTACTCGGTGACCGTCTTCCCCGGCCAGTGCTTGTAGACCGCCCCGACCTCGAACTCCTCATACGTCCGTCCGAACTGCATCGTGCTGTCCTCCTCAGGCCTGCGGGGGCTCGAACTTGGAGGTGCGCTGCAGGCCCGCGGCCCGGCCCTTGGCCGCGATCACCAGGGCCATCTTGCGGGAGGCCTCGTCGATCATCTCCTCCCCGAGCATGGCCGACCCCTTGGCCCCGCCGGCCTGCGAGGTGCACCAGTCGTAGGCGTCCAGGATCAGCTCCGCATGGTCGTAGTCCTCTTGCGACGGAGAGAAGATCTCGTTGGCGGCCGCGATCTGGTCCGGGTGCAGCACCCACTTGCCGTCGAAGCCCAGCGCGGCGGCCCGCCGGGCGACCGCGCGGTAGCCGTCGGCGTTGCGGATCTGCAGGTAGGGGCCGTCGATGGCCTGCAGGTCGTGCGCGCGGGCGGCGATCAAGATGCGCATCAAGATGTAGTGGTAGGCGTCCGCCGGGTAGCCGGGGGGCTGCTCGCCGACCACCAGCGACTTCATGTTGATCGAGGCCATGAAGTCCGCGGGGCCGAAGATGATGGTCTCCAGCCGCGGCGAGGCGGCCGCGATCGCGTCCACGTTCAGCAGGCCCCTGGCGTTCTCGATCTGGGCTTCGATGCCGATCCGGCCGACCGGCAAGCCCATCGTCTTCTCGATCTGGGTGAGCAGCAGATCCAGCGCCGTGACCTGCCCGGCGTCCTGGACTTTCGGCAGCATGAGGCAGTCCAGGCTGGGGCCCGCGCCCTCGACCACCGTGATCACGTCCCGGTAGGTCCAGTGCGTGGTCCAGTCATTGACCCGAACGACCCGGGTCTTACCGCCCCAGTCACCGTGATTGAGCACGTCGACGATGACGTGCCTCGCGCTCTCCTTGACCAGCGGCGCGCAGGCGTCCTCCAGGTCCAGGAACACCTGGTCCGCGGGCAGGCCCTG
>DASWFT010000404.1:0-14610 GCA_036394075.1 Streptosporangiaceae bacterium
GAAGCCGGACATCGCGTCCGGCCGTCTCGAGCCGTGGTCCGGCCTGGTCGCAGAGCTGGCCCGCAGGCCGAACGTGATGTGCAAGCTGTCCGGCCTGGTCACCGAAGCCGGTCCAGGCTGGACCGCAGCGCAGATCGCCCCGTACGCGGACCGGCTGCTGGAGTGCTTCGGGCCCAGCCGCCTGATGTTCGGGTCCGACTGGCCGGTCTGCACCCTCGCCGCCGGCTACGGCGAGGTGCTCGCACTCGCGCGGGAGGTACTCGGCGACCACCTCGCCCCAGCCGAACGCGACGCGGTCTTCGCCGGCAACGCGGTCACCGCCTACGGCCTCATGCTGTAAAAGCGCGACCTTTCACGAGTTCAAGTCATGATCAGGTCCGATTTGTGCCCGGATGCGCCACCAAACCCGTGAAATGTTATCGAAACCGTGAAACGTCGCTGCTACCACGATGGGTCAGGCCCCAGGCACGGGGCAGTCAAAGGACCGAGGCGAGCCACTGTTCGACGCTGGCGATGTGCACGGTCGACCAGGATCTGGCTACCTCAGGGTCGTGGCAGGCGAGCGCGTCGAGGATGGCCCGGTGCTCGGCGAGCGTGCGCTCCCTGGCGCCCGCCTGGGTGAGGCCACGCCAGACCCGGGCCCGGAACGTCGGCCCGGACAGAGACTCCAGCAGCGAGTAGAGCACCGAGTTGCCGCTGCAGGCCGAGATCCGCTTGTGGAACTCCAGGTCGTTGGCGACCAGGTCCTCCACCTCTGGATGGGGACCGAGACTGTCCAGCAGCCGGCCCAGGCCCTCGATCTCTTCCTCGCCGATGCGCTCCGCCGCCATCGCCGCCGCCGCGGGCTCCAGAATCCGTCTGACCTGCAGGAACTCAAGCACCGTACCGTCACGATGAAAGTCGACGATGAAACTGAGCGCCTCAAGCAGGAGCGGCGGCTGCAGGCTGGTCACGTACGTGCCGTCGCCGCGCCGCACATCGAGGATGTTGACCAGTGACAGCGCCTTGACCGCCTCACGCAGGGAACTGCGCGAGAGCCCAAGCTCCGCAGCGAGATCCGCTTCCTTGGGCAGCCGGTCGCCGGCCCGCAGCGTACCCGAGACGATCATTGACTTGATCTTCTCGATAGCCTCGTCGGTCAGCGCCACGGCAGACCCTCCGTAACCCTCGCCTCTGCGCCGCGGCCCCCGGGCCCTGATCATTGACATCGACGCAGATCCGATGTTTACCCCGAGTATCCCATAGCAGCGGAGGTCCCGGGATGCCGCAAAGCAAGCACCAGCCGCCAACGCCGGATCCGCCACCTGGCTGCCTCCGCCATGGTCAGCGGGCTAACGCGGAGATCCATAGCGCGACGACCGGGTATCCGGGGAGATCGACGCGCCGCGGGCCGGAGCAGGGTGGCAGAGCCGGGCATGGCGGCCGCGCCGACCACGAAGATCTGATAGTTGCCGCCCCAGGCCATGGTTCCGCGCGGCCCGGAATCGGGCGGCTTTCCGCCGTGACTGTCGGCATCTGCTGATACGAAGGACACCATGGCGGGCGGTGACTCGGACAGTGCTCCCCGGGGCGACACGGTGGACACCCTGCGGGCGGAGGCGGAGCGTTGCCTGAGCGCCCTCGCCGGCCAGGCCGCGCGGCTCCGCGACGACCAGTGGACCGCGATCAGCGCCCTCGTCAGCGAGCGGCGCCGCGCGCTCGTGGTGCAACGCACAGGCTGGGGCAAGTCGGCCGTGTACTTCGTGGCGACCGCGCTGCTGCGGACCCGCGGCGCCGGCCCGACCGTCATCGTCTCGCCACTGCTCGCCCTCATGCGCAACCAGATCGAGGCGGCGGACCGGGCCGGAATCCACGCTCGCACGGTGAACTCGGCCAACGCCGAGCAGTGGGAGGACGTCTACGCCGAGGTAGCAGCGGGCTCCGTGGACGTGCTGCTGGTCAGCCCGGAACGGCTCAACAATCCGGGCTTCCGTGACCTGGTGCTGCCCAAGCTGATGGCCGCCGCCGGGATGCTGGTCGTGGACGAGGCGCACTGCATCTCCGACTGGGGCCACGACTTCCGGCCCGACTACCGGCGGCTGCGCACGCTGCTCGACGACCTGCCGCCCGGCGTGCCCGTGCTCGCGACCACGGCGACCGCCAACGCCAGGGTCACCCGCGACGTCGCCGAGCAACTGGGCGCGGGCCGCGAGCCCGAGACACTGGTGCTTCGCGGCCCCCTGGACCGTGAAAGCCTGCGTCTGGCCGTTGTCCGCCTGCCCAGCCCGCAGCAGCGCCTGGCCTGGCTGGCTGAGCACCTCGGTGAGCTGCCCGGCTCCGGCATCATCTACACCCTGACCGTCGCGGCCGCACACGAGACCGCGGCCTTCCTGCGCGAACGCGGCCATCAGGTCGCCGCCTACACAGGAAAAGACGACCATTCGCAACGCACGGCGGCCGAGGACTCCCTCCTGGCCAACGAGCTCAAGGCCCTGGTGGCGACCAGCGCTCTCGGCATGGGTTTCGACAAGCCCGACCTGGGCTTCGTCGTGCACCTGGGAGCACCGCAGTCACCGATCGCGTACTACCAGCAGATCGGCCGCGCCGGGCGCGGCGTGGATCGTGCCGAGGTGATCCTGCTGCCCGGCCGGGAAGACTCCGACATCTGGGCCTACTTCGCCTCGCTGGCGTTCCCGCCCGAAGGGGTGGTCCGCGCCACGCTCGCCGCGCTCGCCGAGGCGGGCCAGCCGCTGTCCACCGCCGCGCTGGAGACCAAGGTCGACCTCGGCCGGAGCCGGCTGGAAATGATGCTCAAGGTCCTGGACGTGGACGGAGCGGTCCGCCGGGTCACCGGCGGCTGGGCCGCGACGGGACGCCCGTGGGTCTACGACTCAGATCGCTACGCGCGTGTGGCGGCCGAGCGGTCCCGCGAGCAGCGGGCGATGCTTGGGTACATCGCCATGGACGAGTGCCGGATGGAGTACCTGCGCCACGAACTGGACGATCCAGCGGCCGCCCTGTGCGGGCGATGCGACAACTGCACGCAGCGACCGTGGCCGGACACGGTGTCCGAGGCCGGCGCCGCGGCGGCCCGCGACCGGCTGCTCCGCCCAGGAGTCGAGGTGACGCCGCGGAAGATGTGGCCGACTGGGATGAAGGAACTGGGCATCGATGCTGTCGGCAAGATCGCGCCCGAGCTGTCAGCTGAGCCCGGCCGCGCCCTGGGCAGGCTGACCGACCTGGGCTGGGGCTCCCGGCTGCGCGCGCTGCTGGCTTCCGCTGGTGACAGTGGCCTGGTTGACCGGGCCGAGGACGGCCCAGATCCCGATGACCGTGCCAAGGACGGCCCGGTCCCCGATGACCTCGTCGAAGCCGCCGTTAAGGTCCTCGCCGCATGGAACTGGGAACGGCGGCCCGTCGGCGTGATCACCCTGCCATCCCGGACCCGTCCGGAGCTGATCTCCAGCCTCGGCCAGCGTGTCGCCGATATAGGCCGGATCCCGTACCTGGGCGCGCTCGCCTACACCGGCGATCCTCCGTCCGGCCCGCCCGGCAGCGGACGGGCCGCAGCACGACGGCCGGCGCGCCCCCGGCCGGCCGCCCGCCAGTACAACAGTGCGCAGCGGCTGCGTGCCCTGTGGCACGAAATGGCTGTCCCCGGCCCGCTTCGTGACGCTGTCCGCCGGATCGGGGGTCCGGTGCTGCTGGTCGACGACCGGGTGGAGACGGGCTGGACCATGACTGTCGCGGCCAGGCTGCTCCGCGACGCCGGAGCACCCGCCGTGCTGCCCCTCGCGCTGGCGGTCACGTCCGGCTGACCCGCACCGCTTCTGGCTCCAGTGCCACCAGCCGCTGATCGGCGCGCCGTCGCCGGCGCATGCGAACCAGCCCTGGTAGCCGACGGTGATCTTGCCAACGACGTCGCCGGCCGGGTCCCGGCTGCCCGGCGAAGGGACGGCGGGACCCGGCGCGGCGTCACTGACTGATCAGGAACCGATCAGGGGTTGACGGTGATGGTGAATGTGCTCGTCGTGTTCTGGATGTTGATGAAGTTGTTGTTCTCCACCAGGTGGTTGAAGGTCACCGAGCCGACCGCTGGTCCCTGTCCGGGTTCGGGCAGGGGGTTGGCCCAGATGCCGAAGCCTGACTTGCCGGTTCCGTAGGCGTCGTTGTTCTGCTGGGCGCCGGTGATCGTCGTGTTGGTGAAGATCGTGTCGGTGAACGGGAACTGCGCGGTGCCGCCCACATAGTCGGTTTGGAACATGATCCCGCTGTAGGTCGGATCGGTGATGGTCGCGTTGTTGACCCGGATGCCCGTGAACGAGTTGGTCGCCGAGAAGGCCCAGAGCGCGCCGAACACCTGGCTGCCCCAGAAGTGGCCTCCGTCGCGGGCGAGGGAGAAGTTCTGGATGGTGGTCGGCGGGCTGGCCTCGAACCCTTCGAAGGCGAATCCGAAGTTGAGGGAGCTGATGGTCAGGCCCGAGTAGCAGAGCGTGTCCGCGACGTAGAAGTTCTGGATCGTGTTGTTGTAGCCGCCGTAGATGGCGACGCCCGCAGCACGCCAGGGGGTCAGCGCGGTCACGTTCTGGATCGTGTTGTTGGTCAGCTTGCTGCCGGGGTTTTGGTCCTGAGCGGCGAACAGCGCGAAGCTGTCGTCACCGGTGGACCGGGCCTCGTCGTTGGAGATCAGGTTGCCCTGGCTGCCGTTGGTGAGGTTGATCCCGTCGGCGAACATGTCCCGGATCCGCATGTTGGTGAAGGTCGAGTTCTGCACGTTCGACGCTCCCCAGACGCCCACCACGTTGTGCTCGATCCAGACGTTGTCGATCGTGATGTTCGACTGGTTGCGCAGGTCCCAGGTGTGGCCGGGGCCGTCGACGCGGGTGGTGTAGTTGCCGAACCAGGCGAATCCGCTGAACGACGAGCCGCTGGCCCCGGACTGGAGGTCCCAGCCGGTGTCGGTGTTCGTCATCGTGGTCGGGGCGACGAACTGCGAGTACCAGACGCCCGCGCCGACCACCTTGACCGGCTTGTTGTAGACCGACAGCCGCCCGGTGACGGAGTACTGCCCGGCCGGGAGGTAGACGCCGGTGAAGGTGCCGGTGGTGTCCATGCGGACCTTGTCCAGCGCGTTCTGGACGTCCTGCTGGGTGAAGCCGCCGGGCACGACCAGGTGCGCCGGGTCGGGGTTGGCGACCGGGGTCGCCTGCTCCAGGTTCATGAAGTCGATTGCGTACTGCGACGTGTTGGCCGTGTCCTTCTGGAGCTTGAACACGGTGCCCGCCGGGTACGAGGACGGCAGCACGAACCCTGACTCGTCGTAGATGTGCCGCGGCGAGCCGGCGCCGGGCGAGTCGCCCGGCCCGGTCTCGGCCCCGTACAGCCAGGCGAAGTGCGAGGTCAGGTTCAGCGGCTCGACCAGTGTGCCGTTGGCGTACAGGTCGAGGGTGGCGTTGATGCCGCCGCCGCCGGGCGCGTCGGGGATCGAGTAGCGCAGGTCGAAGGTGTTGGTGGGCACCCGCGACGTCCATTGGACGAAGGCGCCGGTGGAGTTCAACGTGACGGCCTTGCGCTGGGTCGCCTCGCCGGCGATGTCGCCGATGGTCCGGTTCGGGCCGACCGCCGCCGCGCCGCCGCCGATCTGGCCGTCGGTGGACTTGTAGCTGTCGTAGGGCATGTTCGCGCCCAGACCGACGAACAGCGGGGTGTCGCTGGTCAGGTGGGGCTGCTTGATCGGTAGTTCATTCGGGTCGGTCGCCACCACCACATGCGCGGTGTACTTGCCGTTGACCGCCGTCCAGGTGCCCAGTGTCACCGGTGCCGCAGTGGCTCCGGCCGCGATGACCCCGCTGACGGCGCCGGTCAGCGTCGTAACAGTGTTGTTGTTCGCGTCGAGCAGCGTCAGCGTGATGCCGTGCGAGCCATTGGTCGTCGCGATCGTGCCCTGGTTCTTCAGGGTGGCCGTGAAGGTGACCGTGTTGCCGGCCGCCGGGTTGCTCGGCGTCCAGTTCAGCGCGGAGACCAGGTCGGCGCTCTGCACTGGGTTGACCACGAGGTTGGTCGGGTTGGTGTACGTCTGGTTGTTGGCGAGCTCGAAGTTCTTCTTCGACTCGTCGACCTTCGTCGTGAGCTGATACGTGCCGGCGGTCTGGGTGCCGATGTTCGCCGACACCGTGGCCGACGCGCCGGGCGCGAGCGCGCCGACCGTGGTCGACCCGACCTTGGTCGCGGCGAGGTAGAAGTTCACGTCGGTCGCGACGGACGCGGCGGTGCCGATGTTCCGCACGACGGCCGAAGTGGTGATCGAGTCGGTCTCGACCGGCGACGACGGCGTCCACGAGCTGCTGGTGACGGTCAGGTCCGGGTTGGGCGCCGGGGTGCCGAAGACCTGGAACTCGGCCGCCTGCCCGCCGGGCGCTCCGCTGTTGCTGGTGATGGACAGCTCGACGTCGGCCTCCCGGCCGGTGACCGGGATGGTGACGCTGTTGCCGTTGGCCGCCGGGTCGAAGGTGTAGGTCTGGGCCGGGGCCAGCGTGGTGAAACTCGTCGAGCTTTGCTCGCGGCCGAGCACCGCGATCGTCTGCGTGCGCGTCGACCAGACCGAGGCCGGATTGAGCTTGACGACCACCGACGTGAGGTCGGCGTTCGCGCCCAGGTGGACGGTGAGGTTGCTCGGGTACGACGAGCCCTCGAAGTACGTGGTCAGATCGCCG
Source organism: Streptosporangiaceae bacterium (assembly GCA_036394075.1). GTDB lineage: Bacteria > Actinomycetota > Actinomycetes > Streptosporangiales > Streptosporangiaceae > JAWWPY01. Next base: position 6,693 of record DASWFT010000404.1, read on the forward strand.
TCGTTGGCGTTGGCCGGGACGTAGATGTACGTGTTCGGCGTTCCGTCGATCGGCTTGTTCAGGGCCAGGTTGGTGCCGCTGCCGCCGCTGCCGGTCCGGGTGACGGTGTTGCTCGGCGGCGACTCCAGGCCGGCCGCGTTGGTCGCCGTCACGTAGTAGGACACGGTCAGGCTGTTGGCACAGAATCCGTGTAGGTCAGGGTCGTACCGGAGACCGACGCGATCTTCGTCGAGTTGCGGTAGATGTTGTAGCCGGTCACGCCGACCGCGTCGCTCGACGCGGTCCAGGTCAGCGTGACCTGTCCGGACTGCGGCTGGGTGTAGGTGAGGTTGGTCGGCGCCGTGGGCGGCGTCGCGGTGTTTCCGGTGCGGGTGACACTGTTGCTGTTCGCCGACTGGTTGCCGGACGCGTCACGGGCGCGTACGAAATACGTCACCGTCTCAGTCGTCGGCGGGTTGTCGGTGTAGGTCAGCGCCGTACCCGGGACGCTGGTCAGCAGCGCGTTGTTGGCGTAGACGTCGTAGTTGGTGACGCCGGACGAAGTCGAGGCAGTCCAGGTCAGCGTGATCGCGCCGCTGCTGGCCTGGGTATAGGCGAGGTTGGTCGGCGGGACCGGCGGCGTGGTGCTGCCCGCCGGGCCGTAGACCTCGAACTCGCTGATCTGCCCGGCCGGCCAGCCGGTGTTGGCGGTGATGTTCAGCCGCAGGTACCGGGTGGTCGCCGCCGAGAAGTTGATCGTCACGGTGCTGTTGCTGGCCGGGTCGAAGGTGTAGCCCGCGGACGCCACGATGTCGCTGAAACTCGTCCCGTCGGTGCTGCCCTGGACCGCGAGCGTCTCGGTCCGGGCGGCCCAGCCGGCCACCGGCAGCTTCAGCACCACCTGGTTGACCGCGACCGATGCGCCGAGGTCGACCTGCAGCCACTGCGGGAACGCGTTATTCGCGCTCTCCCAGTACGTCGACTGGTTGCTGTCGTTCGCGTTGCTCGCGGTGTAGGTCTGGGTGAAGCTACTGGTGCTCATCGTCTTGCCGAGGGCCAGGTTGTTCGTCGAGGCGGCCGCTCCGTAGACCTCGAACTCGGAGACCTGCGCCGCGTTCCAGCCGGTGTTCGCGGTGATGTTCACCCGGACGTAGCGGGTGCTCGCCGCGCCGAAGTTGATCGGCACCGTGTTGCCGGAGCTCGGGTCGAAGGAGTACGTGGCCGAGGCGACGATGGTGGCGAAGGTGGTCCCGTCGGTGCTGCCCTGGACCGAGAGCGTCTGCGTGCGCGCGCCCCAGCTTGCCGGCAGCTTGAGCACGACCTGGGTGATCGACGTGGTGGAGCCGAGGTCTATCTGGGCCCACTGCGGGAAGGTGCCATTGACGCTCTCCCAGTACGTGCCCTGATTTCCGTCGTTGATGTTGGTGCCGACGAACTGGCCGTTGGCGCTTGAGACGGAGACCGCCTTGCCCAGCGCGAGGTTGGAACCCGCGGCCGCGGCCGGCGCGCCCTGCAGGGCGGGCAGCAGGACGGCCAACAGCGGCAGGAGCGCCAGCGCCGCCGTCCGGACGCGCAGGGCGCCGTGTTTTGTTTCGGTTCCCGGTCTGGTGCTCGTTCTCATCATTCTTCGTCCTCGGCTCGACTGACCGGCAGATGAGGGGTGGGCGCCGGGAGGTCGGGATGTCGGCACGGGTACGACACGACTTCACCGGCGTGAAATGTGGAACAGGCCGGGTCAGATACCGGCCACGTAGAGTGACGGCAGCGGCTCACAGTTGAAAAAATGCAGTCAGGCAGTCGCCTTCTAACCAGATATTGGAGATTTTTTGCAGGGTGCTACCTGGAAGTTACATACGTGCTACGGCTTGGTCAATGGGTACAACTCGGGAATCTTTGAAGCCGCCCGCGAGCGCGCCGCGGCGGACCCCGTCCGGCACCCGCACACGGTGATGTTCGTTAAGACTGGCTGAGCCATGACCAGGGGCGTCCCGGACGCACTGCCCGGGACGCCCCTGGGGGCGCGGTCAGGTTCCGGCCGGCTCCGGGACGGGCTGGGGCAGGCTGTCTTCGTCGCGGATGCCGTAGCGCGCGTACACCCGGCGCAGCGGGCGCGGCAGCCACCAGTTCGCCCGGCCCAGGAGCCGCATGGTCGCGGGCACCAACAGGACCCGCACTACCGTCGCGTCGATGACCAGAGCCACGATCATGCCGACGCCCATGAGCTTGATGAACGTGATCCCGGAGGCGGAGAACGCGCCGACCACGATGACGAGCAGCAGGGCGAGGCTGGTGATGATGCCCCCGGTGCGCTGCAGGCCGTCCGCCACCGACGCCGTGTTATCCCCGGTGAGGTCGTACCGCTCCCGGATCCGGGACAGCAGGAACACCTCGTAGTCCATGGACAGCCCGAAGATGATGGCCAGCATCAGGATGGGCATCGTGGGGTCGATCGTTCCGGTCGCGGTGAACCGCAACAGCCCGGACAGGTGGCCCTCCTGGAAGATCCAGACGATCACTCCGAACGTCGCCGACAGCGACAGCGCGTTCATCACGATCGCCTTGACCGGCAGGACCACCGAGCCGAAGGCCAGGAACAGCAGCACGAACGTGGCCAGGCACACCACCAGGGCCATCCACGGCAGGGTCCGCCCGAGGCTGGCCAGCTCGTCCACCAGCTGCGCGGTCCCGCCACCCACCAACACGTGCGCGCCGGCCGGCCCAGGCACGGACCGCACCTGTGTGACGATGGCGCGCGCCGCAACGGATACCGAATCGGGCGCATAACGAAGGTCCACCCGCGCGACATCTCCATGAACGCCGGTCACCTGTGCGCTGGTCACACCGGGGACGTGAGCCAGGCGGCCGACGTAGCCAGCCAGCGCGGCCTGCTGCGCCGGCCCGGTGGCTGGCGCGCCGAACTGGGCGATGGCCTCGATCGGGGCGGTCGAGTTGGCCGGGAAATCCCGGCTGAGCGCCTCCTGCGCGACGTGCGGGGCCGCGCTGGCGGGCAACGCCCGCGCGTCGGTGCCGCCCCAGGCGATGTGCCGGAACGGAGAGCCGAGGGCGAGCAGGGCGATGACGATCACGACCACGTAGGCCACGGGCCGGCGCATCACGCTGTGCGCGATCCGGTGCCAGGCGCCGCCGGCTTCGTCGGCGCTGGTCTCATCACCCCCGGGTGCACGCACCGAGCGCCTGATACGCAGCGCGTTCACCCGGTGGCCGAGCACGGCGAGCAGTGCAGGCATGACAGTCAGCGCGGCCAGCATGTCCACCAGGACGGTCGCCACTCCCCCGTACCCCATGGAGCGCAGGAACGTCTCGGGGAACAGCATCAGGCTGGCCAGCGCGACCGCAACCGTGATCCCGGAGACCGCGACCGTGCGCCCGGCGGTGGCCACGGTCCTGGCCAGGGCGGCGTCGACGGTGGGCTGGCGGCGCAGTTCCTCCCGGAACCGGGCGACCATGAACAGGCCGTAGTCGATGCCCAGGCCCAGGCCCAGGATCGTGGTGATGTTGATCGAGTAGATCGAGACATCCGTGCCGAGGGTCAGCAGCCGGAGGGCCGTGAAGGAGCCGAGGATGCCGATCCCGCCGATGGCGAGGGGAAGGCTGGCCGCGGCCAGGCTCCCGAAGATCACCAGGAGCAGGATCAGCAGCACCGGCATGGAGATTGTCTCGGCCCGCCCGATGTCGGCGGTGACCTGCTTGTTGATGGCCTGCTCGGTCGGGATCTGCCCGCCGGCCAGCTCGGTCAGGCCGGGCACGCTGAGCTTGTTCTTGACCGCGTCGAAGCTCTTGATCCGCGCCGCGTCGTCGGCGCCGGCCAGCCGCAGGACCGCGTACGTCTGGTGGCCGTCCTGGCTGGCGAACTGGGCGGATCCGGTAGACCAGTACGTCGCAGTGGACGTGACCCGGTCCCGCGGCAGGGCGGCCAGCGTCTGGGTGACCGCGGTCCGGTAGGCGGCGTCGTGCACGGTCAGCGCCGGGCTGCGGTAGAGCACCACCACGTCGGCGGTGTCCCGGCCGAACGCGCGAGCCGCCAGGTCGGCCGCCCGCTGGCTCTGGCTGCCCGGGTCGGTGAACCCGCCGGCGGTTTTGAGCGCCCCGAACACGCCGGTTCCCCAGACCGCAGCGAAGATCACCCCGAGGCCGGCGATGACCAGCACGATCCGCCGGCGGCGGTATACGAAACGTCCCCATGCCTCGAACATTGCTGTCTCCCCGGCTAAGCTGTTACCGATCATCACGCTGGTGAACACCGTAAACGAAGAACGGTGTTAACATCGCATACGTCGTTCACCGATGTCAAGGTTGTTTACGGAGTGGGCAGGAGGTCGGCATGGTCCAGGCACTGAGCCGGCGCGATCGCGTCCGCGCCGAGACCACCGAGGAGATCAAGCAGACCGCGCGCCGGATCCTCGTCGAGCAGGGACCGAAGGCGGTGACGCTACGCGCGATCGCCCGCGACATGGGCGTGACCGCGCCCGCCCTCTACCGGTACTTCGAGAGCCATGAGGAACTGGTCAGGCGCATTGTCGGGGACATCTTCGGCGAACTGGCCGACGAGATTCACGAAGCGATCGAAGCGGCCGCCGTCGCCAGCGGCGGCGACATGGGCGTGAAGATGGCCGCGGCGTGCCAGGGTTTCCGTCAGTGGGCGCTGGCGCACAAGGCGGAGTTCGCCCTGCTCTTCGGCACGCCACTGCCCGGCATCAATATCGAGGACGATGATTTTTGCGAGGAGTGCGCCCGCCGGTTCGCCGGCACCTTCTTTACCCTGTTCCTGGAGCTGTGGCAGAAGAACCCGTTCCCGGTCCCGCCGCCCGAGGAGATCGAGCCGGGCCTGCGTGAGCAGCTGGCCCGCTACCGCGACGGGATCGGCGCGGAGGTGCCGCTTGGCGCCCTGCTCGTGTTCCTGCGCTGCTGGGTGCGGCTCTACGGGATCGTGAGCATGGAAGTGTTCGGGCACCTGGGATTCGCACTTGATGACCCGGCGCCCATATTCGAGATCACGTTGGCCGAGCTAGCCAGCCTGGTCGGCCTGCGGTACCCGGCGTCCTAGGGACGCGTCCCGTGGATCTTGGCGTCGCGAGCGGCCGTCCACCGGGATGACTCCCAACGAGCCGAAATCCGCACCGGGCTCGTCCTGACGAGCCCAGTTCCGCACCGGGCTCGACGCACCTACCTCGACGCCTCCGGCCGCGGCGCCACCACCCTGGCTGACCTATTTGCGGATAATTGGCCGTTAATGATTCTCGCCGTAAAGGCCGTCCGGTTATGACGAGAGTGCCGGACAAATAGCCTCAGCCGTGTCGCCCTTTCAGCGGCGAGTTGACGGCAGATCAGAAAATGATCTGCCGGTCCGACCGCCTGGTACTTAGACTCAATCCGCCAGCACCCTGGCTGCGCGCCTCCCCGCGGAGCTATCGATATTTCCTGAATTATTTCACGATCGTGGAATTCAGGGACACCACTGAGGCGTAGCGCGCGCAAAACTGCCGTCAATTTTCGGATATTCAGCCGGATCAGGTATTTGTCTTTTGGGGGATCTGTGAAACTACGACACGGGTTCGCGCTGGTGGTCAGCGCGACCTTCCTGGCCGGCAGCGCCGGCCTAGCCTCCGCGGCCCAGCCGGGCTCGGCCGGTCGGGCGAGCACGACTACGGCCTCGGGCGGAGTCGCCACCGCCAGGTCGGTCAATCTGCGCGCCCTGGCCGCTGGGCGGCAAATTCCCGCACATGGCTCAACGGTCGGGACACTGGGCCGGGGCGGCCGCCCGACCGGCGCCGGGCTGCCAACCCGGCGATCCCAGGGCCGTAAGGTCGCACCGCCTGCCCCGGGCAGTCGCCCGGCCGGCCCGAACAGCGCGCGGGGCGTCAGGAGCGCGACGAGCGCACGGACCATGGCTGGGCTGCGCTCAGCGGCCACGCATCCCGCCACCCCTCGCACGCCGCCGACCACCGTGAATGCCAACTTCAGCGGAATCAGCCAGGCGACCTCCAACTGCGGCGGCTGCCAGCCACCCGACCCCAACGCCGCGGTAGGCCTCACCCAGATCGCCGAGGCCGTCAACCTGCGGCTTGAGGTCTACAGCAAGACCGGCGCCGCGCAATGCGGCATCGGCCTCAACACGTTCCTGGGCACCGCCTCGGCGCTGTCCGACCCGCGGATCCAGTACGACAACCTCTACAACCGGTTCAGCATGGTGGTCACGGTCGTGCCGCCTGCTGGGGCCACCCCCGCCCTGTACGTGCTGGCCAGTAAGACCGCCAGCGCCTGCGGTTCATGGTGGGTCTACCGCATGACGTTCTTCGGATCCTTCTACCCGGCCGGCACGCTGCTGGATTATCCCTACCTGGGACAGGACCGGGCATCGCTGCTGTTCTCGTCCAACAACTTCTGCTGCGCAGCGGCCTTCCACTACCTCAACTCGGCCGCGTTCTCGATCTCCAAGGCTCTGGTGTACTCCGGCGCGGGGGTCGGCTTCTCCAGCTATCCTGTCGCGTTCTCGACCGCGCCGGTTACCGTCTCCGGAATCCCGATCGCGCCGACCAGCAACACCTATTTCCTCGCCTCAGTGCCGGGCTTCGGCTACGACCTCTACCGGATGACCACCGGGCCGAACCACCCCATCGTGCTGCAGGCGGCTATCTTCTCGCCGTTTACCGCACCAACTCGCCGGGTCAACCAGCCAGGGACCACCCAGACCCTTGATCCGCTGGATGGCCGCATCCCGTGGGCGCCTGTCCAATCGCAGAACTACATATGGTTCGCACATGGGATGGACCTGAGCGGTTACCCCGCAATCCGTTACGGCGCGATCGGCGCCCTGTCCAACTCCGCCTTCGTCGCGACCGCGTTCCACAGCGGGACCAGTGACGACTTCAATCCGTCCATCGGCGTCGCAGACGCCGGCAGCGGCACCATTTACGCGTGGCTCAACTGGGCGTACACCGACACGCCGCGTTTCGTGGCCACCTCGGACACTATCAACGGCGTGCTGCCCGGGGCCGGGGTGCCCAACCTGATCGGCACCGACCGGACGCTGGTCACGGGCTTCCACACCTGGAGCAACTTCAGGTTTGGCGACTTCTCCTCGGTGGAGGTCGACCCGACCGCGGCCACCGGCAGTTGCCCGGCCGGCCGGACAGCGGTCACCAACCAGGAGTACTTCACCGCCAGCGGCCAGTGGGCGACCCGTCTCGCCCGGCTGAGCTTCTGCTAACCAGTCCCAAGGTGCCTGGTTCCCGGCGGCTGGCCGCCAGTCGGCCGCCGGGACCAGGCGCGGAACCGGCAGTCGCGCCGTCGCGTCCAAGCACGATGCGAGCACTCGTCATGTTGTTCATGTTCCTGACCGCAGGTGTGGTGGGCTGCGGCCAGATCGGCTCCGGCGGCACTCCGGCATCTGCCCGGCACCCAGAGCACGACGGCTCGTCCGGCATACAGGGAACGGTCACGGTGGACATCGGCTGCCCGCACGTCACCGGGGCTTCCTGCCCGAGGACGCCGCTGCGCGCGCGCCTCGTTATCCGCCCAGCCGGACCGGACCGCCCGGCGGTCAGCGCGCGCAGTGGCCCGGACGGCCGGTTCCGGGTACCGCTCGCGCCGGGCCGCTACACGATCCAGCCGCTGAACATCGACGGCGCGCCGGTGCCGACCGCTTTCCCGGTCAGCGTCACCGTCCACCCCGGCATCTGGACGACCCTCCCGGTCGAGTTCGACTCCGGCATCCGCTGAGGCATCCTCGGCCGGGTCAGCCGTGGCCGAGGACCGGGTGCGGGACGTAGGGCTCCTCCAGGCGGCGCATTTCGTCCTCGCTGAGCTCGAGCTTCTCGGCCGCGAGCGCGTCCTCGATATGCAAAACCTTGGTCGCGCCCACGATCGGCGCGGTCACACCGGGGCGGTGCAGCAGCCAGGCCAGTGCCACCTGGGCGGG
>DASWFT010000405.1:0-5274 GCA_036394075.1 Streptosporangiaceae bacterium
CGGTCCTGTAGTACCTGCCGTTTTTGCCCCGGGATCAGGGCGACCAGCGTGGTGTAGGCGGCGCCGGCCGCGGCGGCGGCACGGGACGCACCGTGGGGCGCGGCCGATTGCTGAATCTGCGCTGGCTGCCTAGCATCAGACGCACCACATGGCGGGACGTGCGAGAGGTTTCCGATGGACCGCGGAGCCAGCGAGGATGTGCCCGTACTGATCGTCGGCGGCAGCCTGGTCGGCCTGTCGGCCGCGCTGTTCCTGCGCTGGCACGGAGTCGACGTGCTGGCGGTGGAGCGGCACGCGGGCACCGCGATCAACGCCCGGGCCGGCCACTTCCACCTCCGTACGGTGGAGATCCTGCGCTCGGCCGGGCTGGAGGACGCCGTCCGGCGCAAGTCGCAGGAGCAGTACCCGCCGGACGGCGGGATCAACAACGTCGAGTCGCTGGCGGGCCGGGAGATCGCGAACTACTTCCCGAATCTCAACGCGGGCGTCGAGGAGTTCAGCCCGACGGTGCGGCTGTTCATCAACCAGGACGCGCTCGAGCCGATCCTGCGGGCCCGGGCCGCCGAGCTCGGCGCGCGGCTGCGGTACCGCGCCGAGTGCACGTCGCTCTCGCAGGCCGCGGACGGGGTGACGGCGGTCATCCGCGACCTGTCGGACGGGTCGGAGAGCTCGGTGCGGGCGAAGTACGTCGTCGCGGCCGACGGGAACCGCAGCCCGGTGCGCGAGCGGCTCGGCATCGGCATGAGCGGCCACGGCCTGCTGTCGCACAGCATCACGATCTACTTCCGGGCGCTGGCCGATCTCGGGCCGCTGCTGGCGGGCCGGAACCAGGGCGTCCACTACGTGACGAACCCGCTGATGCGGGGGTTCTTCCGGCTGGACCGGACCGGCAACGCCGGCTTTCTGGTGGTCAACCTGGTCGGGGACACCTCCCGCCCGGAGGTCATCGCGGCCTTCCCGTCCGCGCCCTGGGCCAACGTGGCCGAGGGGATCACCGAGCAGCGGGCGCTGGAGCTGTTGCGGGCCGCCATCGGCGTGCCGGACATCGGTGTCGTCATCGAGAACATCGCGACCTGGCGGGCCGAGGCGAACTGCGCGGACCGGTTCGGTAACGGGCGGGTGTTCCTGGCCGGCGACGCCGCGCACGTGGTCCCGCCGAACGGCGGCTACGGCGGCAACACGGGCGTGCAGGACGCGCACAACCTGGCCTGGAAGCTGGCGCTCACACTGGCCGGCGTGGCCGGGCCGGGGCTGCTGGATACATATGACGCCGAACGGCGCCCGGTCGGAGACCTCACCGTCGAGCAGGCCTTCACCCGCTACGTCGCGCGGGTGGCCCCCTACCTGGGGACGGAGAACACGCAGCCGATGGTGGACGACTTCTCGATGGAGATCGGGTACCGCTACGACTCCCCCGCCATCGTGCTGGAGCCGGGCGGCCCGCCGCTACACGAGCACCCCCGGGAGTCCGCGGGCCGACCCGGAGCCCGGGCACCGCACGTCTTCCTCGACCGCGGCGGCGCGCGGCTGTCCACGCTGGACCTGTTCGGCCGGAACTTCGTGCTGCTGGCCGGGCCCGAGGGCGCTGCCTGGCCGGCCGCGGCGCTGGCCGTGGCCGGCCGGCTCGGGGTGGGCCTCGACGCGCACGTGGTGGGGGGAACCGGGCTGGCCGACCCGGAGGGCCGCTTCCCCGGGGCGTACGGGATCTCGCCGTCCGGAGCCGTGCTGGTGCGACCGGACGGCTTCGTGGGCTGGCGGGCCCCTGAAGCGGCCGGCGCACCCGAACAGGCTCTCCGGCAGGCGCTTCAGACGCTGCTGTGCTGGGGAGACGGCAGGCCATGAACTCCGAGTCCGGAAGGCGAAAGAAGGTCCACTCATGGCACACGTGTATCGCGCGGACACCGTGGGGTCGCTCCTGCGCCCGCAGTACCTGAAGCTCGCTCGCGAACAGTTCGAAGCCGGCCAGCTGGCGGCGGCGGCGTACAAGGAGATCGAGGACCGGGCGGTCGACCAGGCGATCGCCATGCAGGAGGCCGTGGGCCTCGACGTCGTCACCGACGGAGAGCTGCGGCGGCACACGTTCATTGACCAGCTCACCGAGCAGGTGGAAGGACTGACGCTCGATCCCGGTGACGGCGACAGCGACCACATCCCTGTCCCGTTCCACGACGAGTCCGGAGCGCTGGAGTCCGTCTTCACGATCCCGCTCTCGATCACGAGCAAGTTGCGCCGACGCCGGATGATGACGGTGGAGGAGTATTCGTACGCCCGCGCTAGGGCCCGGCGGCCGGTCAAGGTGACGCTGCCGAGCCCGCTGATGCTGTTTCTCGTCTGGTCGCCGCGGCGCTCGCGTGACGCCTACCGCGACCCGTTCGAGCTGTTCGCGGACGGCCTGCGGCTGATGAGGGAGGAAGCCGAAGAACTCGCGCGGCTGGGCTGCCGGTACATCCAGGTCGATGCGCCGGACTTCGGCCAGCTCGTCGATCAGACCCAGCGGGACGCCTGGGAGCGGGCCGGCATCTCGGTCGACCGGGTCTTCAGCGAGGGCGCGGACATGCTCAACGAGGTGGCGGGGATTCCCGGCGTCACGTTCGGCCTTCACCTGTGCCGGGGAAACTACGACAGCGACTGGATCAGCTCCGGCACCTACGAGACCATCTCGAAGCAGCTCTTCCGGCGGGCGGCCAACTACGACGTCTTCCTGCTCGAGTACGACGACGAGCGTTCGGGCTCCTTCAGCGCGCTCAGCGACGTCCCCGACGACAAGGTGGTCGTGCTCGGCATGGTCTCGTCGAAGTTCGGCACCATGGAGCCAGCCGACCAGCTGGCCGCCCGGATCCGCGAGGCGAGCGGCTTCTTTCCCCGCGAACAGCTCGCGTTGTCGACGCAGTGCGGCTTCGCCTCGGCGGGACCGGGCAACGCGATCAGCGAGGACGACCAGGAGAACAAGCTGCGCCTCGTGGCCGAGGTCGCGGACCGCGTCTGGCCGACGGGCGGGTGACCGGCCCGCTCGCGATTGCCCTGGTACACGACTGCTGCCATCCTCGGGTCAGCGGCCGGGTACAGTGCCCGGTCGGCGAGCTCGAGGAGCCAGCGCTATGACCGCCGCCACCTGGCCGGAGGCCTCGGGGTACGACGATGTCGTCGACCTGAGTCGTTACCCGATCAACGACCCGGCGGGCCCGGCGTACCGGGCCCTCATCCAGGCGGGCCAGGACCAGCTCCGTGACCAGGGAGTTGCCCAGCTGACCGGATTCCTCACCCCGGCGGCCGTCAGGCAAATGCTCGCGCTGGCCAGCCAGCTGGCCGGTCAGGCGTGGGCCAGCGACCAGGCCCATACCGTCTAGTTCGAGCCTGCTGATGATTCCGCGGGCCCGGATCACCCGCGTGCGTTGCTGCAGCACTCGGCCAAGAAGGCCATCGCCTACGACCAGATCCCCGCCGATGCGGCGATCCGGCGGCTATACGAATCCGATGACCTGACCGCGTTCATCGCCGCAGTGCTGGGCAAGCGGGTGCTATACCGCGGCGCCGACCCGCTGGACGCAGTGGAGATCGCGATCTTCGGCGACGGTGATGAGCTCGGCTGGCATTTCGACAACAGCGAGTTCTCGGTCACCGTGATGTACCAGCAGGCCGAGGCGGGGGTCATTTCGACTACCGAGGCGACGACCCGGTATCCCGCTGGCAGCAGGCCGGCCTTGGCGAGGTGGAAGCGGTGACTACTCGGTTGCGGTAGATAATGACCGGTTCCTGCTCGCCGAGACCTAGAAGATCGGGAGCCTTGACGAACTGCGCCGCCTGCTGGTAGCCGAAAGACCGTGAGCACTTGCGTGCGACGGCCACGTGGATGGAGCCGACGAGGGGCCGCGGGTCCGCAGTGACCATCAAGCGGTGACCTGCCAAGGCGGCGAGCGAACCGCAGCCCGCCCGGATTCCCGGTCGCGTTGGCGTGCGATAGTGCCGCAGCCAGCCCTCGGACTGCCTGCAACGGATGCGCCTCCGGTTCAGAGCACACAGAACATGGGCAATATGTGCGCTGGCCGGTCGCGCGGCCGCGGCGAGCAAAGGGTGCCAGATTCGGCAGGGAGGAACCACCTCTCGCGGGTAGGCTGTCCCGGTCACGCTGGGTTACTCGAAGAGTGATCACGAGCATGCAGAAGTTGCAGTACCTGGATGCCCTGCGTCTGGTCGGCCAGGGAAGTCAACGGTTTCTGCGAGCCCCACAGAAACCCCACAAGTCGGCGACACGGCGGCTGGTCCCCACAGAAACCCCACGGACGAAACGGCACACTCTCCCGGATTGCTCCCCCGTGCCGCCAGGCGGCTCGTCACCGGCCTGTCCCGGGCGAGCTGCCGTGACGCGAGCGGCCTCGCCGTGCTGATGAGCACCGGACGCCGTGCCGGGCTGCCCGGCCTCTCGCGCCCGGCCGCGCTGCGCCCCCGGTGGCCGGGCTCGTGCGCATCACCGGCCCGGGCCGTCAGATCGACATCTTCTCCCACTGCCAGGCCCGCTGTCACCGGCCTGGCGGGTGGCCGGCGCGGGCCTGACGCCTGATCCGGGTCGCCGGCCGAATTGCGGCTCGCCAGGCTCGGCGCGACAGCCAGCTGCAGCGGTGGGCTGCCGGGTATCGCGAGCACCGGGGGTTGGGTCGGCCAGGGCACCAGTCATGCCCGCGGGAATGGACAGCCGCCCGGCAGATGGGCACCGGGCTGCCTGGTCGGATGCCTGGCCTGTTCCCGGGCCGCGGCCAACGCGCCGGAGTGAGCTTCAGGCTATGTTCCTGTGGCGAGGCCGCGAAGGCAGCCCTGGGCGCTGGATGCTGCAGGATTGCCCGAGGCCGCCAGGGTGCGGCTGCCTCCCGGTGACCTCGACTCCGTGTCCGGCGGGGGACGGCTGCCCGCTGGCTGGGATAGGCGCGCCGGGGCGCCTGGGTAGCGTCATCGCGCGTTCATGGGCCTCACGTAGGCTCTGTCACCATGCGTATCGACGCGATCTTCGGCGCCATCGGGCGGTTCGCGGTGCGGTTCCGGTGGCTTGTCGTCCTGGTGTGGATTGCCGCGGCCTTCGGGGCCGTGACGCAGCTGCCGTCGCTCGCCAGCGTCACCAACAACAACAACTCGACGTTCCTGCCGGCCAGCGCGCCGAGCGAGCACGCCGCGGTGCTGGCCGCCCCGCTCGGCACGGCCAACCTGTTCGGGATCCCGGTGGTGGCCGCGCGGTCAGGCGCGCCGCTGACGCCGGCCGACGTGACGGCGCTGGCCGCGCTGCAG
>DASWFT010000406.1:0-3383 GCA_036394075.1 Streptosporangiaceae bacterium
GCTCCGCATACCGGAGTATCTGTAAAATATGTTAGTTTCGCTCAAGCAAATAACCTAGCCAGACGCGAGTCTCCGAATGGCAGGGCCGCGTCGGCAGGGTATCCCGCCTTCTTTGCCATGGGCCTCGCTTCCTCCGGCCCAAGTGCTCCTGAGAAGAGGATGCGCTCGCCGGGGCGGCGGGGGAAGGGCCAGACGCCCTTCCGGGTGACGTGGCGGGCCTGGCAGTGCCCGGAACCAGGCAGAATTGATGTCGTGCCGGAACTTCCCGAGGTCGAGTCGCTCGCTATCTTCCTGCGCGAGCGGGCCGCCGGGCGGGTCATCGAGCGGGCCGACAGCGCCGCCATCTCGGTGCTCAAGACCTATCAGCCGGACCTGACCGCGCTGCGCGGGCGGGTCCTCGACACGGCGGTCCGCCACGGCAAGTTTCTGGACCTGGTGGCGGTGGCTCCCGGAAGCGAGCCGCTGCATCTCGTCATGCACCTGGCCAGGGCCGGCTGGCTGCGCTGGAGGGAGAACCTGCCCGCAGAGCCACCCCGCCCCGGTAAGAGCCCGCTCGCCTTCCGGCTCCGGTTCACCGACGCCACCGGATTCGACCTGACCGAGGCCGGGACCAAGAAGCGGCTCGCTGTCTACCTGGTCGCCGATCCCGCCGAGGTCCCGGGTGTCGCCGCGCTCGGCCCCGACCCGCTGGCGGACTCCTTCACTGTCGAGGCCCTGGCGGGTCTGCTCGCCGGGCGCCGGACCCAGATCAAGGGAGTGCTCAGGGATCAGAAGATCGTCGCAGGCATCGGCAATGCCTACTCGGACGAGGTCTTGCACGCGGCGAAGATGTCCCCCTTCAAACTGGCCAGCACGCTGACCAGCGATGAGGTAGCCGGGTTGCACGAGGCGATCCTCAGCACGCTCCAGACCGCCGTCGCTCGGTCGGCCGGGCTGGCGGCAGGTGACTTGAAGGCCGAGAAGAAATCGGGCCTCCGGGTACACGGCCGGGCCGGGCAGCCGTGTCCGGTGTGCGGCGACACGGTGCGCGAGGTCTCGTTCGCCGACTCGGCGCTGCAGTACTGCCCGACCTGCCAGACCGGCGGCAAGCCCCTGGCCGACCGGCGGATGTCCCGCCTCCTCCGGTAGCCCGGGCCCGGCCCGCCGGCCCCGCGGGTTCTAGCGGACCGGGTTGAAGACCTGCCCAAGTTCCTGCCAGCGCACCGGCCGCGGTCCCCGCACACCCGACCCCCGGCTGCCCTCGCGGCCCGGACCTCCCGGCTGCCCGGCCCGCATGGCTGTTCACATAGTTCACATAGGTACTCAGGAAACAACTCCTGTCATTCCAATAAGTGACAGCAATGAACTATTGTCTGAATTGCACGAAATGAACCGGGCCCGCCGACGGGAGTGGGCGAATAGGCACGCATAGTGATTACGAACTAATTTCATGGTGTTTCTGCACAAATGAAGATGCGGTACTGCCATCATGACGCTCGCTGCTCTCCGTGACCCGCGCGGCGAGCCGTCTGATGGGGGCATCGATGCGTCTAGTCCGTTCCGCAGCACTGCGACGGGCGAGTGGCATCGCCGCCGTCGCTGGCCTGAGCGTGCTCGGCATGGCCGTCCTGCCGGAGACCGCCGCCCCGGCCGCCACGCTGGCCGGGCCGCTACGGATCGACCGGTTCAACGTGGGGGCCCCTCACTCGCCCGAACTGCTGCGGGCACTGGCCGGCCCGCCCGACCCGACCAGCCTGGCGCACCCGGCGAGGTCCATAAGCCCATTCCCGGGCGTGACATCATCGGCGAGCACAGCGGTGCGCGGCGTGGATGTCGCGTCGTACCAGCACGTAAACGGCGCCGCCATTGGCTGGTCAAGTGTCGCGAGAGCCGGGTACAAGTTCGTGGCGATCAAGGCCACGGAGGGGAACTATTACGCCAACCCGTATGGCGGATCGGACCTGACCGGCGCCGAGCGGGCGGGGCTGTCGGTGATCGCCTACCACTTCGCGATCCCAAATGTCTCCGGCGGCGCTGCCCAGGCGGACTACGTGATCGCCAACGCCGCGGACGGGAGCGGCCGGGTGGCGCCGATCGGCCTGGACATCGAGTACGACCCTTACTCGGCGACGGATGGCACCAACGAGTGCTACGGGCTCAGCCCGGGCGCCATGACCTCGTGGGCGGCCGCCTTCAGCAACGAGGTCAGGCGCAGGACGGGACGCCTCCCGATCCTCTACACCACCGCGGACTGGTGGAACACCTGCGCGGGCAGCACGGCCCTGGGCCAGGACTCGCTGTGGGTGGCCGCCTACACGACCGGGGGCGGTCCGCCGCTGCCCGTCGGCTGGGGCACCTGGGCCATCTGGCAATACACCAGCGGTGGCACCGTGCCCGGGATCGTCACCAGCGGGAACACCGACCTGGACGTGTTCAACGGGCACGCGGTCCCGGTCTTCAACCCCGGGAACCAGGCGACCAGGGTCAACACGGCCGTTACGCCGGTCAAGGCGGCCATGCTGACCGTCGCCGGCAGCGCGGCGCCGTCCTACAGCGCGACCGGGCTGCCGCCGGGGCTGACCATCAGCGCCGCGACCGGCCAGATCTCCGGTGTCCCCACCGCGGCGGGCGTGTATCACGTGAAGACCAGCGCCACCTCCGGCGGGCTGACCGGGTCCGCCTCCTTCACCTGGACGGTCAGCCAGGTGTTCCCGACCAGCACAAACGGGCCCATTGCCCTGGCTCTGGCGGGCAAGTGCCTGACCGACGGCGGCGACAGCAACGTCATCGGCCATCAGGTCGAGACCTGGTCCTGCAACGGCCGGGGTTACGAGAACTGGACGGTGGCGGGCGGGGCGATCCAGATCCACGGCAGGTGCATGGCGGCGCAAGGGACCGCTAGCCGGTCCAAGGTCGCGCTGGCGGCCTGCACCGGGGCCGCCAGTCAGCAGTGGCGGGTGGGGACCGGCGCCAGCCTGGTCAACCTGGGATCGGGCATGTGCCTGGATGACCCCTATTCGAGAACGGCCAACGGCATCGCGCTGTGGATCTATACGTGCCACGGAACACTGAACCAGAAATGGACGCTGACCGCCGGCCCCGTGCTTTCAGCGGTCGCGGGGCAGTGCCTGGACGACGCGGGCGGCCGCCTGGCGGACTTCAACAAGGTCGAGATCTGGCCATGCAACGGGTATCCGGCGCAGAGGTGGGTGGTCCAGACCGATGGGACGGTGCGGACCAGCGGGTGGTGCCTGGACATCTACCATGGCGGGACTGCCATCGGCTCCCGGGTGGACCTGTTCTCGTGCAACGGCACGGCCGCGCAGCAATGGCACGTCCTGGCCGACGACTCCGCGGTCAAGCTGCAGAACCCGAAATCGGGTAAGTGCCTGACCGACCCGAAC
>DASWFT010000407.1:0-7195 GCA_036394075.1 Streptosporangiaceae bacterium
GGTGAGGGCCTGGCGGGTGGACTTCTCCTCCACCCCCAGCCCGTCCGCGACGTGCAGCAGGGTGGAGGTCCATGACGGCTCGCCGGAGGGCAGCGCGAACTCGCCGAGCACGGTCAGCAGCAGCGACCGGGCGCTGCCCGACCCGGCCTGGCGGCGGGACAGTGACCGGGCGCCAGGCACGGCTGCACCAGGCACGGCTGCGCCAGGCACGGCTGCACCAGGCACGGCTGCGCGGGGCATGAGCGGCTGCTTCCTCTCACGGCGGAGGCCCGGGACTGTTTCAGCTCAATGCTACAAGTAATTGACGATCCGCCAACTGTATGTAGAAGATGTCTCATCGTGTTCGCCGGCAGATCGGTGCGGCCATGGCTGAAGAGTCGTTCAACGCCAGTGTCTATCTCGTGGACCGCCAGGTGGCGGCGGGCCGAGGGGACCATCTCGCCGTCGCGGGCCCGGCCGGCTCGCTGACCTACGCCGAGCTCGCGGACCAGGTGGCCGCGCTGGCCGCGGGCCTGCTGGGGCTGGGGATCCGGCCGGAGGAACGGGTCCTGCTGGTCATGTCGGACCGGCCGGAGACACTCATCACGTTCCTCGCCCTGCTGCGCATGGGGGCCGTGGCCGTGCCGGTCTCCACCATGTACAACGGCGTGGAACTCGGCGCGCTGCTGCGCGACGCCCGGGCCCGGGTAGTGGTGGCCACCCCGGAGACCGCCGCCGTGGCCCGCGAGTCGATGCGGTACGCGCCCGAGGCCAGCACCCTGGTGCTGGCGGGGGAGAGTACGGCTGGAGATCGTTCGGGAGGATCTGGGGTTGATGGCGGCGGGGACGCCGGGAAAATCGACATAGAGACCTGGCACGACATCCTGGCCAGCGGGCGGCAGGCCGGGCCGGTCACGCCGTACGGCACCTGGTTCGACTCACCGGGGTTCTGGCTCTACACCTCGGGGACCACGGGCACGCCCAAGGCGGCGATGCACCGGCACGGCGCCGTGGCGCGGGTCTGCGAGACGTACGCCAGCCAGGTTCTCGGCATTACCCCCGGCGACCGCTGCTTCTCCGCCGCCCGGCTGTTCTTCGCCTACGGGCTGGGCAACTCGCTGTTCTTCCCGCTCGCCGCCGGGGCGACCACCATCCTTGACCCGGCCCGCGCCACCCCGGCCGGGGTGGCCGCCCGGCTGGCGGCCGACCGCCCGACCCTGTTCTTCGGCGGCCCCGCGTTCTTTGCCGCGCTGCTCACCGCCGACGCGCCGGTGGCTGCCTTCGGCTCGGTGCGGCTGGCCGTGTCGGCGGGGGAGGCGCTGCCCGCGGAGATATACCGGCGGTTCACCGCGCGTTACGGCGTGGACATCATCGACGGGCTCGGCTCCACCGAGGCCCTGCACATCTTCATCTCGAACACCCCTGGCGCGGTGCGGCCGGGGACCTCGGGCACGGTGGTTCCCGGGTACGACGCCAGGCTGGTGGACGAGGCCGGCGCCCCCGCCGCCGACGGTGAGCCCGGCAACCTGCTGGTCCGCGGTGACTCGATCGCCACCGGGTACTGGTGCCGGACCGCCACGACCAGGCAGGTCTTCCAGGGTGAGTGGCTGCGCACCGGGGACACCTATGTGCGCTCGGCGGACGGTTTCTACACCTGCCTGGGCCGGTCGAATGACATGATCAAGGCGGGAGGAATCTGGGTATCGCCGATGGAGGTGGAGGCGCGGCTGATCCAGCACCCGTCGGTGGCCGAGTGCGCGGTCGTCGGGTACCGCGACGAGAACGGGCTTGAGACGACGGTCGCCTGCGTGGTGCCCGCGCCGGGCCACACGGTCGATTCCGGCCAGCTCATCGGCTTCTGCCGGGAGGGCCTGGCCGCGTTCAAGCGGCCGCGGGTGGTGCTGGTGCTTGACGCCCTGCCGAAGACCGCCACCGGGAAGATCCAGCGCGGCGTGGTCCGCGAGATAACCGCCGATCAGCTCAGGAAGTGATGCCGTGCCGGTCTACGCACTCGACTACCTCGTGCCCGCGATCGACCCAGGGGCCTACGTCCACCCCGACGCGGTGGTGATCGGCTCCGTGGAACTCGGCGCGGGCGCGTCGGTATGGCCGGGCGCGGTGCTGCGCGGTGACCACGGCCTGATCCGGATCGGGGAGCGCACCTCGGTCCAGGACGGCACCGTCGTGCACACGACCGAGGAGTGGCCCACCATCATCGGCGCCGATTGCGTCGTCGGGCACCGGGCCCACCTCGAAGGCTGCGTGGTGGAGCGCGGCTGCCTGATCGGTTCCGGCTCGCTGGTGCTCAACCGCGCACACGTCGGCGCCGGTGCCGTGGTGGCGGCCGCCGCGCTGGTCCGCGAGGACGTCGTCGTTCCCGCGGACGCGCTCGCCGTGGGCGTGCCCGCGGCGATCAAGGAGGGCGCGGGGGCGCGGCAGCGGGACTGGATCCGCTCGGCGGTCGCCGCGTACCTGGATCTGGCCGAGCGCCACCGGGCCGGCCTGCGCCGCCTGGACTAGCACGGGGTCGCCGGCGGGCAGTTCTCATGCGCCCAGTCCCCGGAGGCGCGGCGGCGCACATCCTGGTCAGCCTCGATCGCCTGGCGGCAACGTGCGCAGATCTTGCCGTCCGCGTGAGCCGCGTGATCGTCTACGGTCAGCCTGGACGGGGACATGGCCGGCCCGCCTCAGAGCCGCGTTCACGATATTTTTATGAGTCGCCGGTAATTTTTACGGTGCGTTAACTTTGGCACGCCTACCGTCTCAGTCGGAGCCGTGGCCGCAGCAACCGCGAAGCGGGCCGGTGCCAGCTCTCCGCCTTTGCGGCGGCCTGCCTAGACGAGGGGGTCTGATTTGAACGTGGCGAGCGGGAAAAGTGCGGGTGCGTGGTTGGCGCCGACCGAACTCTCGGCCTGCGGAAACGGCATGCAGAAAAGGAAAGAGACATGACCGAAGAAAGGAGTCTCGCGCCCGGGCGACTACTTCTCGGGCGGATCCGGCACGCAGGCCGTCGGCGACTGTTCCTGGGCCTGCCCCTCACCGCTGCTCTCGTGCTCGCCGCCGGGGCGTCGAACGCGGTCGCTTCCGCCGCGCCGACCGCCGGGGCGGCCAAGGCAATCATGGCGCCGCAGCCCCTGCCGGGCCAGCCGGACCTTGGCCCGAACGTCTATGTGTTCAGCCCCAGCATGCCGCAGAGTCAGATCCAGGCGACGGTCAACTCGATCGCCACACAGCAGATCCCCAACCAGTTCGGGACACAGCGTTACACGCTGCTTTTCGAGCCCGGCATCTACGGGTCGGCCGCGAATCCTCTCACCTTCCAGGTGGGCTACTACACCGAGGTGGCCGGCCTGGGCAGCTCACCTCATGATGTGACCATCAACGGCACAATCGATGTATACAACCAGTGCTTCCCGACCACGACTCCCGGCACGACCAACTGCATCGCGCTTGACAATTTCTGGCGCTCGCTGTCGAATCTGACGATCAACATCGCGGGCCAGCCACCCGGCTGCCTGGGCAATACCGATTTCTGGGCCGTGTCGCAGGCCGCGCCGATGAGGCGGGTGGACGTCACCGGCGGCAATCTGTCGCTCATGGACTACTGCTCGGCCGGTCCGCAGTTCGCCAGCGGTGGCTTTATCGCCGATTCGGCGTTCTCCGGCGGCACGGTGATCAACGGCTCCCAGCAGCAGTTCCTGGTACGGAACAGCGCCCTGGACGGCTGGACCAACGGTGTGTGGGACCAGGTTTTCTCTGGGGACGTAGGCGCACCGGCCCAGAGCTTCTCTGCGACGTCTGGCCTGCCCGGCGGAACTCCGCCGTACACGACGCTGGCCTCCAGCCCGGTGACGCAGGAGAAGCCGTTCCTCTACATCGACAGCCAGGGCAAGTACCAGGTGTTCGTCCCGGCGGTTCAGCACAACTCGGTCGGCCCGTCCTGGGCCAGCGGCCCGACACCGGGCACGTCCATCCCGATCGGCAGGTTCTTCGTCGCTGACCCAGAGGACTCGGTGGCGACGATCAACGCAGCGCTGGAGTCCGGTAAGAACCTGATCCTTACTCCCGGGGTCTATAACACGGACCGGACCATCAAGGTCACCCGGCCGGGCACCGTGGTGCTTGGTCTTGGTTTTGCCACGATCGTCCCGCAGCGCGGCAACGTCTCGATGCGGGTCGCCAGCGTGCCGGGCGTGAAGCTTTCCGGCATCATCTTCGATGCCGGTCCGGTGAACTCTCCGGTGCTGTTGCAGGTGGGTGAGTCGGATCAGCGGGGCAGCTTCGCCTTGGCCAGCAAGCCGGATCAGCCCACGCTGATCCAGGACGTGTTCTTCCGCATCGGCGGCGCGGAGCCAGGTAAGGCCACCACCGCCCTCGTGGTCAACAGTTCCAACACCATCCTCGATGACATCTGGTCGTGGCGGGCTGATCACGGCAGCGGCGTGGGCTGGAACGACAACGTCTCGAACCACGGCCTCATCGTCAACGGCAACGATGTGACCGCCTATGGCCTGTTCGTGGAGCACTACGAGAAGACCCAGGTCATCTGGAACGGCCGGGACGGCACGGACATCTTCTTCCAGAACGAGATGCCCTACGACCCACCGAGCCAGGCGGCCTGGATGGCCAACAGCACGACCAACGGCTACCCGGCGTTCGAGGTCACCGGGGACGCCAAGACGTTCCAGGGCTACGGGATGGCCAGCTACTGCTTCTTCAACCAGGGGGTGCCCATCTTCGCCACGGAGGCGTTCAAGGTCCCCGGCACTCCCGGCGTCCAGCTTCACGACATCCTCACCCGCTTCCTCAACGCATCGGGCGGCATCAACTCCGTGGTCAACGGCACGGGCGCGCCGGTAACCCAGGCGCAACCAGGCCCAAGCGACGTGGTGAGCTACCCATGACGGCCTGACGGCCACAACCGGCTTCGGAGGCGAGGTCCCGGACCCAGGACCTCGCCTCCGAAGCACCGCGCGGCATGGCGCTGCACTGGGTTAGCGTTTCAGCGCGTATACCTTGCTGTCGTTGCTGCCGAAGTAGGCAATCCCGTCGGCCACTGCGGCAGTCCGCAGCCAGCCACTCCACCTGTGCGACACCGTAACGCCTCGGACCGGCCGGGCGTTTCTCCAGGCATGCGCTGTGCCTTTCGACACCCGGACGGGGGCGGCTCGTGAGCCGCACTCCGGCGGCCCAACTCGCCCGGCTCAAGGTGGCCTTCCCAGACTGGTCCATTCGCCGCGTGCGGCCCGGCAAGGGTGCGGGGTTCACCGCCCACCGGAGGCAGGAAGGTGGCGGCTGGCAGTCGCTTTACGTCCCGACGCTGGCGGAACTGGAGCATACGCTGCGGCTGGCGGACGAGGGCGACCAGCATGGCTGAGCGTTCGAGGTGCGCCTGCCCGGGGGTGCCTCCTGGTGGGGGCAAACGTGAAATACGCGCCGTTGGGTGACATCCTGAATGGGGAGGGCTAGCGACATATTGTGGCATCGGCGCCGCCGCTGGATTCCTGTATGACCCTGCACGCCGGCCGAAAGTAACGACTGCGATACTCCAGGAAGCCACAGTGAACTGGAAATCTCACGCTAACCGGCTCGCCAGCGAGGTCACCCACCCGGTGTCACGGTGGCGGCCAGCGGTGGCTGCCGTTCCCCGGCATCTGTTCGTGCCCCGCTGGTGGGCGTGCTCCGCGCCCGGCGCGGGCTTGGACGCCGATGTGTGGGACCTGCGCGACGGACCTGCCGATCCCGGCGAGTGGCTCCGCGTCGCCTACAGTGACCGGACGCTGGTCACCCAGGTCGGCTGGCTGCACGCCGACTACGCCAGCCAAGACGACCGGCCGTCCGGGGCGCCTACGTCGGCGGCCACCCTCCCGAGCCTGGTTGTGCAGATGCTGCGGCATGCCCGCATTACCGATGACGCCGACGTCCTGGACGTCGGCACCGGTTCCGGCTACGGCTGCGCGGTGCTATGTGAGCGGTCCGGCTACCGGCAGGTCACCAGCATCGATGTCGATCAGTACCTGACCAAGGCCGCCGCCGAGCGCCTGGACGGCATCGCGCTGCACCCACAGGTGTTGACCTGCGACGCGACCGGCCCGCTGCCGGGCAGCTACGACCGGATCGTGTCTACCGTGGCCGTCCGCCCTATCCCGGCCAGCTGGCTGTCCGCGCTCAGGCCGGGCGGGCGGCTGGTCACGACCATCACCGGCACGACACTCATCATCACCGCTGACAAGACCAGCGACGGCGGCGCTGCCGGGCGCACCGAATGGGACTGCGCCGGATTCATGCCCACGCGATCGGGGCCGGACTACCCGCCCAGCCTGCTGGAGGAACTGCCAACCGTGCGTGAGGCTGAAGGAGAGCATGTCGGCATCGGCCGCTACCCCGTCGTGGACGTCACCGAAGCATGGGAACTGCGCTCCATGCTCAGCGTCGTAGCTCCCGGAATCCAGCACCACTACCAGGAATCACCTGACGGCCAGCGCACCGCGTGGATGCTGCACCCGGATGGATCATGGGCCCGCGCCATCAGCGCAGACGGCGACACGCCTGTTGTTCACCAGAGCGGCCCGCGCCGGCTGTGGGACATCCTGGACGACATTCGCCACACCTGGCTCCGCGACGGCTCCCTGCCCGTCTACGGCGCCGAGGTCACCATTACCCCCGAGGGCGCAATCCATCTGAAACGCGGGCGCTGGCAGGCCACTATTGCCTGAGCTGTTGACGTCTCGCCCGGGTTGACCGGGGCGATGTCAGCCACGTTGGCGGCTGGCTAGGGCCCGGAGGTAGCGGCCAGTGATGCGGCGCTGGATGATCCGGCCGGCCGGTCCCGCGGCCCAGGCCAGCAGTGTCGCGGGCCGGGAGAACGCGGTGATGGTAGCCAGCCGGGAGCGGGCCCGTGGTCCGGCCGACCTCGCCGTAGGTCAACTCGGCATCGCGCAACCGGGCGGCCGTCGTGGCAGTCATCGCAGTCAGCGGCATGACACGATCATGTCGCGCGAAGCAGCGCACTGGCCGGGCGCGGATGCGCACGCTCAACTATGGCCAGGGACGACCGGTTCTTCGCCTTCGCCGGCCCAGTCTGTGGTGCTGCCGCTGACCCCAAATCCCGATCATCTAGAAAACCGACCAGGATATTAGTCCAGTGCAGGCCATTTACTGTCTTGTTACGGTTCTGTTACTGCTTCGGCGTAGACATGACATATATGGTTGCACT
>DASWFT010000408.1:0-28882 GCA_036394075.1 Streptosporangiaceae bacterium
CTCGCCGATCTTCTGCGCACGCTCACCCAGCGACAACGCCCGCTCAGCGATCGCCTCGACCTTCTCCTGCATGTCCCGCATCGTGTCACCAGCCCGCTCCGCGACCTGCGCCACCGCATGCGCATTGTCCGCGATCGAACCGGCCGTGGTCGCCAGTTCCTCCACCGTCGCCGACGTCTGCGCCACCGCTGAAGACTGCTCACTGGACACCGCCGCGGCATTCCTCGCCGCCGAACGCACCTCACCCGCCACCTCACTCAGCACCGCCGACGTCGACCGCAGCCGGGCAAAGAGCTGGCTCAGCCGCCGGAGCGCGGCCGTCCGCTCTTCCTCCCGCCCGACCGCATGGCCGAGCTCCCTGAGGGCGAAGAATACGAAGGCGATACCGGCGGCCATGGCCAGGACGGCGGCGGTCACCACGACCCAGAACGCCTGGGTCTCTGCGGACGAGGCAGCCGCTTCCGCCGCATCCGCGCGTTGGGCCTGGAGGCGGCCAAGCGTGCTGATGGGCACCAGGACGCTGGGCTCGGCGGCATTCAGCTGTGCGTTCACCGCGATCTGGTGAGCCAAGGTGGTTGCCGCGGAACCCCGGATCCGCGTGAATAGGGCGTAGAATCCCTCGTTCGCCGCTATGGCCTGCGCCAGAGGCTGAGCCTCGGCGGGCGTGTCAGCCAGGCTCCGCGACACGGCCGTGTCCGCGAACCGCGCGCGTTCCACACCGACTTCCTCAAAGGCGGCCGGTGACGGAGCGATGATATACGCCTGCATCGCCTCTCGCTCGTGCCAGAAGGCCGCGACGAGCGTCGCCGTGGCCGCCTTGTCGACGAATGCGTCGTTCGACTTGCCCAACAGCCCGATGGCAACCTCGTAGCGCCAGATCGTCACGGCAACGGCGGCCGCGAACACGATGCCGACCGCTATGCTCGCGGCGACCAGTTTGCGCGCCGATCCCGTCAATAGCCCGCTAGCCATCGCTCCTGCGCTTCCTGGCCCGTTGGCCCGCACACCTCCCGGGTACCGCCCGTTATCCCGAATCTGCCGAGAGATGACACAAACGTACCACTTAGTGACACTGAGTTACATATGTCGGCGCGCCGCGCGGTTCCGCCTGTCATCTCGGATCTACCCATCTATCACGCAGGCGTAGCGCTCAATCACAAACTGTAATGTTGACGGGCCGCGGGAAAAGCTGCCGCGCGGGGCCCGGGCCACACTCTGACCAGGGATCCTTCCCTGCTTGCCGCGCTCGCCGGCTGATCGGGCGTGAGTCACCAGGGGTTCCGTTCGGCTGGAGATTTGGGACGATGGGCGGATGACAACTCAGGTGCGGGGCGTCGTCGCCCCTGGTAGGGGTCTTCCAGTCGAGGTCACGACCGTGCTGGTGCCCGATCCCGGACCCGGTGAGGCCCTGGTGCGGGTGCAGGCGTGCGGCGTCTGCCACACCGATCTGCACTACCGCGAGGGTGGCATCGGAGACGATTTCCCGTACCTGCTCGGGCACGAGGCGGCCGGGGTGGTCGAGGCCGTCGGCAGCGACGTGACCAGCGTCGCGCCGGGAGACTTTGTCATTCTCAACTGGCGCGCGGTGTGCGGCCAATGCCGGGCCTGCAAGCGCGGCAAGCCCTGGTACTGCTTCAACACCCACAACGCCAGGCAGAAGATGACGCTGGCCGACGGCACCCCGCTGTCGGCCGCGCTGGGCATCGGCGCGTTCGCGGAGCTGACGCTGGTCGCCGCGGGCCAATGCACCAAGGTCGACCCGGCCGTACCGGCCGAGGTGGCGGGCCTGCTGGGCTGCGGCGTCATGGCCGGGCTCGGCGCCGCGATCAACACCGCGCCGGTGACGCTGGGCGACTCGGTCGCCGTGATCGGGTGCGGCGGGGTGGGCAACGCCGCGGTGCTCGGCGCCCGGCTGGCCGGGGCGCGGACGATCATCGCCGTGGACATCGACCCGCGCAAGCTGGAATGGGCCATCCAGTTCGGGGCGACGCACGCGATCAATTCCCGGGAGGCCGACCCGGTCGACGGCATCCGCGAGCTGACCGGCGGGAACGGAGCCGACGTGGTGATCGAGGCGATCGGCCGCCCGGAGACTTACCAGCAGGCGTTCTACGCCCGGGACCTGGCCGGGACGGTGGTGCTCGTCGGCGTGCCCACCCCCGAAATGCGGATCGACATGCCGCTGCTGGACTTCTTCGGCCGCGGCGGCGCGCTCAAGTCCTCCTGGTACGGGGACTGCCTGCCTGAACGCGACTTTCCCCTGCTCACCGACCTGTACCTGCAGGGCCGCCTGCCGCTGGAGAAGTTCGTGTCGGAGACCATCGCGCTGGACGCGGTCGAGGAGGCGTTCGCCAAGATGCAGCGCGGTGAGGTGCTCCGCTCCATGGTGAAGCTCTGAACGAACCCCAGGCGCCGCACCCCTAGCGCCTGCTGTGGTTGCTGGCGAGGCGCGCTATGAGTTCGGCGTCCTTGCGGATCTCGGCCTCGGTCGGTGACAGCGAGATGACCGCGGTCAGGACGAGCGTCAGGATGCTGATGCCGAAGATGAGCGGCAGCAGGAAGGACGTTGCGCTGGCGCCACCCTGCATTCCTGCCATGCCAGTGGCGTCCGCGGTGGCGTACACCTGCATGGCCGCCATGCCCGTGTAATGCATCCCGCTGACGGCCACGCCCATGATTGCGGAGGCGGCCAGGGTCGACCACACCGTGTCCAGCCGCAGCGCGGCCCAGAGCGCGGCGGTGCCTGCGACGACGGCGATGATCACCGAGAGGATGACCAGGCCGATGCTGAAACGCATCAAGTCCGGCATGCGCATCGCCGTCATGCCGATGTAGTGCATGCTCGCGACGCCGAACCCGATGATCAGGCCACCGGTCAGCAGCGGGACCGGCCCGTCACCACCGAATCCCACGATGAGCAGGCCAGTGCTCACCACGACGGCCGCGATCACCATGCTGAGGATCGTCACCGGCACGTTGTACCGGATGCTTTGGCCCGGAATGGTGAACCCGAGCATGGCAACGAAATGCATGCCCCAGACCCCCGCCACCCCGATGGTCAGGGCCGCCAGCAGCAGCCAGCGGACGCGAGAAGCACCTTGCCCGGCCCGGGCCCGCATGGTGCACCGCAGGCCGAGGAAGCAGCCCAGGCAGGACATGACATAGCCCAGGACAGGCGTCAGCAGCCCGTACGAAAAGTTGTGGACGGCCACCATCAGCCCAGGCCCCCCCGGCCACGTCCATGGAGGCGGGCATGACATGACCACCTCACGATCAATTTCATTGAAGCACAATGGCCTCAACTGTCACATCTGTTTCAGCATGGGTGCCGGGCCTGCTCAGCTCCGCGGTGAAGCTCTGAGCGACTGTTCTTGGGTCAGCCGAATCGGCCGTGGACATAGTCGGCCGTCCGGGGGTCGGACGGCGACGAGAACATGATCGCGGTCGGGCCATGCTCTACGATCACGCCCGGCGTGCCCTGCGCAGCGAGGAAGAAGGCACACCAGTCGGCGACACGCGCCGCCTGTTGCATGTTGTGGGTGACGATGACGATGGTCACCTCGTCGACCAGTTCGCGGATCGTGTCCTCGATCCGGCGCGTCGAGGTCGGGTCCAGCGCCGAACACGGCTCGTCCATGAGCAGCACTCTGGGCCGGATGGCCAGCGCCCGCGCGATGCACAGCCGCTGCTGCTGTCCGCCCGACAGCGCGCCACCCGGCTGGCGTAGCCGGGCGCGGACCTCGTTCCACAGGCCAGCCTTGGTCAGGCACTCCTCGACGCAGTCATCCCGGTCATGGCGGCTGAGCCGGATGCCGGTCAGCTTGAGCCCGGCGGTCACGTTGTCGTAGATCGACATCGCCGGAAAGGGGTTCGGCTTCTGGAAGACCATGCCGATCTGCCGGCGCGCGTCGGTCAGGCGCCATTCGGGCCCGTAGATGTCGTCGCCGTTGAGCAGCACCGTTCCGGCCAGGGAGGCCGACGGGATCAGCTCGTGCATCCGATTGAGGATCCGCAGGAATGTCGATTTGCCACATCCGGACGGGCCGATCAGCGCGGTCACCTGGCCAGCCCGCATAGCCAGCGACACGCGGTCGAGCACCTTGTGGTCACCGAACCACGCGGAGATCCCGCGCGCCTCCAGCTCGGCCAGGACCGGGCCATCCCCCCCGGCCAGCGCTGTCGCCGCGTCCAGTGCGGTCGGCGCTGCAGCGTTGTGCCCCTCGTCAACGGTCACGGCATGTCCTCGCCTCACTCGGTCCACGCATGGTCACAACAGATTGGGCAGCAGCCGGGCGACCTGGTCTGCCAGTGCGAGACCCACGGCCGCGATGATGGCGACGCCCACCACCCATGTCTGCCAGCGCCCCCAG
The DNA here is from genome assembly GCA_036394075.1 of Streptosporangiaceae bacterium. Lineage (GTDB taxonomy): Bacteria > Actinomycetota > Actinomycetes > Streptosporangiales > Streptosporangiaceae > JAWWPY01. The sequence goes on from DASWFT010000408.1 coordinate 4,371, forward strand.
CGGGCCCGTGACCAGGCCAGCGCTATCGCGGCGAGGACCAGGGCCTGTCCCCACAAGACGATGAGGAACCAGGCCGAAGGGTCGCCCGCCATCGCCTGCTCGGCGGCGGGCACCGAGGCGAAGACCTGTGGGGGCGCGGGCCGTGGGGCCGAGATGAGATCGGTGTCTACCCTCAGGACTCCGGCCGGCCCGAACGCCGGGCCGTCGCCGGTCACCAGCGTCAGGCGCCCGCCGCTGGCCGGCAGCGAGCCGGGTAGCGGGTCGCCGGCGCGACGGAGATCGAGCACACGATAGGTACTCGCACCCTGGCCCGTGATCACGGTGAATGTCTGCCCTGGAACCAGCAGGTCAAGGTGCCGGAACGGGCCGCCAAACGCGGCCTGCCGTCCCATGATGACGCTGACACCGGCCTGGCCGGGCAGCACGGTGTCCCGCCGGTGGCCGGGGCCGGACATCAACACCGCCGACGTCGTCCCCTCGGCGACGATCTCGCGCACGCCGATCTCGGGGATCTCCAGCAAGGCCACCGGCGTGCCCAGCGGCAGCAGCTTGCCGTCGGCTCCGGTCTGCCCGACCGGGGCCGTCGCGTTCGCCAGTTCGCCGCGGAAGGTAGCGTACGTCACCTGCTGGTCACGGTCGTGGCGGACCGGGCCGAGTAGCCCCACGTCGACAACGAACCCGAGGAGGAGCGCCCCGACAATACCCAGTGCCGCTCCCGTGACCCGCAGCACCACGCTCGCAAGAGGCTCGGGGCCAGCATGCTCGGGGCCAGCCTGCTCGGGCCCGGCCCGGCCCGGCGTCGGCGCGGGAACGCGATCGGGCGCTCCCGCGCTCTCGGCGACGGCCGGCCCAGTCCCGGCCGTCAACACGAGGACTCACTCCTGGCCATCAATGGTTTCAATCTGGTTGACCTGATCTGGCTGGTCGGGGATGTCCGAGAACGTGGCCAGCCTGCGCCGTCGCACCCACCAGGCGGCGCCCAGGAGCCCGGCTGCTCCGGCCGCCGCGACCGCGCCGATCTCCGGACCCCGATTCGCCGCCGATCCGCTGGCTGCAGCGCGGCTCGCTGAGCCGCCGCTGATTCCGCCTGCCCCGCCGCCCCCAGCGCCACCGCCGGTCCCGCTGGTGGGGGCGGCGCCGCCTGCGGCCGGGTTCGGCGAGCCGGGGGTGACCGAGTGTGCCGAGGCGGGCGCGGTCGACCGCGATTGAGGCGGCGGGGAGGCGCCATCGTCGTGGTACCTCGTGTTGGAGGTGAACCAGATCGAGCCGGTGAAGTCCATCGCGCTCGCCCGGGCGAAGGCGGTCGTCAGGCAGCTAAGGGTGAACGTGTACCTACCCTTGAGAGCCTTGATACCGGCGTTGGTCGCGTAGTCGCGCATGGTGTACGTCAGCGGCACCGACAGGTCGGCTCCCGGCGCCGGCGAGTACAGGGAGACCGGCGAGTTGCCGATGACGTTCTGGCCGCTGGGCGCGAACCCCGGTCCGAAGACCCTCACGATGAGGTTACGCGTGCCGGCCGGGCAGGGCCCGGAGGTGAGGTTTATCGGGTCCGTATCGGCGCCTTGGTGCGGCGCGAACCACAGGATCCCCGGAGGCCGCCCGCGCACCAGGTGCGGCCAGCGTCAGCACGGCCAGCGTCGTCACGGCCAGTCTCAGCACGGCAGCCGCGACGAACGCGACCGCCCGCACCGGCCTTGAGGGGGACCAGGACTTCAGCGGCACGGCTAGTCTCCATCTCTTCAAGGTCGTCACGGCAGCGCGGTACGTGTGGCCGCTTTCTTCACCGCCGGCGGTGGGGTGGTATCGCCCCGGCTCCGCTTGCGCCTGCGCCGGAGCAGGATCACAGCCACGCCGCCCGCGGCCAGGATGAGAACGATCGCGAGCAGAGTCCACGGCACGGTCCACAGGCTCCCGGTCTGAGCCACGCTCGGCAGCGCGGGATCGACGTTACCCGGCAGCGACACGAGGTCGGCGGTGACGTTCGCCGACGACAGGAACCCCGGTGCCACCCCCGGCAGCACGGTGGTCACCGTCCAGGCGTTGCCGGGCAGTAGTTCCCGGAGATTACGGAGCCCTTTGGCATGGGCCGAGCCGAGGAAGTTGTACACCTGCGCGGCCTGGCGCAGCCCGAGCCGGATGTTGCCGACGTTGCGCAGGGTGTAGGTCAAGGTGACGGATCCGGCACCGAACGGGTTGAGGGTCCCGTGGTACGCCGACGTCATGCGTGACACGATGATCTTGGGATGCAGGGGGCCAGCGACGCGGAGGTAGATGCGCGCCCCGACGCGCAGGTCGACCCTGATGCGGTTGCCCTTCGCGTCCGTGCGCACCGTGGAGAGCGACGCGACGATGCCCCCCGCGTGGTCGCCGGGCTCCGCGTTGGCCGGAATGGTCAAGGTGAAAGGAAGGATCGTCCGAGACTGGCCCGGCAGCGTAATCACGGTCTTGCCGAGCCGCACCCAGGACCCGATGTCGGTCGGCGCCTTGCTGGCCGCCAGGAGGTCGAAGCCACCGTCCGAGTTGTTGAAGGCGTCGCTGGCGTAGACGCGCAGAGTGAGCGGCGCACCGGAGTAGTTCGACACCGCGACGTAATCGCGGGCTACCGCGCCTTTGGTAGCGCTGTAGGAGAAGTCAGGTCGCAGGTCGGGCTTTCTCGGCCCGGACGGCTGGATACCAAACGTGACCGGCTGACCGAGGGCAGCCCTCGGGGCGGCGGTCACCGGCTTCGCGGCAGCAGTAGCCGCGGTGCTGGCCACGAGGGTCATGACAAGCAGGCAGCCGGATAGCGCGACGGCGCGACGGCCGGGCGTGATGGTCATGTGGGTATCGTCCGTTCTAGGCGTGGGATCGTGAGCCAGGCCGCCGGGAATGCGGGACGGGCGATGCTTCCGTCCCGCATTCCCGGGGCCGTTGTCGTGGCCTTACCCCTGAGTCATCCGAACTGGGTCAGATGGCCGTGAGGGTGAGTGTGGCCGTGTAGGTGGCGGCCACGGTCGAGGTCGGCGCGTTGAGGTTGAGCGCCGCGCCGAGGTGGGCGGTACCGAGGCCGGTGCCCTGGGCGAGGGTCCTGGATGACTTCAGGCCCGCAGTGCCCGCGGCGGACGCGGCGACTCCGGCGGCCGGAGCGACGGTTGCGCCAGGCGTCACCAGCTGGCCAGCGCCGTTGTCAACCACGTTCGGCACCCAGCCGAGGTTTTGCCCGTTGATGAGGTGGCTGGCGCCGTCGGAGAAGTCAGTCACCTGACCGCTGACCGTCCAGCCGAGGTTGCCGGCGCGGGTGTCGGTCAGCGTCACCGGGTTGATCGAACCCGTTGAGGTGAACAGCGAGGCGGTGGTGTTCAGCGCCGGTGTCGGCAGCGTCACGCTCGGGTTGGCGACGCTGATGACCAAGGCGCCGGCAGCGACGGTGCTGGTGATCGTCTCCGACGCGGTGGCCCCGGTCCCGGACTGCGCGATGACATAGGGAATCGAGCTCGAGGTTGATCCGGTGAAGGCGGCGGTGTCCGTCGGCACGAAGGTCGCCGTGAACGAATGGCTGCCGAGCGCGAGGCTACTCGTGCTGAAGGTCGCCGTCCCGCCCGAGACGGCGACGGTGCCCAGTGTTGTCGTGCCGTCATTGAACTGCACCGAGCCCGCCGCGGCGGACGGCGTGACGGTGGCGGTCAAGGCCACCGGCGTGGACGGGGCCGCCGTACCGGCCGGGGTGACGGCCAGCGCGGTGGTCGTCGTCTGCGCCCCGGTCGACCCGCTGACGGTGTAGGAGACGGCGGTCGAGGTGGACGCGCTGCTCGTGTCCGATGGCGTGAACGCCGCGGTGAGCGAGTGGGTCCCGGCCGCCAGCGTGCTCGTGGTCAGGGCGGCCGTGCCGCCTGAAACGGTCACCGGGCTGCCCAGCGCCGTCGTGCCGTCCATGAACTGCACGGAGCCGGCCGCGGTCGACGGGGCGACAGTGGCGGTGAGCGTCACTGCCGTACCCGCCGCCACCGGGCTGGCCGGGGTGACCGCCAGCGTCGTGGTCGTGGCCGTGCCGCTGGCGGACACGTATGTGGTGTTGGAGGTGAAGTTGATCGTGGCGGTGAAGTCACCAAGACTGGTCGCGTTGAATGCGGTACGGCAGGTGACCGTGAAGGTGTACGGGCCCGTGAGGGTCGTGAACCCGGCCGTGTTGGCGTAGTCCCGCATCGTCTGCGTCAGCGGGATGATGAGCCCGCCGCTCGGCGACGTACCGTACGTGGTGATCGGAGAGTTGCCGACGACCGTCTGGCCCGCGGCGGGGAATCCCGAGCCGGTGACGGTCTCGATGATGTTGGTCGCGCTGGTCGGGCAGGCCGCGGAGGTGGTGAGGGTGATGGAGGTGGTGTCGGTACCGGTGGCCGGACTAATGGTGCCGGTGCCGATGACGGCGGCGCCCGCGCCGGAGGCGGCGAGCACGGCGCCCGACGCGGCGGTGGCGAGGGCCGCCACGCCGATCACGACACGCCGCAGGAACATTTTCTTCAACACAAGGGGGCTCGCTTTCCTCTTGACGAGATTTGCGGTCTCCGTAACGAACTGAGGCCGCCTCATGGCGTGTGATTCGTGGTGCTGCCGCAGTTCGGGTTGGCGGCGAAGCCGTAGCTGTTGATCAGGCTGGTCTGCTGGCAGATCAGCGAGTTCGGGCCGACGAAGACGGTGCTCCACGGAGCGACCCCGACATTGGTGGTCGCGATCACGTTGTAGACATCACGCTTCACACCGAAGCTGCCGTTGAGGGTGACTGGGGTCAGGCCGTCGATCGTGCCGAGGATCGCCCGGCCGCGGATGTCGGGGATGGTCTGCGTGCTCTGCGAGACGTACTGCGCGATCGAGAACGGGGCGATCGAGATGTCGTCGAGGATGCGGCCGTCGTGCTCCTCGACCGGCAGCCCGTTCTTGGTGTCATGGATGCACGGGTAGACGCCCGCGACCACGTCGGCGTCCGTGATCCCCATCGTGGCCTCCCAGAAGCTCCGGGTGCCCGAGCCGGCCTGGGGCAGGTACACGGTGATCGAGTAGTTCGGGCCGGTCCCGACGAAGGCCGGGTTGCAGTGGTAGATGGCCTGGAGATCGGTCAGCGCGAGCTTGCGCGGGATCGAACTGGTGGGCGTGATCGCGTAGGTGACCGCATCGACGGCGAACGGGATATACGTGAGCCCGGGCGATGCGGCCGCGAGGTTGAGGCTGGAGGAGCGGCTGAAGTCGAGGCAGCCGGCCGTGGGTGATCCCGGCTGCAATGAGTTGAGCAGGGCGGCGCGGCCGGCGTTCGAGCCGTTCGGCCGGGGAATGGTGCAGTTCGGGTTGACCGTCGGGTCCTTCGTGGTGATGTTCGCCGTGCCGACGGCGTCGTATGAACCGATCACCTTGGTGCCGGCGATAGTGGTGGTATTGGACAGGCCGTCCATCACGCCCTGGACGGTGTCGGAGCCGACCCCGGAGAGCTGGCGGAACGTTGGCGATCCCGACGGATCGGCGTTGGCCACGGTCGCACCTAGTACTGCGGCCAGCAAGCTGGCGCACACGGCCATGGCCGCGATCGTTCGTTTCACTGAGTTTTCCCCTCAGGTAAGCTTGCGCCGGGGTGGTGCCCGGCGTCGTAGCGAGCGTTTGTCGAAGCGGATGGTCGAGGCGATGAGTGCGGGCATCACCTCCAGGGCTTCGGCGTGAGCCGGGTCGCGAGTTTCGGCGCGAACCTCGGCAGGAGCGGACCGGCGGCCGCCGCGGCGGTGCCGCCTATGAGGCTGATGAGGACCACGTCGCGCATGGGGCCGGAGCGAGTGGCCGGGGTGCGCGACGTCGCCGCCTGTGGCGAGGCCGCGGGAAGGCTCGGCACGCCGGCCGGGGATGTCGGGCTGGGGGACCTGGTCGAGCGCAACCCGCCTAGCGCAGGAGTGCTTCCAGTACCTGGCTGGCCGCCTGACGATCCCGCTGACGATCCGCCTGGCGACCCGGCGCCACCCGGCGATGTCGAGCCGGAACCCGGTTGCGATCGGCCCGCCTGCGCTTGGATGGTGCTCGCCGACGCCAGGGTCTGCCGCCGCAGCGCGGACGGCAGCGGGGCGTACCCGGCGGGCAGCGTGCCCTGGGTCAGACCTGGCACCTGTCCCGCCCCGGCGGCGTACCTGAGCAAAGCCGCGTAGTCCCGGCCCGCCGTGGCGGTGAGCTTCGCCGGCACGGTGGCCGCGTAGCAGAGCAGGGTCAGCGGGTAGGCGCCCTTCGCCGTGGTCGCCGGGTTGGTCTCCAGGACGCCGTTGACCCCGCTGGGTTTCATCGCGGCCTCACCGGCCAGCAGGCTCGCCGTCGTCGGGGCCACGAACTGGCCGGCCGCGTTGAGCAGGTTGGCGGTCACCAGGCCGTACCGAGCGGCCGTCGCGGTGTCCGTGACGGCGAGCAGGGCTTGCTGCCCGGCTGGCTGCGGGGGGTCCTTCTTGTAGGCCGGCGGTGTGGCGGTCGGATCCCAGGACGTGCGAGCCAGCGAGTCGCCGCGGCCCGCAGCGCGCGCCGCGCCGTGCATGTCCGTGGCGTACGGGTGCTTGTCCTGGATGCACAGCGGATTGTTCGGGTGATCGGGGAATGTCTGGCAGTAGGGGTCGCTCTTCGGGAAGCTGTCGATCGGCAGGGCCATCGCCTTGTAATTCGGGTTGACCGTCATCCCGGAGAAGCTCGGGTTACCGTATTTCCCCGCGTTGTCGGGCACGCCGCTGAGGAACTCGCGCGCGGCCGGATCCTGCGCCACCCAGTTCCAGAGCGCCTGGGTGGCGTCGGCGAGCGGCTCAGGCACGAGCGCGTCGCCGAGCTTCCCGCCGAAGTCGAGGTTGGCGTAGCCGGGGTTGTACTTGAGGAACTCCGGGTCGTGACCGAGGTTGAACGGGTTGTTCTTCACGTCGTCGGCGAACCGGGAGTTCCCGTCCCGGTACGACTCGGTCAGGAGCTTGGCGACCAGGCGCGCGGTCAGGTTGAGGCTGAGGAGCCGCTTCCCGTTCTGCGCCACCACACCGGCGGGAGCGCCGAAGCCGGCCTGGCTTTCGACGGAGAACCCGATGGTCAAGCCGGAGAGCGCGACCGGGGCGTAGACCGGTGACTGGCCCGCCGGCACCTGGCCGGGGGGGACCGGGCGATTGAGGAAGACCATGCCGGGCTGGCCCGAGACCAGTTTGGCGCGCGCTGTCTCGTCGGTCACCTGCAGGTAGCCGTAGATGGTCTTGGGACCGCTCTGGCAGAGGGTCGGCTGCCAGCGGACCACCGCCTCGTTGACCATCTCATCGCCCAGGGTGCTGCGCTCGGCAGCGCCGATCGGACAGAACTGGCCGACCGGCTCGAACGTCAGCGGGACGACCAGGCGCTGCGCCCAATTGGTCGCGCTGAGCGGCGAGGACTGCAGGAGGCCGCTCGGCTGGGTCTTGTACGAGCTGCCGTCGACCTCGGTTTCGCCGCGCGGGACGATGACCAGCCAGCAGGACCGGCCGGTGACCTGGCCCGATTTGGTCAGCGGCTGGCCACAGCCCAGCCCGGGCGCCTCCAGGACCGTCTGGGTCTCGAAGAACACCTCACCGGTGCCGTCTGGGTTGCTGCGAGCGTAGGGGACCTCGTTGGTCGTGTTCACGTCGTAGAACTGGTTCCAGCTGCCGGTGGTGATGACGTCGCCGGTCACCGAGTGGAACGGCATGTAGGACTGGCCGCCGGGCGGCGGCGGGGGTAGCGGCTGCGCCGGGTCGACCAGGTTGCCGTAGCTCAGCTGCCGCGTGTTGGTGAAGGCGCCGGCCCCCTGGCTGCCGGCCCCCGCGCCGAGCGCCGACGATCCCCCGAACTGGCACTGCCGGGGATCAGGTCCGGCCGCGCTGTCGCCCCAGCACTGCATGATCTGCAGGTAGTCCGCCGCGTACTGGGTGCTGGAGATCGTGGGCGTCCCCCCGGTCCAGGACACCTTGATCACCTGGTCGACGAGGTGGGCCGTCTGGCCGACAGTGACCTTCAGGTTGGCGAAGGGACCGTGCCCGGAGACGGTCACCGCGGCGGCGGCGGGCGGGGAGGCGGTCACCGCGGCGCGCGAGGAGGTGGCCGCCAGGCCGAATGCGGCGCTCCCGGCCAGGGCCGCCGCCACGAGGGCGATCGCTCGGCAGCGGTGCTGACCACGATCGCCGCGGGCGGAAACCATCCTCATGACGCCTTCCTGCGGGCAAAGTAGCGGGACAGCAGCGGAGGTCCGACAATCACCATGAGCAGGAGAAGGCCGGCCAGTGCCATCAGCGCGTGCTCCAGGCCGGTGCCGATGCTTTCCGACGTCGATACTGGGACCGCCGCGATGGTGCCGCCGCTGCCGCCCGATCCCGTGGTGCCGATCGGCAGGCCGGTGTCCGGGTTGATGGCGGTCCCCCGTGTGGATGAGGGGTTCGCCGAACTGCCGGTTCCGCTGGGCCCGGATCCGCTCCCGGGTCTGCTCCCGCTGCCGGTCCCGTTCCCGGACCCAGACCCGGTGCCGGCACCGGATCCGCTCCCGGCACCGATCGTGGTCGGGGTGGTGGCGCCGCCGGTGCCAGCTGAGCATTGCGTCGCGCCCTGCTTGTCGCAGGAGGCGGGGTACGGGGCGGTCGCGGCCAGCGTGTTGGTGCCGTTGTTGGAGAACGTCGGGTTGTGGCAGCTGCTGATGACGATGTTCTCGACGCTGACCCCGGGGATCTTGCGGAGCTGGCTGAAAGCTGCCTGCACGAGGTTGATCGGCAGTGGGGAGTAGCCGAGGTCGGCTACGTGCTGCTGGCCCTCGCAGAGGAAGTAATAGCCGAAGGCGCCGAGGGTCTTCCCCTTCTGGGTGTTGAAGTTGGACTCCAGCGCCGTCGGCAGGATCATGTAGCTGTAGCTCGACAGCGGGTAAGTCCGCGGATCACCGTCGTTGTAGACGTTGTCGAGGATCTGGGTGAGGTAGCTCGGCGAGGACGGGTTGTTGTTGATCTGAGCCTTGAGCAGCGCCACGGCGACGTTGGGCGCGGTCGGCTCGGTGTAGTATCCGGCCGCGTTGAGCACCTTGACCACCGGGAAGCCGGTCGTGAACTTCGCGTATGAGTACTCGACGTAGGTGATCGCGCCGACGTTGCCGGCCTGTGCGACGTAGCCGGAGACGCCGTTCGAGCCGGACTGGGACACGAAGTTGCTGCCGGCCACGAGCGGATAGTTCGATGTCGTCCCGCACGGGGTGCTGCGCCCGGCCTTGGCGCAGTAGGTATTCCACAGTGCCGGGTATTGCTTGCTCATCCACGTCGAGAACTGGGCGGTCGTGCCCGATCCGTCGGAGCGCACCACCGGGACGATCGTCCGGGCCGGCAGCGCCGCCGCGAGGGCGGGGTTGTCGGCCTTGATCGCCGGGTCGTTCCACGTCTTGATGACCCCGGTGAAGATCTCGGTGATGACCCGGCCGGACAGCCGGAGGTTCGTGACTCGCTGGTTTCCGATCGTGAGGTTGTACATGAACGAGGTACCGCCCGCGACGATCGGCATATAGGCGTACTTCCGGGCCGGGGGCGGATCGACCACGCCCGAATCCTTGATTCCGTACGGGATCTCGGAAACCGCGAAGTCGACGGTGCCGTTGCGGAACTGGTTGCGGCCATCGGATGACCCCGTGCCGCTGTAGTTGATCGTCATGCCGTACTGCCGGACATTCGCCCGCCACTGGTCGATGGCGTTCTCACTCCACGTCGACCCCGCGCCCGAGATCGGCACGTAGATAGCGCCGGCCGCGGGCAGCGCGGGCGCGACCACGCTCACGCCCACACCCAGGCACGTGGTGATGAGCGCCACGGCGGCCCAGGCCCTCCTGCGCGTTGTCCGCAGGCCCGATGGACCTCGTCGTCCGGGCATGCTGGGGCCCTCCTGATCGGTCACGGGGCCCGCTCTGGACGGGCGGGCGGGTCCAGGCCGCGTATAACGGCAGCATCCGGGGCAGATGAGCCCGCGCGGGCCAGCGTTCGCCGCGCCATGCGGTCGGCGTCACGGCGCGAGGCGAGCACCCGCCGGTGCTCTTGGCGCCTGGTCAGGTCGCCGGGCGCCCGGCCGCCGAGAAAGCGAGCGAGCAAGAACAGCACCAGCACCAGCCACATCAGCAACGCCGCGGCGGCGAAGCCGCGCGCGATCATGTTCGGCTCGGGAGAACGCACCAGCGAAAACGTCTCAAGCGGCAGCGACACCTGCGGCCCATGCAGCGGGTCTGTGTTCGTCCCGTCGGCGAATCCGGCGGTGAGCAGCACCGGGGACGTCTCGCCAATGCCGCGTGCGGTGCCGAGGATCACCGCGGTGGTCAGGCCGGACCGTGCGGTGGGCAGCACCACCGACCACACGGTGCGCCACTGGCTGGCTCCCAAGGCGTAGGACGCCTCCCGCAAGGAGCCGGGTACCAGCCTGAGCACCACGTCGGCGGCGCGGATGATGATCGGCAGCATCATGACGCTCAGCGCTAGCGCGGCGGCGAACCCGGACTTTTGGACGCCGAGGGTGAGGATGACGGTGGCGTAAATGAACAGGCCAGCCACGATCGACGGCAACGCCGTCATCGCCTCAACGATCGTGCGGACGAAGCGGGCGAACGTCCCGGGCACCTCGTTGAGAAACACCGCGCAGGTCAGGGCGAACGGGACGGTGACGGCGAGCGCGATGGTGATCTGCTCCAGCGTGCCGACGATGGCGTGCAGCATGCCGCCGTCAGTGAGCGGCTGGAGCGGGCCCGTCGACGACATGTCCTGGGTGAAGAAGTTCAGATGACGCAGGGCCTTGTGTCCCCGCCACAGCGTGTACCCGATGACGAAGACCAGCGCCGCCAGCAGCAGCGCCCCGAGACTGTGCACCACTACCGACGCCACCCGGTCGCGTACCGCCAGGCCGCTGCCGTCGAAGGAGACCAGCAGCGCGTACAGCCCAACGAACAGCGCGTACGCGATGACCACGAAGCCCAGAAACCCGTTGAACGGCAGGATCCGGGTGAAGAGCACCGCGGTGAGGCTGAGTGATGCGATCGCGGCGCCGAGCACCGCCAGGTAGTCCGGGCCGCGCAGGGTCGCGATCCGCCGGCGAGCCTCGGCTGGCATGTCCGGGTCACCGGCCGCCGGCTTGGGCATCACCGTGGTGCCGGCCTGTGGCTCGGCGGTACCGGAGATCGGCCCCACCGGTATGCGTTCGCTTATCTCGGACATCTCACGCCTCAGCGCCCGCGCCGGAGCGGCTGCGGACCAGGATCGAGGAGGCGATGAAGTTGACGACCAGGGTCATGAGGAACAGCGCGAGCCCGGCCGCCATGAGTGCTGACACGCCAAAGTTGCTCGCCGACCCGTAGCGCAGGGCGATCAGCGCCGCGACGGAATTCGTCCCGTTCTGGAGGATGTGCGGCTGGATCACGAAGACCGGCGAAATGATCATGTAGACGGCGATCGTCTCACCGAGCGCGCGGCCGAGGCCGAGCATCGTGCCGCCGATAACGCCGCCCCGGCCGTACGGGAGCACGACCGTCCTGATCATGCCCCACCTGGTGGCGCCGAGCGCGTACGCGCCCTCCCGCTCGCCGGGCGGCGCCTGTGAGAACGCCTCCCGCATCACCGAGCAGGCGATCGGCGTCACCATGAGCGACACGACCGTCCCGGCGATGAACGCCGATGAGGTGTACACGGTCGCCGAGGCGAGCGGATTGCGCGGATCCGCACCGGTGACCTTGAAAAGCGGGATCCACGAGAAGTACGTGGAGATCCACCGGGACAGTCCCACCACGTGGCCTTGGAGGTAGAAGAATCCCCACAGGCCGTACACCACGCTCGGCACGGCCGCCATGAGGTCGATCCCGCTCGTGAGCGTCCGCTTCATCCAGCGTGGGGCGTACTCGGAGATGTACAGGGCCGCCCCGGTGGCCAGCGGTACGGCGAATACGATCGCCACCAGGCCGATGATGACCGTGCCGGTGAGAACCGCGGCGATGCCGAAGTTGTGAGAGTCGGGTTCCCAGGACGCGGTGGTGAGGAACGAGCCCTTGGCGACATGCAGCGCCTGCGCGGCCCGGTAAGCGAGAAAGATCCCGACCAGCGCCATGACGGCCAGCACGGCGGCGCCGCTGGCCCGGATCATCCCCCGGAAGGCACGGTCGGACGGGCCGACGTTCGCTTTCGCGCCATGCGGGCCCTGGACGACGCGAAGATCCTCTTCGTCCGCGCCACCGTGATCCGGGTCGCCAGGTGACAGCGTGGTCGTGTCGGCTCGAGGGTCATGGTTGCCCGCCGGGGCGGGTAGCTGAGCGACCGGGAACAGGGCTTGCAGGAGGCTGCCGTCGGATGCGGCCGTCACGGGGGGCTCAGGCTCGGTGTGACGGATGCCGCGCGGCGTCCGCTTGGCATCCGGCCCCTCGCCCAGCTGCGCCACGGGCAGCGCAGCCAGGAACTGCCTGAGGCTGTACTGGCATTCACGATGACGCCGGTATGACCGGCCGGACACCGCGACCGCGTGGCCGTCAAGGCTGAGCATCCAACTCCACGACCCCGAGGGATCGGATACCACAATGCGCGGCGTGGCCCGGTCAAGTCCTCGCTGCAGCGCGGTCACCGCCACGCGGCACGCCGGCTCGTCCCGGTAGGTTCCGAGGCTCCGCCCGAGCTCGCGGTTGTTCCCGCCGACCAACCGCCACGCCACGGTCTCGCCACCGGCGGCGGACTCGAACGCCGACGAGGTAAAGCCCTCCTTATCGGTCGGTGCCCAACGTCCTTCCGGGCTCGCCCGAAAGAACAAGATACGCGGTCCCGCCACCGTGTCTCTTCCCCTCACCAACCGGCGCGCGCCCGCACCTGGATAGCAAGAGCGCTGCAAAAACTTGGTCCTCTTGGACCGTGGTGGTTGGGAGAGGAGCCCGGGGGACGCCAACATTTACACCGGACATCGGTTTCATGAATGTGAGGGGACGCACCTCAGCCTCGTCCCGTCGTGAGATGGCGGTCCATCGTGGGCGTTCCCGTTCGTCGTGGTGGTGACCGGGGAGACCGTCATCCGGGACGATGTCCACCCTGAAATGAGCGAGCCGGAGAAAAGGAGAAGCCATGAGGTACCTGTTGCTGATCTGTGTGGACGAGACCGTGCAGCTCAGCCCCGGAGAGGGCGCGGCGATGCAGAGCGCGACCGAGTCCTGGGTTGCCGAAATGGACGGTCGCGGCGTGCGGTTGCAAGGAGAACCGCTCCGGCCCGTCAGCGAAGCCACCACTGTGCGGGTGCGCGGTGGCGAGATGCTGGTCAGCGACGGTCCGTTCGCCGAGACCAAGGAGCAGATCGCCGGCTTTGACCTGCTGGAGTGCGCCGACCTGGACGAGGCGATCGAGGTGGCGTCCCGGCACCCGGTCGCCCGGATCGGCACGATCGAGGTGCGGCCGTTCTGGTCGGAGTGAGGGGCACGATGGCCGAGACGATGGAGGGCTCATGAGGTACCTGCTGATCCACTGCCTGGACGAGACCGCCGAACTGGACCCGGCCGATGACTGCGACGTGGAGGGCTCGGCGGCGGCGCAGGCCCAGGAGGCCTGGGACGCCGAGATGGAGGCCCGCGGCGTGAAGCTGTTCGGAGGCCGGCTGCGGCCGGTCAGCGAGGCCACGACGGTGCGGGTGCGCGACGGCGAGGTGCTGGTCAGCGACGGCCCGTTCGCCGAGACCAAGGAGCAGGTGGCCGGCTTTAACGTGCTGGAGTGCGCCGACCTGGACGAGGCGATCAAGGTCGCGTCCCGGCACCCGACCGCCAAGATCGGGACGTTCGAGCTGCGGCCGCTCCAGCAGCCATGAGGTGAACTATCTCGGGCGCTTCCGTGATCTTGGCCGTCGCAGAGCGCCGTCTACGACCAGCGCAGAACGCCGTCTGAGGCCGACGCCGGATGCCGTCGACGACCAAGGCAGAATGCCGTCTATGATCAAGGCAGAATGCCGTCTATGACCAAGCCGCAAGAGATCCCATCCGTGACCCTGCACGGCGGAGCCAGCATGCCCCTGCTGGGGTTCGGCACATGGCAGATCCGGGGCCGGCGCGCATACGACGCGGTGCGGACCGCGCTGGACGTGGGGTACCGGCACATCGACACCGCGACGATGTACGGCAACGAGGCCGAGGTCGGCCGCGCCCTGCACGACAGCGGCTTGGACCGGCAGGACGTGTTCGTGACGACCAAGATGCCACCAAGCAGCGCGGGGCGGGAGCGCGCCACACTCGCGGCGAGCCTGCGCGCCCTGGACACGGAGTACGTCGACCTGTGGCTGGTGCACTGGCCGCCCTCGGCCAGGCAACTGGTGCCGGTGTGGCGTGAGTTCGTGGCGCTCCGCGATGAGGGCAAGGCCCTGTCGGTGGGCGTGAGCAACTACTCCGTGGCCCAGATCGATGTCCTGATCCGGGCCACCGGGCAGCCCCCGGCGGTCAACCAGATCCCGTGGGGGCCCACGCTGTACGACCCGGGCGTGCTCGCGGCCAGCCGCGACCTTGGGGTCGTCGTGGAGGGCTACAGCCCGCTCAAGAACACGAACCTGAACGATCCGGTGCTGGCGGAGATCGCCGCCCGGCACGGAGTGACCCCAGCCCAGGTCGTGCTGCGCTGGCACATCGAGCACGGCGTGGCCGTCATCCCGAAGTCGGCCAGGCCTGACCGGATCGCGGCCAACATTGACCTGTTCGGCTTCGCACTCACCGCCGGCGAGATCGCCCTGATCGACGGCATGTCGGCCCGCTGGTCAATTCCATAGGGGTGCCGGGGGCTGCGGCCATGATCACCGTGACCTTTCACGCGTTACGACCATGATCGCGTCCTTTTTGTCATGAATTGTGAGCGCCGAACGCGTGAAAAGTGACCGAACACGTGAAAGGACGGCGGCAGTCAGCGCGCGTCGTCAGCGCTGTGGGGCGTGCTCGGCCAGCCGGGTGGCGATGGTGACCGCCAGTTCGTTGATGACTCCGTAACGACCTGGGCCGCTGCGGCCCGCAACGGACTGATCCGTGAAGCCTGGGCCGCTGATGGTGACCTTGGCGGTCAGCGTCCCGACGCGCACGACCGCCGTCCGATCACGGTTCAAGATCCACGCCTCGTCGCCGATCCCGGGCAACGGGCGGCCGAAACGCCGGGCCGGACCGGAGCTCAGGCCGCCTAGCGCGCCGTTGGCCACGGTCACGCTGGCCGTGACGCCGTCGCCGCGATATACGACCGCTGAGCTCGCTGGAATCGTGACATTGCTGCTGCGTACCGGCCGCCCGAGCACCTCGCTGATCTCATCAGCGGTGAGCAGCCGACCCGCCGCCGGCAGCCACGGCTGGCCAGCCGGATCCCCCACCACAATGCCGTCCCGGTCCACCGTCACCAGGCCGCCGGCCCAGGTCCCCCCGGCCGGGCCGGGCCGATCTCCCGCCGCCGGGCCGGCCCGGTCCCCCGCCACCTCACCGACCCGGTCCCCCGGCGCCCCGGCGGCCTCCGCGAGCCGGCCACCCGGAGTTAGTCCAAGCAGCTTCATGGAGCGGGGGGCGACCCGCACGCCTACCCTGTCCCCGAGGCCCACCTGCCGGAACACACCTGGGCCAACCTCGAAACTCCATGCGCGGCTGCCATCGTCGATGGCGATGCACGGTGTGTAGACGTCGTCGTCCCCGGCGCCGCCGTGCGCCACCCAGCGGGCGATCGCCTGGCCGTCGAACTGGACCACGGCCGGCTGGGCTGCTCGCTGAGCCAGCGCGCGGACGCCGCGCACGGCGCCAGCGATCCCGCCCGCCAGGAGCGCGAACGGCAGCAGGATGCCGGCCGGGTCAGGCAGGAAGGACGCCGGCAGGGCAAAGAACGCGACCCAGGCACTTAACGCCAGTAGCAGGCCGGGGCCCAGCGGGACCCCGGTGTCCGTGACCTTGACCAGCCGCCACTGGCCGGTGAGCGAGGACCAGGCGGCCCGCGGCTGGCCCGTGCCCTCGTGGTCGCCGCTGAGTCCCACCCGGTACGCGGCGCGCCGACGCCCGGGCCGGATCCCGCTGGACCGCCCGGGCGACGCCCCGGCCACTGGCACCCTGACCCCCGCGGCCACCGCGTAGGCCAGGCGTTTCAGCACCGGGGCGGGCACGGCGCCGTCGGCGACGACAGTGGCCGGATCGTCCAGCGACACGCGGTGCCACCGGGCCGCCAGGGCCGCGCCGGCCGCGGTCAGCCGGTCCTCCCGCCCCAGGCTGCGCACCCAGGAGGCGGGCACGACCATGGCGAAGAACCCGGCCGTGAGCGCGGCCCAGACCCCGGCGTGCGGGTGGGCATGTACGGCGAGAAAGGCGAGCACGCCGACCGCGACGGCGCCGACCAGCAGGACCCGTGCAGCGCCGGCCGGCAGGCGCGGCCTGGTCAGCCCGCGGTGCCGGGCCTCATACCGGATAGCTCTCTCGAACGGGTCCCAGCAACCCCGCACGTCGGCCGAACACGCCTCGGCCAGGACCTCGAACGGAACATTATCCAGGTCAGCCAGCCTGGATAGGACATTATCCAGAACGATACGTTCGGAAGGAAAGGTCCCGGAATCTGACGGGCCGGCGGGCGGTAGCTCGCAGGCCAGGTGTCCGGGCTGGGGTTCGGTGAGCACCAGGTGACCCCGGGCCGCGACATCGAGGATCGTGGCCGAGTAGGCCGCACCATCGGGCCTGCACCGCGTCGCCACCACGTTCACCAGCGCTGGCCGCTCCCCGTTCGGGTCTCCGGCCGCGGCCGCGAAGCTCTCGCCCATCCCCCTGTGCCTCCCTCCACGGCCGCCGCCAGGCCGGTCCCCGTCTGGCCGGCGCCGCACATCCCTCATCTGGTCATCTGCTTCTTAGATGAACCCACGGTGAACAGAACTGGCAGCTTGGCATGACGGACTGACGAATTCGGGGTGAAGTCCGGGCCATCCGGAACCCGCCGAAGCGGGCCGGCGCGGTCACGGCTGGCTGAGGACATGCTGGTAATCCCGTCCGCATTGTCCGGCGCGCTCCGCTGTCCGGCCTACCATGACGACGCACGGCGGGCACGGCTGGAGGTCCGCCGCGGGCGGCAGGGACGGGCATGAACACAGCGACACTCAGCAGCATCTGGCATCGCGTCATCACCCCGCAGCCACTGCCGCCGCGCACGCTGGTGCTGGCCTGCGGGCTGGCCGCGCTCATCGCGGTCGCGTCAAATCGCATCTGGCCGCTCGCGCGCACCGTGGTGACCGTGGCCCATGAGGGCGGCCATGCACTGGTGGCGCTGATGACCGGCCGGCGCCTGGCCGGGGTCCGGGTACATGCCAACACCGCCGGGGTAACCTGGTCGGCCGGCCGCCCGTCCGGCCCGGGCATCGTGCTCACCACCGCCGCCGGCTACCTGGCCCCGCCCCTGCTCGGGCTCGGCGCGGCCGCCCTGCTGGCCACCGGACACCTGGCCGGTGCCCTCATGCTCAGCCTGGTCCTGCTGGCCGGGCTCGTCTTCGTGATCCGCAACTTCTACGGCATGCTGGTCGTGCTGGTGGTCGCCGCCGCGGTCGCGGTGGTGCTGTGGCGTGGCTCCCCCGTGGTCCAAGGGGCATTCGGCTACGCCATGGCGTGGTTCCTGCTGTTCGGCGGCGTGCGGCCGGTGCTGGAGCTCAACCGGTCCCGCCGGCGGGGCCGGGCGAAGGGCTCCGACGCCGACCAACTGGCCCGCCTCACCCGCATTCCCGTCGGTGCCTGGGTTTTCGTGTTCGGCCTGGTGGCGGTGGGCGCACTGGCCGTCAGCGCACTCTGGTTGATTCGTTGAGGGGCTGACCGGCTGCGGGGGCTGACGGGCTGCGGGGGGTGACCGGCTGCGGGCTGATCGGCTGACGGATCCCCCGGCGGACGTCCATCCAGGCCACATACTTGAGTAGACCGATCGGAAATCTATATTGACCAGGTCGCCTACGGACGCCATATCTGCGCGTGCGCACTCGATGACATGCTTGTGAGCTAGTACGCAGACTCCCGGGACGCCGACGACCGCAGGGAAGGATCTTCGTTATGGCAGATGAAACAGGTCACCATCACCACGACCCCACCTTCTACCGTTCACCGCGTGATGCCGCCGCGGCGCCCCCGGAGAAGCTCGCCTACGTCGCGGTCTTCTCACGCCCCGCCGACAAGCCGGACGCGATCGCTGTCCTCGACGTCGACCCGGCGTCCGATCGCTACGCCTCAGTGATCGGCTTCACCGAATTGCCGAACCTCGGCGACGAACTGCACCACTTCGGGTGGAATGCCTGCTCGAGCGCCCTGGACCCGCGCGGCGGCCACGACCACGGCGACCGGCGTTACCTCATCGTCCCCGGGCTGCGCTCGTCGCGGATCCATGTCCTGGACACCTTGGATGACCCGGCGTCACCGAAGGTGGTGAAGGTGCTCGGCCCCGAGGAGCTCGGCAAGCGGGCCGGCTACTCCCGGCCGCACACGGTGCACTGCGGGCCCGGCGCCGTGTTCGTCTCCTCGCTCGGCGGTTACGGCGAGGAAGGCCCGGGCGGGATCGCGCTGCTCGACCAGAACACGTTCGATGTGATCGGGGCGTGGGAGGCCGACCGCGGTGACCAGTACCTCGCCTACGACATGTGGTGGCACGTCATGGCCGACGTGGCGATCACGTCCGAGTGGGGCACCCCGTCCATGATCGAGGACGGGATCGTGCCGGAACTGTTGCTCGGCCGCAAGTACGGCCACCGGCTGCATTTCTGGGACATGAAGACCCGGACCCACACCCAGACCGTGGACCTCGGCGACGAGCACCAGATGGCACTGGAACTGCGGCCCGCGCACGACCCGACCAAGAAGTACGGATTCGTCGGCGTCGTCGTGAGCGTGGAGGACCTGTCGGCGTCGATCTGGCTGTGGCATGAGGAAGACGGCCACTGGGCCGCGACCAAGGTCATCTCGATCCCCGCCGAGCCGGCCCCCGCCGAGCAGTTGCCGCCCCTACTGCAGGGCTTCGGCGCGGTGCCCCCGCTGGTCACCGACATCGGCCTGTCCGTCGATGACCGCCTCCTCTATGTGTCGTGCTGGGGCACGGGCGAACTCAAGCAGTTCGACGTCACCGACCCGTTCCACCCGGTCGAGACAGGATCGGTGCGGATCGGCGGCATCGTCGGCCGGGTGCCGCATCCGGCCCGGCCGGACCAGCCGCTCAGCGGCGGCCCGCAGATGGTCGAGGTCAGCCGGGACGGCGAGCGCGTGTACTTCACGAACTCGCTCTACGGCGCGTGGGACGAGCAGTTCTACCCGGACGGGGTGGGTGCCTGGATGGCCAAGCTCGACGTCGCCGACGGCGGTGGGATCACCTTCGACGAGCGGTTCTTCCCCGAGGGCGACGCCTTCCGCGGCCGCCGTACCCACCAGGTGCGGCTCCAGGGTGGCGACGCCTCCAGCGACTCGTACTGCTACCCCTGAGCACGCTCACCGGTAACGGGGGCTTACCAGCGGCCCCTGTGCACGACCTCGTCGAACGGGCGCCGGTTCGGCCGCTGGATCGGCGCCAGCGGCCGGTCGGCGGGATAGCCGAGCGCGATCATGTACGCGAGGAACTTCCCGTCCGGGAAGCCCAGTAGTTGCTGCGCGAGTTGCTGGTCCCCCACCGCCGCATGACCGCTGCCGATGCCAAGGTCGGCCGCGGCGATCATGATGCTGATCGTGGCCTGCCCGAGGTCGTACCGGCAAAGATCGCGCTGGCGATCGTCAGCGGGCACCGGCGCCACCAGGGCGATCGTCGCAGCCGAGCGGGCCACGTGCCCGGCCCCCTGCCAGACCCCGGCGAGTTCCTTCAGCTGATCCCGGCCGGTGACGACCACGAAGTCCCACGGCTGCCAGTTACTCGCGGAGGGCGAACGGCGGCCGGCCTCCAGTATCTGATCAAGATCCGCGGGCGGGATGGCCCGGTCCTCGTAGGCACGGACATTCCTGCGCGCCCTGATGGCGTCCCATGTCTCCACGCGCGGCTGCCTACCCCCGGCGCGGTACGCGGAAACCGGGGGCAGCCCGGACGCCGTGGCGTTCCGGCAGCCGGGGGCAGCCGGACGGCAGCCGGATCGCGTCCCATGACATCGGACTGCGGTCGTCGCCTTACTTTCCGTAAGCTGATGGCGCAGCCGTGCGCGGGGCATGCGCCGGCCCGGACACGTGGAGGCACCGATGGTCGCGCGCGATACCGCCTGGCCCAGCGGCACGCCCTGCTGGGTCGACCTGGGAGTAGACGACATCGCCAGGGCCAGCGAGTTCTACGCGGGGCTCTTCGGCTGGGAGATCCAGGCCGGGCCGCCCGAGGCGGGCGGCTACGTCATGTGCATGACGAACGGCCGGCCTGTGGCGGGCATCGGGCCGAAGCAGGGCCCGCCGGGAACGCCGCCGGCCTGGACCACATACCTGGCCGCCGATGATGCGGACGATACGACTCGCATGGTCAAGGTGGCGGGCGGCCAGGTCCTCATGGAGCCGATGGACGTCATGGACGTCGGCCGGATGGCGGTCGCGGCCGATCCTGGCGGCGCCGTGTTCGGTATCTGGCAGGCCCGCACGCACATCGGCGTCGGGCTGGCTAACGAGCCGGGGACGCTCTGCTGGAACGAGAACTTCAGCCGCGACTTCGACCGGAACAAGGCGTTCTACCAGGCCGCCTTCGGCTATGAGTTCGGCGATATCGGCGATGTCAGCTTCAAGTACGCCACCCTGAAAGTCGGCGGCGCCGACGTGGGCGGCATCGGTGAGCTTGACACCACCTTCCCGGCCGGAGTTCCCGCGCACTGGTCGTCGTACTTCGCCGTCGAGGACACCGACGCCGCTGTCGCGCAGGTCAGCGTGTCCGGCGGCAGCGTGGCGCGGGCGGCGTGGGATACGCCCTACGGTCGGATGGCCGTGGTCAGCGATGACCAGGGGGCCGTCTTCTCGCTGATCAGCGTCCCCATCGCCGACGAGGGCTGACCCCGCCCGCGCGGGCGCGCGGCACACCCGCCACTAACGACACCGATTCCGCACCGCTGTCGTCAGGACGACAGCTATTCCGCACCGGTGTCATTGGGAACCCGGCGGCGCCGACCACAGACCCGGATCACGGGGTGCGGGCCGGGACTCTCGCCTCGTCCGACATGAGGCTGGCCGCCGTGCGGGCCGCGGTGGCCTGCGCCCACCGGCCGGTGGTGAGCAGGCCCACGATCAGCACCGCCGCGCCGCACCCGGTAACGATCCACCAGCCGATGTGACTGGCGTGCACGAAGGCGATCGCGAAGGAGCCGATCATGGCGGACGTCACCGCCGAGCCCACTACCGCCACGCCCAGCGTCTGGCCGATCTGCCGGCTCGTCGACGCAATGGCCGCGGCGACCCCGGCCTGGTCGCGGGGCATCCCGGAGACGGCGGTGTTGGTGATCGGGGCGTTGACCATGCCCAACCCGGTGCCGAAGACGATGTAGGCCAGCAGAAGCCAGCCAACCGACGTGCCGTTCGTCAGCCCCGTCAGCAGGGCGCCGCCAGCGGTCATCGCCACCCCGGCGATCAGCAACGGCAGCCGCGGCCCGCTGCGGCCGACCATCCGCCCGGAGATCGGCGCGAAGAGCGCCGTGGGCACCGCGAGAGGCAGCGTGAGCAACCCAGCGTGCAACGCAGAGAACCCGCGAACGTCCTGCAGGTAGAGGGTGTTCAGGAAGAGGAAGCCGCCAAACCCCGCGAGCGCACTGATGGCGATCACGGTGGCCCCGGAGAACGGCGCGCTGCGGAAGAACCGCAGGTCCAGGAGGGGCTCGTGGCGCCGCGGTTCATAGACGATCAAAGCGGTCAGCGCGGCCGCGGACAGGCCGAACAAGCCGAGGATCTTGCCCGAGCCCCAGCCGGAACTCGGGCCCTCGATGATCGCGTAGATCAGGGACGCGAGCGTCACGATCACCAGGAACTGGCCTACCGGATCCAGCCGTCGGGCACGCGGCGCTCGCGACTCTGGCACGAACAGCGCGGTCAGCGCGATCGCGGCCACGCCGACCGGGATATTAACCCAGAAGATCCCCCGCCAGCCCACCGAGGCGATCAGCGCCCCGCCGACGACCGGGCCGAGCGCCAGGCTCACGCCGAAGGTGCCGCCCCACAGGCCGATCGCGCGGGCACGCTCGGCTCGGTCGGTGAACGTGTTGACGATGATGGACATCGCCACCGGGTTGAGCATCGAGCCGCCGATCGCCTGCAGCATCCGGAACGCCACCAGCCAGCCCAGGCCCGGGGCGAGGCTGCACAGCAGCGAGCCGAGGGTGAACGTGGCCAGCCCGCTCTGGAAGACCCTGCGCCGTCCAAGCCGGTCGGCGGTCGAGCCCGCGAGCATCAGGAAGCTGGCGAGGACCAGCGTGTACGCGTCGACGGTCCACTGCAACCCCGAGACGGAGGCGCGCAGGTCACGCTGGATGGAGGGGAGCGCGATGTTCACGATCGTGTTGTCGAGGGCGACGATGACCAGGCTCATGCAGCAGATGGCCAGGATGAGCAGTCGCCGCCGTCGGCTTGGCTGCGGCTGCGGCTGCGGCTGCGGCTGCGGCTGTGGCTGTGGCACAGGCTCCCCAGGGGTGACCGTCATCTGATAATTGCTAAATTACAACTAAACGACCAACAGCCTGGCTTCGGTCCAGGTGCTCAGGGAGCACCGGAAGATTTACCCTGCGGCGATCCGCGGACGGCGGGCGGCGGCGCGACCGGCGTCGGCGGGCGGCGGCGCGACCGGCGTCGGGCGGGCGGCGGCGCGACCGGCGCCCGGCTCCTCGCGGCGGGCCTTAGCTCTCTCGTACCAGCGCGATGACGGGGATGACGCGATCGGTCTTGGTCTGGTATTCCGCGAAGCCGGGGAAGCGCCGAGCCTGTTCGGCGTACATCCGGTCCCGTTCCTCGCCCTCCAGCACGACGGCCCGGGCCGGGAAGGTCTCCGTGCCCACCTCGACGGTCACAGCCGGGTTGTTCACAAGATTGAGGTACCAGTCCGGATGATCAGGCGCACCGCCCTTTGACCCGAACACCAGCAACTTGCCGCCGTCGGCGAGGTACATCACCGGGCTCGTGAACGTCCGTCCGGATTTGCGGCCGGTGGTGGTCAGCAACAGCAGTGGCGCGCCCTCGAACTGGCCGCCGACCTTGCCCTCATTGGCGCGGAATTGCGCGATAATCCCGCTGTTCCAGTCCCCTGCGCCTGCCATGTCGCTCCTGTCCAGTCCCGCCACCCGGTGCGGCGGCTTCCACCCACTCCGCCGTAACGCGGGCACCACGGACCGCATTCCGCCACGTCACGAACGCGCCAGCCGGGTAGCCGGCCTGCCAGTCGACTGCCAATCGGACTGCCAGTCGGACTGCCAGCCAACGAGGCAGACAGGCGCTCAGGCTGGGCTGGGCCAGACGACCGGGAAGACCGCCGCCCAAGCCTAGGGTGTGAACCATGGCTTACGAATCCGTCCGCTGGTCAGACGACGTCCACGAGGTGATCACCGGTGACATCACCGCGGCTGTCGCCTACATCACGCCCGCGGGCGGCGCGGTGGTCACCGCCGTGGCTCCCTGCGGCATCGAGCGCCGCGACCAGGGGGTAGTCGGCTTCACCACCTCGCTGGGATTCGGCAAGAAGCTTGAGCGCATCGTCCGCGACCCGCATGTCGCGCTGGCGTACCACTCGCGCGAGCACGGGTTCTCCGTCAACCAGGCTTTCGTGCTGGCCCAGGGGATCGCGTCGGTGGACCTCACGCCGTCCCGTGCCCGGCTCGAAGCCCTCAGCCCTCAGGTGGGGCGCTACCTCGGCGAGCCGAAGCGCGGCGCGGTGTGGGACCGGCTCCTCCGCGAGTACTACCAGGAGCGGGTATTCGTCGACATCGGCGTCGAGCGGATGGTCAGCTGGCCAGGCCTGGACGCTCACGGCGATCCGGAGGTGACCGGGGCCGCCTGGCCTGGTCCGCCGGCTCCGCAGGCGCCGCCGAAGAATGGCATGGGCCCACGCGTGGATGTGGACAAGGCGGCTGGGCGGATCGCCACGCTCCCCCATCGCGTCCTGGCCTACCGGGGCGCCGACGGATTCCCGGTCGTGGTGCCCGTCGAGATCGCCGGTCATGACGACCAAGGCCTGCGCGTGCTGGCGGCGGCGGGCCTGCTCCCGCCGGGCGGGCGCCGCGCAGGCCTGCTCGCCCACGCATACCGCCCGCATCTCGTCGGCCTGGCCACCCGGGTCTTCACCGGCTGGCTCGACGTCTCCGGCGACGGAGCGGCCGTCTACGCGCCGCACACGTCCAAGGGCTTCGTGGCGCCACCGCGCAAGAACCTGCTGCTCGTCTCGAACGGCTTGCTCGCCAAGTTCGGGCTGTGGCAGGCCCGGCGCAACGGAACCGCCGCGAAGCTGGCGCAACTGGCCGCCGAGGGGGGCGCGGCCGGCGAGCAAGCCGACGCCGGGTGACCAATCCCACTCCGCTCCTACCAAACGATAACCAGGGTTGCTCTCCCCCCGCCCGGCCCGCGGCCTGTGGACCGGATTGTGGACGGC
>DASWFT010000409.1:0-3061 GCA_036394075.1 Streptosporangiaceae bacterium
GACGGTTCAGATCGGGACGGTTCAGATCGGGACGGCGCAGGTCCGAGCGGGCCACATTCGGACGAACCAGACCCAGGTGGGCCGCAGTGGGCCGAACTGCACTGTCATTCCTCCTACAGTTTCCTGGACGGTGCGTCCAGCCCGGCCGAGCTCGTCGCCGAGGCGGCTCGTCTCGGCCTGGCCGCGCTGGCCATCACCGACCACGACGGCATGTACGGGACCGCTCAGTTCGCCCAGGCGGCCGCCCGCCTTCGGGCCGGGACCGGAACCCGGGCCGGGACCGGGCCGCGGACCGTGTTCGGCGCCGAACTCAGCCTGGGCCTGGCCGCGCGGCCCGGGACACGGCGCGAGAGGGGGCGATCCCGCGCAACCTCCCCACCGGGGATACCCGACCCGCCGGGCGAGCACCTGCTGGTGCTCGCCCGCGACCCCGAGGGCTACCGGCGGCTCTGCCAGGTGATCACCACGGCGCAACTCGCCGGGGGAGAGAAGGGGCGTCCCGCCTACGACCTGGCCGCCCTCGCGGAGGCCCACGAGGGGCACTGGGTGGTGCTGACCGGCTGCCGCAAGGGCGCCGTCCCCACGGCCCTCGCCGCGGGCGGGCCCGGGGCAGCCGCCGCCCGGCTGCGCACGCTGACCGAGACCTTCGGCCGCGGCAACGTCATGGTGGAGCTGACCAGCCACGACGAGCCTGCCGACGACGAGCGCAACGATGCCCTGGACCAGATCGCTCAGGCGGCCGGGACCGGGGTGGTGGCCACCGGCAACGTTCACTACGCGGCGCCGCAGCAGGCCCGCCTGGCCGAGGCGCTGGCCTCGGTCCGGGCCAGGCGGAGCCTGGATGAGATGGACGGCTGGCTGGCCGCCTCGGGGGGTGCCTATCTCCGCTCCGGAGCTGAGATGGCGGGGCGGCTGCGGCGCTATCCCGGCGTCCGGGAGCGGACCGTCGAGCTGGCCCTCGACTGCGCGTTCGACCTCCAGATGATCGCCCCGGCACTGCCGGACTTCCCCGTCCCCGACGCCCACAGCGAGGCGACCTGGCTCCGCAAGCTGGTCGCGGACAAGGCCCCGGAACGCTACGGGCCGCCCGGCGCGGAACGGGTTGAGGGGGCATACCGCCAGATCGCCCGCGAGCTCAAAGTGATCGAGGACCTCGAATTCCCCGGTTACTTCCTGATCGTGCACGACATCGTCCAGTTCTGTGATGAGGCGGGCATCCTGTGCCAGGGCCGTGGATCAGCAGCCAACTCAGCTGTGTGCTTCGCGATGGGGATTACCAGTGTGGATCCCGTTATGCATGGGTTGCTCTTTGAGCGGTTCCTGTCGGCGGGCCGGGACGGTCCGCCTGACATCGACCTGGACATCGAGCACCGCCGCCGCGAAGAAGTGATCCAGTACGTGTACGGGCGCTACGGGCGGGAGCGGGCCGCCCAGGTCGCGAACGTGATCTCCTACCGGCCGCGGATGGCCCTGCGCGACGCGGCGCGGGCGCTCGGCTACCCGCCGGGGCAGCAGGACGTGTGGGCCCGGCACGTCGGCCCGGGCGAGCCGGTCGGCGAGGACGTGACCATCCCCGATGCGGTGGCGCAGCTAGCCGGCCAGATGCAGCGCCTCCCCCGGCACCTGGGCATCCACTCGGGCGGGATGGTGATCTGCGACCGGCCGGTGGGCGAGGTCTGCCCGGTGGAGTGGGCGCGGATGCCGGGCCGCAGCGTGCTTCAGTGGGACAAGGACGACTGTGCCTACGCCGGGCTGGTGAAGTTCGACCTGCTCGGCCTCGGCATGCTGTCCTGCCTGCACGACTGCTTCGACCTGGTGGCGGCCCATCACGGCACGCGCTGGAGCCTGCACTCGATCCCGCAGGACGATCCCGCCGTCTACGACATGCTGTGCGAGGCCGACACGGTGGGAGTGTTCCAGGTCGAGTCGCGCGCCCAGATGGCCACCTTGCCGCGGCTGCGGCCGAGGACGTTCTACGACCTGGTCGTGCAGGTCGCCCTGATCAGGCCCGGCCCGATCCAGGGTGGCTCGGTCCACCCCTACCTGCGCCGCCGCCGCCAGGAGGAGGCGGCGGTGATCCCGCACGAGTCCATGGAGCACGCTCTCGGCAAGACGTTGGGGGTACCGCTGTTCCAGGAGCAGATGATGCAGCTCGCCATCGACTGCGCCGGGTTCAGCGCCACCGAGGCCGACCGGCTCCGCCAGGCGATGAGCGCCAAGCGGGCGCCCGAGCGGATCGAGGAACTGCGCCAGCGCCTGCTGGACGGGATGGCGGACCGGGGCATCGCGGCCGACGTGGCGCAGGACGTCTACGAGAAAATCCTCGCCTTCTCCAGCTACGGGTTCCCTGAGTCGCACGCGATCAGTTTCGCCTACCTGGTCTATGCCAGCGCCTGGCTGAAGCGGTACCACCCGGCCGCGTTCACCGCCGCGCTGCTGCGTAACCAGCCGATGGGCTTCTACGCGCCCGCCAGCCTGATCAGTGACGCGCGGCGGCACGGGGTCGAGGTCCGCGGCGTGGACGTCAACGCCAGCGACGTGCTCGCCACCCTGGAGCCGCCCTCCGGCACAATTTTCCCACCTAACGAATCGTCGGCCGCTGCTCCCGGCACCACCGCGCAGCCGGTGATCAGGCTCGGCCTTACGGGCGTCCGCAACCTGGGTGCCGATGCCGCCGCGACCATCCCGGCTGGCCGGCCGTACCTGGACATGGAGGATTTCGCCCGCCGCGGCCGGCTGCCGCCGGCCGCGCTGGAGGCACTGGCCACGGCGGGTGCGTTCGGTTGCTTCGGGGTGGGCAGGCGAGAGGCGCTCTGGGCGGCCGGGGCGGTGGCGTCCATCAGGCCCGGGCAGCTCCCTGGCATCACACCCGGCCTGGCCGCCCCGGCATTGCCTGCGATGACGCCGGTCGAGGAGACCGCCGCCGACCTCTGGGCCACCGGCACCTACGGAACCCACCCGATCGCGCACGTCCGGCCGGCGCTCAAGCAGCGGGGGGTGCTACCGGCTTCGGCAATCGGCTCGGCGCCAGCCGGGGCGGCGCTGATCTGCGCCGGCCTGG
>DASWFT010000410.1:0-4287 GCA_036394075.1 Streptosporangiaceae bacterium
GGACACCCTCAAGAACGCCACCGGTCTGCCGACCGGCAACTTCCTCACCGGGCTCGACACCGAGCGCCCGCTGGTGATGGTCTACCTGTCCGCCCCCTCCGGCGTGACTCTGGCCGGGCTGAAGTTGCAGGAGGCGAAGACCGACGGCACCGTGGCGGCTCTGCGGGTCGCCCTGAACTCTGGCGACACCATGGGCAATGCGTCCACGGCGCAGAAGGGGGCCATCGGCGCGCTCCTCAAGGATCTCACCGCCCTGCCTGCCCTGCGCGCGCAAGTCGCCTCACAGATCATCACCAGGTCGCGGGCGTTCAACCAGTACAACAACATCATCGACGACGGTTACCGCGTCCTGAACGAGACGGTCCTCCAGGAGACCACCGCTTCGGTGGTCAGCCAGGGCCTGGCCTTCGTGCGGATGGGGAGATCCGAGGAGATGCTCCTGCGGGAGGACGCGCTCCTGACCGGTGACCTGGCCGCACGGTCCTTCCCCAAGAGCGACCGGCTGCAATTCACCGAACTGGTGGGAGCGCGCAGGACGCTGTACAGCGAGACCCTGCCCGACCTCGACCCGGTATACCGCGCGTACTACCAGAACGCTGTCAACCCGGAGGTCTCCAATGCCCTCACGTCGCTGGAGGACAGGGTGGCCAGCGACACCGCCACGGCCGGCCCGCCCCCGGTCGATCCCGCTGCCTTGCAGCAGGCGGTGGGCGGGGTCTCGGTCGGGTTCTCGCACGCCGGGACGCAGGCGTCTACCCTCATCACGGCCCGGGCCGGCGCCACCGCCCGCAGCACCGACCTGAGGCTCATCCTGGCCGGTGTGCTTGGCCTCCTGGCCGTGATCTTGTCCATCGTGGTGTCGGTCTGGATCGGCCGTGGCCTGGTCCGGGAACTGGCCGCGCTCCGGAAGTCGGCGCTGCAACTCGCGAACGAGCGCCTGCCGAGCGTCGTGCAACGGCTCGCCGACGGCGAGGATGTCGACGTGTCCGCCGACGCACCTGAGATCGCCGCCAGCTCTGACGAGATTGGCCAGGTCAGGCAGGCCTTCGCCACGGTACAGCAGACCGCCGTGGAGGCGGCCGTGGGCCAGGCCAGGCTGCGGCGCGGCATCAGCGACATCTTCCGTAATCTGGCCCGGCGCAGCCAGTCGCTGCTGCACCGGCAGCTGACACTGCTCGACGCGATGGAACGCAGGGCCAGCGAGCCGGACCAGCTCGCGGACCTCTTCCGCATCGACCATCTGACGACGCGCATGCGCCGGCACGCCGAGAGCCTGATCATCCTCTCCGGCGACGCGCCCGCTCGCGGCTGGCGCAATCCTGTGCCGCTGGTCGACGTGCTCCGGGCCGCCGTGGCCGAGGTCGAGGACTACACGCGGATCAAGGTATCCGCGACAACGCAGGCGGCACTCGCCGGGCCCGCGGTGGCTGACGTCATCCACATGATCGCAGAGCTGGCGGAGAACGCCGCCATCTTCTCGCCGCCGAACACGCCGGTGCTGATCAGCGGCGATATCGTGGGCCGCGGCTTCGCCGTGGAAATCGAGGACCGCGGGCTGGGGCTGAGTGACGAACAGCTCGCCGAGATCAATGACCGCCTGGAGCACCCGCCCGCGTTTGACCTGTCCGGCAGTGATCAGCTCGGGCTCTTCGTGGCCAGCCAGCTCGCCAAGCGGCACGACATCCGGATCTCGCTGCGCCCCTCCCCCTACGGGGGAACAACCGCGATCGTGCTGATACCGGTCAACCTGGTGGTGCCGGAGGGCACCTCCGAGCAGGATCCCTCGGCGGACACGGTGGATGAGCGCGCGATCCAGCTGACGGGCCGGCACGCGGTCCGGGATGAGGACCGGGCGCAGGACGCCGACACGCCGGTCACCCGGTTGTTCGCCCAGCCCCCCGATCCAGCCAGGAACGGCCGCGCGGGAGCCGCTCCCGGCCTGATCTTCCCACACGACAGCGGATCGCTGGCCTACGCCGAGGACGGCGGATCGCTGGCCTACCCCGAGGAAGCCGAGCCGCTCACCTACGCCGAGGAAACCGGATCGCTGGCCTACCCGGAGGAGGCCGACGACTGGTCGCCGGCCCGCATCCCGGTGACATCAGCTCCTGCGAGCACCGATGACATGGGCGAGCCGGGGCTGCCACAGCGCATCCGCCAGGCCAGCCTCGCACCTCAGTTGCGCGACAGCAGCGGGGGCATCGATACGGGGCAGGACGGCGACCCGGCCGACACGCGATCTCCGGAGGAGACTCGCGCCACGATATCGGCGATCCAGCAAGGCTCGCAGCGCGGCAGGTCGCTCTTCGACCCGGCGGACAAGGGCGCGGTGACCGGCCCCGATCCGACCGGAGACGACGGCTTGCCGCACCGAGATGACTAGAGGCCGAAAGGTAATAAGCGATGGCAGGGGGGATGTCACATGGATGGCGCTGAGCAGCAGAAGACACTGAACGCGAGGGCGGCTGGCGACCTGAACTGGCTCCTCGACGACCTGGTCGCTCGCGTGGCGCAGATCGACAAGGCCGTAATCCTCTCCCGCGATGGTCTCGCCATCGGGGCTTCGCAAGGACTCACCCGCGAGGACGCCGAACACCTCTCCGCCGTGGCGGCCGGCTTCCAGAGCCTCGCGAGGGGAGCCGGGCGGCACTTCGGCGGAGGCCGTGTCCGGCAAACCATCGTCGAAATGGACACCGCGTTCCTGTTCGTGACCGCCGCCGGTGAGGGCAGCTGCCTGGCTGTGCTCAGCCCGGCCGCCGCGGACGCCGGGCTCATCGCCTACGAGATGGCGATCCTGGTCAAGCGGGTCGGTCCGCACCTAGCGGTGGATCCCCGGCCGGTACCGGCCGAGGATACGGTGGACTGAGCCGGTATGCCCACCCCCCGCGACCGGTGGCTCGATGAAGCGGCAGGCCCTGTGGTCCGCCCGTACGCGCTCATCCGCGGCAGGACCCGGCCCAGTGGCGAGAGCCTGGACCTGATCGCGATCGTCACTGCCGTCCGCGGCGTGCGGGGCGATCCGGTGGAGCTTGATCCGGAGCATTTCGCGGTGCTGCGGTTGTGTCGGCTGCCCACATCGGTGGCCGAACTCGCGGCCGACCTCAACCTGCCGCTCGGCGTGGTCCGGATTCTCCTCGCAGATCTGCGGGAACGCTCTCTCATCTCCATTCATCATCCCATTCCGCCCGCGCGGCTGCCTGACCCGCGCATCCTTAGGGAGGTTGCTGATGGCCTACGCCGGCTCTGACCGCACCGGTCGTCCGGCAGGCGTGCCAGTCACCATTAAGATCCTCATCGCGGGGGGATTCGGAGCGGGCAAGACCACGCTAGTGGGCTCGGTAACCGAGATCCGGCCACTGCGTACCGAGGAACCCCTGAGCGAGCCGAGCACCGAGGTTGACAACCTGCATGGCGTGGAGCGCAAGACCACCACCACCGTCGCCCTGGACTTCGGCCGGATCACGATTCGTGACAACCTGTCGCTTTACCTGTTCGGCACGCCGGGCCAGGAACGGTTCTGGTTCATGTGGGACGAGCTGGCTCGCGGCGCCCTCGGTGCCGTCGTCCTGGCGGATACCCGGCGGCTCGCCGACTGCTTCCCGTCCGTGGACTACTTCGAGCAGCGCCGCATACCCTTTGTCGTCGCGGTCAACTGCTTCGAGGGGACGCGGCGTTACCGCCCCGACAGCGTCCGCAAGGCGCTCGATCTGGAGCCAGAAATCCCGATCATCATGTGCGACGCCCGGTACGCGTCCTCCGGGCGGGATGTGCTTGTGGTGCTCGTGGAGCACGCGCTCCAGTTGATGAGCGGCCCGCCCGACCGCGCGACGGCGGGCCTCCCCACTCGCTAGCACCAGGCATCACGCCCGACGCCGCCCTGCCCGGGGTCCGCCCGGTTGTCTCCGGGCTGACGCCCCTACCCGGGGATCCAGGGGTTGTCCCGGGGCTGACGCGCTCCCGATCCGGAGGTCCGGGGTTGTCCCCCGGGCTAGCCGCAATGCCGGGGACTTAAGGTCCGCGGGCGGTTGTCAAGCACTGTTGTCGGTGTGTCGCTGCCGTCGTGTGGTCATGGCGGATCGCGGTTGCGATCTTGATGACCCGCAGGTTGGTGCGGGGCTTCCGGGCGGGTGCTTGTTCCAGCGGCTCAGCGGGGATTTGACCCGGCGGGCGCAGACGCGTGGCCGGCGGGGCGGGTGCAGGCGGGCCAGGACGGCCCGGCCGATGTCCCCGGCCAGGTCGCTCGCGCCGTCCAGGACGTTGCGGGCGCCGGTGACCAGGGCCTGGGCT
>DASWFT010000411.1:0-11001 GCA_036394075.1 Streptosporangiaceae bacterium
GTACTCTGCTCCCCGCTCCCCGCCGGGACGCTTTAAGGCGCCGCCTTCCCTCGTCGCTCGTTCCTCGCTCCTCAGTCCAGGCGGCACCGCGCCCCTCCGGCTCGCTCACGCTGGGCTCCTCAGTCCAGGCGGCGCCGCGCCCCTCCGGCTCGCTCACTGACCCGGGCAGGCCGACGCGCTCACCGGGAGTCGAGGAGTGGCCGGATGGCCGACGAGAGGGCGGTCGGCACGTCGGGCACCAGCAGGTGCCGGCCGTCCCTGACCACGTCCCGCCCGCTGATCACGACGTCCCGGACGTCCGCGGAAGTCCCGGCGAAGATCACCGATTCCAGCGCGCTGGCTGGCCGGGTGCCCGCGAGCCGGAGAGTGTCCAGCGACATCGTCACCAGATCGGCCATCGCGCCGGGTGCGATGTCACCCGCGTCCGGCCAGCCCAGGCAGGTGTGCCCGGCCACGGTGGCCGCCACGGCCAGTTCGTCAGCGGTGAAATGCCCGCGCCGCCCGGTGGCCAGCCGTTCGCCGAGCTCGACCCGGCGTGCCTCCTCCAGCAGGTCGATCACGGCGTGGCTGTCGCTGCCGAGGGTCAGCGGGCAGCCCGCCGAGGCCAGGGCCGAGGCCGGCCCGATCCCGTCGGCCAGGTCAGCCTCGGTCGTCGGGCAGAGGCAGGCAGCCGTATGGCTGCCGCCGAGCACCTCCACATCGTGCCCGGTGAGGTGCGTCGCGTGCACCACGGTGCTGCGCGGTCCGAGGGCGCCAGCACCGTCGAGCACCGCCGCAGGGCTCGCGCCGTAGGCCGCGAGGCAGGCCTCGTTCTCGGCCGGCTGCTCAGAAACGTGAGCGTGCAGCGGCGCCCCATACCGGTGCGACCAGGCGATCACTGGCTGCATCTGGCCGGGCGGCACGGCCCGCACCGAGTGAATCGCGGCTCCGGCGCGTGCATGCGGCGTCAGCATCCCGTGCTCGTCGGGGCCGAGCGCGTCCGCGCGCTCGGCCCACCGGTGGCTGTCCCCGTCGCTGAACCGCGACTGGACACCGGCCAGCGGTTCCGCGGTGCCGTCGGCCGCCAGGCCGCCGGACAGGTAGCAGGTGTCGAGCAGCGTGATCCTGATGCCGGCGTGCGCCGCGGCCTCGATGAGCATCCTGCCCATCTCGTTGGGATCGGCATACGGGGCACCGCCCGGGCCGTGATGCAGGTAATGGAACTCGCCGACGCAGGCCACCCCGGCCAGCGCCATTTCCGCATAGACCGCACGGGCCAGTGCCAGGTAACTACCCGGATCCAGCCGCTCCGCGACTTGATACATCCGCTCCCGCCAGGTCCAGAACGTACCGCGCCCGGCTTGCCCAACGCCGCGCAGCGCGCGATGGAATGCGTGCGAGTGAGCGTTCGCCAGGCCGGGCATGGTGAAGCCGACCAGCGCGACGGTGCCCGCGGGGACATCGCCAGCGGCCACGTCTGGCGTGACCACACTGAACCTGTCACCGGATGCCTCGATCAGCACCCCGGAGCGGACGCCGTGGCCGGGCAGCCAGGCAAGCTCGGCATGCCACCGCCGCACGCCGCCCCGGGTCCCAGCCCCACTCCCGGTCCCAGCCCCGCCCCGGGTCTCACCACGCCGGGTTTCCTGTGCCCCTGGGCCGGTCCCCGCAGCGCCCAGCGGGTTCATCGGCTGGCCAGGTCGTGAAGCACGGCGGCCAGCGCCTCGACGCCCGCCGCGCAATCCGCCATGTCGGCGTGCTCGGCCGGTGCGTGCGAAATGCCGGACGGGTTGCGGACGAAGAGCATCGCCGCCGGCAGCCAGGCTGACAGCACCCCCGCGTCGTGGCCCGCCCCGGTCGGCAGCACCGGAGCCGTGATGCCGCGTGCACTGAGCGAGGCGGCCACCCTCTCGCGCAGGCCGACGTCGAAGGTGACCGGCGGCGTGATCGATTCCGGCCGGACGGCGACCGTCACCCCATTCAGGCCGGCCGCCCGCTGCGCCGCGGCCAGCACCTCATCGACGGTGGCGCGCAGCGCCGTCTCCTGCGAGCCACGGGCGTCCAGCCAGGCGGTGACCGTGGAGCAGATGGCGTTGGCGGCGCCGGGCTCGGCGATCACCTTCCCGAACGTGGCGAGAGTCCCGTTCGCCGCTGCCGCCTGCCGCGCGGCCAGCGCCGCGGCAGCATACGGGAGCATCGGGTCGTGCCGATCGGCGAGCGCGGCCGTGCCAGCGTGATCAGCCCGCCCGGTGAAGTCGAGCCGCCACCGGCCGTGCGGCCAGATGCCCTCGGCGATCCCGACCGTCGCGTCCAAGTCGGCCAGCGCGCGGCCCTGCTCGATGTGCAACTCCACGTAGGCGCCAATGCTGGCGAGAAGATCCTCGTCGTGGCCGATCCCGTCAGGGTCGTGCCCGGCTGTCGCCATCGCCTCGGCCAGGCTGATCCCGTTGACGTCGCGCAGGGCGCGGGCCGCGTCCGGGGTGATCGCCCCGGTAAGCAGCCTGCTGCCCAGGCAGGCGACGCCGAACCTGGCGCCCTCCTCCTCGCGGAACACCGCCACCGCGACCGGCCGGGCCGGCGTGAAGCCCCGCTCCCGGAGCAGGTCAATGGAGGCGAACGCCGACACGACCCCAAGCGGCCCGTCGAACGCGCCCCCGTCCGGCACCGAGTCAAGATGACTGCCTGTCACCACGGCGGCTGCGCCGTCCGGAGCCTCTGGCGAGTCCCACCATGCCCAGAGGTTGCCATTACGGTCACAGTGCGTGCGGAGGTTACGTTCAGCTGCTGAATGTGTGAACCAGGCCCGGCATTGCTCGTCCTCGGCCGTCCAGGCGAACCGTCGGTAACCCCCGGTCGAGTAGTCGCGCCCGATCGGCAGGAGCGTGTCCCACAGCCCGGTGAAGCTCATGCGGTGTCTCCCGCTCGCCTGCGGGGCCCCGCCCGCGTCCCCATTCCCCCTTCACTGCGCCGCCTTCCCTCGTCGCTCGTTCCTCGCTCCTCAGTCCAGGCGACACCGCGCCCCGGCGGCTCGCTCACGCGCTCCTCAGTCCAGGCAGCACCGCGCCCCTCCGGCTCGCTCATGCTCCGCGCATCGGGACGCGGACGCCGCGCTCCTCGGCCACGGTGACCGCCTCCTCGTATCCCGCGTCCACGTGCCGGATCACGCCTGTGGCCGGGTCGTTGGTGAGCACCCGTTCCAGTTTCTGCGCGGCCAGCGGTGTGCCGTCGGCGACGCACACCTGGCCGGCGTGGATAGACCGGCCGATGCCCACCCCGCCGCCATGGTGAACACTCACCCACGACGCGCCCGAGGCCGTGTTGACGAGGGCGTTCAGGATGGGCCAGTCGGCGATGGCGTCCGAGCCGTCGGCCATCGCCTCGGTCTCCCGGTACGGCGAGGCGACCGAGCCGCAGTCTAGGTGGTCACGGCCGAGCACGATCGGCGCCTGCACCTCCCCGCGCGCGACGAGGTCGTTGAACCGCAGGCCCGCGAGGTGCCGCTCGCCGTACCCGAGCCAGCAGATCCTGGCCGGGAGGCCCTGGAAGTGGACTTTCTGCTGGGCCATCCTGATCCAGCGGGCCAGCGGCTCGTTGCCCGGGAAAAGGTCGAGAATCGCAGCGTCCGTGACGGCGATGTCCGCTGGGTCGCCGGACAGCGCGGCCCACCGGAACGGGCCCCTGCCCTCACAGAACAGCGGCCGGATGTAAGCGGGCACGAAGCCGGGGAAGGCGAAGGCGCGCTGGTAGCCGGCCAGTTCCGCCTCGCCGCGGATCGAGTTGCCGTAGTCGAAGACCTCCGCGCCCGCGTCCATGAAGCCCACCATCGCCTCGACGTGCGCGGCCATCGACTCCCGCGCCCGCGCGGTGAAGCCAGCCGGGTCCTCGGCCCGCAGCGCGGCCATGTCCTCGAACGGGACACCCCGGGGCAGGTAGGTGAGCGGATCATGAGCCGACGTCTGGTCGGTGACGATGTCAATGGGCGCACCCATGGCGAGCATCCGGGGCAGCACCTCGGCCGCGTTGCCCAGCAGGCCGATAGACAGCGGCGCGTTTGCGTCCCGGGCGGCGATCGCGCGCCGCAGCGCGTCGTCGGTGCTGTCGGCCGCCGCGTCAAGGTACCCATACTCCATGCGCCGGGCGATCCGTGTCGGGTCGCAGTCGATGCATATCGCCACCCCGCCGTTCATCGTCACCGCGAGGGGCTGCGCGCCGCCCATCCCGCCCAGCCCGGCAGTCAGCGTGATGGTGCCAGCCAGCGAGCCGCCGAACCGTTTCGCCGCCACGGCGGCGAACGTCTCGTAGGTGCCCTGCAAGATGCCCTGGGTGCCGATGTAGATCCAGGAGCCCGCGGTCATCTGGCCGAACATGGTCAGGCCCAGCGACTCCAGCCGCCGGAACTCATCCCAGGTGGCCCACTGGGGCACGAGCAGGGAGTTGGCGATGAGGACCCGGGGCGCCCATTCATGGGTGCGCAGCACGCCTACCGGTTTGCCCGACTGGACCAGCAGGGTCTCGTCGGGCTCCAGGTCCTGGAGCGTGCGCACGATCGCGTCGAAGGCACTCCAGCTGCGCGCCGCCCGTCCGGAGCCCCCGTACACGATGAGCTGGTCCGGGTGCTCGGCCACCTCGGGATCCAGGTTGTTCATCAGCATCCGCATGGCTGCCTCCTGCGGCCAGCCCTTGCAGGACAGCGCGGTACCCCGCGGCGCACGCACCGGGCGCGGCCCCGCGGGTGTCGGACCAGCGGTGTGCTCGGCAGCCATGACGGCTCCTCGTTGAGTCGGTTGCCTGACGCGACGGCGTGCCCGCCGCTACCGGTTCATCATCCCTGGTCGCGTCAGGGCGTGGCGAGGAGGATCGCCCACCGGCCGTCGAGCCAGCCAGGGCGCAGCGACGCGGCACCCTGTGTCGCGATCCGGCAACGGAAAACGATCTTTTATTGCGACTCCCGAGGTAGGAAACTAGGCTTCCCCCAGCCCAGATATTCCGAGCGACGTTCCGAAGTCGTCAGAGGGGCCACGGGTGGCGACGTACTTCCTGAAGCGCTTGGCGTTGGCGCTTGTGACGCTGTGGATCCTCAGCCTGATCGTGTTCTTCGCCGGGCAGGTGCTCCCCGGGGATCCCGGCCGGGCGATCCTGGGCAACCTGGCCGCCCAGAGCTCGGTGCGGGCTCTCGACCATCAGCTCGGCGTCGACCGGCCCTTGCTGACCCAGTACTGGAGCTGGCTCTCCGGGCTGGTCCGCGGCGATTTCGGCCAGTCCTACCAGTTCCGGGCGCCGGTCCGGCCGTTCCTCGGGGCCGCTCTCGTCAACTCGCTCAAGCTGGCCGCGCTGGCCTTCATCGTGGTGGTGCCGCTCGGCATCTTCGGCGGGGTCGTAGCGGCACTGACGGTCGGCCGGGGCACCGACCGGATCATCTCGGTGACCGGGTTGTCGGCGGCGACGGTGCCCGAGTTCGTGTCCGGGATCGTCGTCATCGTCATCTTCGGAGTCTGGCTGAAGGTGCTGCCGGTTTCCGCCTCGGCCGGGACGGGGGCATCCGTGGCGAGCCAGCTCGATCACCTGATCCTGCCCGTGATCCCGCTCGTATTCGTGCTATTCGGCTACATTGCCCGGATGGCGAGGGCGGGAACAATCGAGGCGCTCGACTCCGACTATGCGCGCACCGCGACCCTGAAGGGCCTGAAGCGATCGGTGGTGATCAGGCGGCACGTGCTGCGCAACGCGCTACTCCCGACGATCACTGTCATCGCCACCCAGACCGGCTATCTGATCGGGGGGCTCGTCGTGGTGGAGACCCTCTTCAACTATCAGGGCATCGGGAACCTCATCTACAAGGCCGCACTGGCCAAGGACTTCCCGATGCTGGAGGCCGGCGTGCTCATTATCGGCGTCGTGTACCTGGTCGCCACGCTCATCGCGGACGTGCTCTACACGGTGCTCAACCCGCGGCTGCGACTCGGGATCTCCGGATGACCAACATCGCGGCGCCCCCGGCCGCCGGGGTGGCGGTCGCTCGCGCGGAACGCTCCGGCGACCTGACACCTTGGCGGCTGCTACTGCGCAGGCCGACATTTCTGGCCGGTGCGGCGATCCTGCTGTTCTGGGTCGCCTGCGCGGCGTTCGGCGGCGCTATCGCCCCGCATGATCCACTTGCTCAGCAGCTGCTCGCGACCAACAACGCGCCGTCGGGAGCACACTGGTTCGGCACCGACCAGCTAGGCCGGGACGTTTTCTCCCGGGTCATCGTCGGCGTCCGGGACATCCTGCTGATCAGCTCATTTGCCGCCGTAATCGGCACCGTGCTCGGCACGGCGCTCGGCCTGATCATGGGCTATCTGGGCGGCGTGACCGACATTCTGGTCAGCCGGATCGTTGAGGCGGTCCTAGCACTGCCTGTCGTTATTGTCGCTTTCCTCTTCGTCGTGGCCCTCGGCCCATCCCCGCTGACCATCACCCTCGTCATCGGCTTCGTCTTCACTCCGCTGATCGCCCGGACAGTCCGCTCCGCGGTGCTCGTCGAGAGTCAGCTCGACTACCTGTCCTCGGCTCGGCTGCTCGGCGAGGGGGCGCCGGACATCATGTTCGTCGAGATCCTGCCAAACGTGGTGCCGACGATCCTGGTCGAGTTCACGGTGCGGCTGGGTTACGCCATCTTCGCTGTCGCCACGCTTTCGTTCCTGGGCTTCGGGGTCCAGCCTCCTACCCCCGACTGGGGATCGGACATCGCCCACA
The DNA here is from genome assembly GCA_036394075.1 of Streptosporangiaceae bacterium. Taxonomy (GTDB): domain Bacteria; phylum Actinomycetota; class Actinomycetes; order Streptosporangiales; family Streptosporangiaceae; genus JAWWPY01. Next base: position 6,715 of record DASWFT010000411.1, read on the forward strand.
ACTACGTGACGCTCGGCGCCGGTTACTGGTGGATGACGCTGTTCCCGGCGCTGGCCATCGCCTCGCTCGTGATCGCCATCAACCTGGTCACCGACTCGATCGAGCAGGTGCTGGCCTCATGACCACCACGGACGCGCCGATCGGGCCCGGCCCCCCGGCCGGACGGGGTGAGGCCGGGCCGACGGTCCAGGTCGAGCACATGGACGTCACGTACCGGGTCCGCGGCCGGGACCGCCTGGCGCTGCGGGACGTCTCCTTCCGCATCGGGAGCCGCGAGTCCTACGGTCTCGTCGGGGAATCCGGATCGGGGAAGTCCACCGTGGCGCTGGCGCTGACCAGGTACCTGCCGCGCAACGGCCGGGTGAGCGCGGGGGCGATCACCATCAACGGCCAGGACCTGCTGTCCCTGGGCGCGGGCGCGCTGCGCGAACTGAGGGCCCGCACGGTCTCGATGGTGTACCAGGAGCCGGGACGCGCCCTGAATCCGTCGATCAGGGTCGGCCACCAGGTCGCGGAGGTGTACGAGATCGCGGGCGCGGGCCGTCATGAGTCACTGGAGCGTGCCGAGGCCATCCTCCGCAAGGTCCAGATCGCCGACCCGGCGCAGGTCATGGACCGCTACCCGCACCAGCTGTCGGGGGGGATGGCGCAGCGCGCCGTCATCGCCATGGCGCTGGCCGCGGAGCCCTCGCTGCTCATCCTCGACGAGCCCACCACGGCGCTGGACGCGACCGTCGAGGCGGAAGTGCTCGATCTCGTTACGGCGTTGCGTGAAGAATTTGATACCTCAGTCCTGTTCATCAGTCACAACCTGGCCGTCATCGCCAAGATGTGCGACCGGGTGGGCGTCCTGTACGCCGGGGAACTCATCGAGGAGGGCCCGGCCCGCGAGGTGTTCGACCAGCCCCGCCACCCCTACACCGTCGGGCTGCTGCGCTGCATACCCCGCCGCGGCCAGCGCAAGGACCACGGCCGGCTCGACACGATCCCCGGCTTCCTGCCGCCGGCCGGCCACTCCATCACCGGGTGCGTGTTCGCGCCGCGCTGCTCGATCGTGCAGGACCGCTGCCGGGAGGCGGCGCCGCCGTCCTTCCAGATCAACCCGGCGCACACCTCGCGCTGCTACCGGCACGAGATCGCGCCGGATCTCCCGAGGAGCACACCGGTAGATCTTTCTCTGCCGACGCCCGAGGAGACGGCCGAGCCGATAGCACGGCTGGTGAACGTGTCGAAGACCTTCCCCGCCCGCGGCGGGGCGATCCATGCGCTGGCCGGGGTCAATCTCGACCTGATGCGCGGGGAAACGCTGGGGCTCGTCGGCGAGTCCGGCAGCGGGAAGACGACGCTGGCGCGGGTGCTCCTTGGCCTGACCCCGCCCGACCAGGGTGCCAGCGTCGAACTCGATGATCAGCCTCTCCCGGCCGACCTGCGGCGCCGGTCACGTGATCAGCTCAAGTCGATCCAGATCGTGTTCCAGAACCCCGACTCGGCGCTCAACCGGCGCCACACGGTGCGGCGCCTGATCAGCCGTCCCCTCTCCAGGCTGGCCGGCCTGTCCGGCCAGCGACTCCGGGAGCGGGTCGCCGACCTGATCCGGTCCGTCCGGATGGAGGAGCGTCACCTGAGCCTGCGCCCGAACCAGCTGTCCGGCGGGCTCAAGCAGCGGGTGGCGATCGCCCGCGCGTTCGGCTCCGGGCCCCGCCTGGTCGTCTGCGACGAGCCCACCTCGGCCCTCGACGTGTCGGTGCAGGCGGCGATCCTCAACCTGCTGGCCGACCTCCAGGCCAAGGAGAAGGTGACCTACCTGTTCATCTCGCACGACCTCGGCGTCGTGCGGTACCTGGCCGACCGTATCGCCGTGCTCTACCTCGGCCGGGTGATGGAGGTCGGCCCGGCCGAGACGGTCTTCGCCGGCCCGCACCACCCGTACACAGAGGCGCTGCTGTCCGCCGTGCCGAGCATCGATGGGCAGCGCCCCACCCGGATCCGGCTGAAGGGAGAGATCCCGTCCGCGGCCAATCCGCCCAGTGGCTGCGTCTTCCACACGCGCTGCCCGCGCAAGCTGACGAGCGGCGTGTGCGAGTCGACCGAGCCCCCGCTGGCTGAGGTCGCCCCTGGCCACCTCATGAGCTGCCACATACCCATCGATCAACTGCGAACACTGCAGAGCAACGGACAGGCGCCGTGACAAAGCCCGTTAGGGGGCTTAGTTTTTTTCGAATTGGCCCTCGCGACCGCGTATGCGACACCGCAGAGGTTCTGAGGAGGACACCAAGTGAACGTTGATCGTAATCGGCTCAGCCGCCTGCGCGAGAGCCAAGGAGATATCGGGAATCACGTCATCGACGAATTCGTCGCAGGCAGAATCTCCCGGCGGGATTTCCTGCGGCGGGGCGCGGTCGTCGGGATTTCGGTTCCCGTACTGGGCGGCGTCCTCGCCGCTTGCGGAAGTTCGGGCAGCCCGTCGTCGTCGTCCTCGACAGGCACAGCCGCGGGTAAGGCCGGTGCCACCATCAAGGCGGCCATCATCGTGCCCTCGGGAGCGATCAACCCGGTGACCGTCGCCGATCAGGGGGGACTGGACATGCTCGCCCAGACCGGCGAGTACCTGTGCCTGTCCGACCAGCACCTGACCCTGCAGCCGGTGCTGGCCGAAAGCTGGTCGGCCAACTCGACCGCCGACGTGTGGACCTTCAAGATCCGCCAAGGCGTCAAGTTCCATAACGGCAGCCCGCTCACCGCCGACGACGTCGTGTACACCTACAAGCTCCAGACGAACCCGAAGAGCGGGTCAAGCGCGCTGTCCGCCTTCGCCGGCGTGCTGATCCCGTCCGGCGTGACCAAGGTCGACAACTTCACCGTGGCCTTCCACCTGGAAGCACCCAACGGGAACTTCCCGTATCTGACCTCGTCGGACAACTACAACATGATCATTCTGCCGAACAACTCCGACCCGGCGAAATGGCAATCCACGTTCGTCGGCACCGGGCCGTTCGTGCTGAAGACCTACACGCCGAAGGTCAGCGCCTCGTTCACCCGCAACGAGCAGTACTGGGGCACCAAGGCCCTGCCCGCCGCCACCGAGTTCACCTTCTACGACACCCAGACGCCGCAGGTCCTCGCCCTCACCGGCGGAACGGTGGACGTGGTCGGGCAGTTCTCAGTGACCGGCGGCGAGCAGCTCCTGTCCGGTGCGTACACCGTCAGCAAGCTGAAGTCGAGCGCCCACCGCGAGCTGTCGATGCGCTGTGACCAGGCGCCGTTCACCGACCCGAGGGTGCGCCAGGCGATCGCCCTCACCCTGAACCGCCCGGACATCGTCAAGGCGCTGTTCAAGGGCTTCGCCGACCTGGGCAATGACAGCCCCTTCGCCCCGGTCTACCCGTCCACCGACACCAGCATCGCGCAGCGCGCGCAGAACGTCGCCAAGGCCAAGTCGCTGCTCTCGGCGGCCGGGCACCCGTCGGGGTTCTCGACGCAGCTCATTGGCAATGACGTCCAGGAGATCAGCGAGTACGCCCAGATCGTGGCGCAGTCGGCGAAAGCTGCCGGGGTCAACATCAGCGTGAAGATGGAGAGTTCATCGGCGTACTACGGCAAGGCCACGTTCGGAAACTCCGACTGGCTGGACGCCACCATGAGCCTGGTCGACTACGGGCACCGCAGCGTGCCCAACGTGTTCCTCACCGCACCCCTTCAGACGATCAACGCCAAGACGGGCGCCGGCCCGTGGAACGCGGCGCACTTCGCCAATCCCCAGTACGACAAGCTTGCCCAGAAGTACGTCAGCACCGTCGACCTCTCCACCCAGCGCCAGATCGCCGGGCAGATCCAGACCCTGCTGCTGAACGAGACACCGATCATCTACGGGTACTTCTACAACTACCTGTCGGCCTGGGCGAAGACTGTGAACGGCGTCTACCCGACGGCGATCGGCCACCTGTTCCTGAACAAGGCGACGAAGAGCTGACCGGGCTGACGCCACCAGGCGTGTCCCGTGGATCTTGGCCATCGCGAGCGGCCGTCCGGAGGGATGGATCGCAAGGCGGAGGAGGAGCCAATAGCGGAGCTCATGCTTATCCGGTTGCTCAGGCCGGCCCACCGCGCCGGCAAAGGCCATGCTCACAGGGTGGCCGACGACGGGAGCGCCCAGGTTGGGCGCGGCCTGGCCGTGCACTACGACGATCCCCTGACAGAAGCGGATAGGCATGAGCGGAGCTATTGGCGACGACGACAACGCCGCGAGGCGCCCTCCGGCGACTGTGCGGCAAACACCGGTGCAGCAGG
>DASWFT010000412.1:0-7225 GCA_036394075.1 Streptosporangiaceae bacterium
CGATCGCCCGCGTGGTGAGGACGGAAATCATGACGAAGACCGCGTTGTAGATCACCGACCCGACCAGCGCGCCGACGAACAGGCCGACAGCTAGCTTGGTGGCGCCCCCGGTGGCGATCAGTCCCGCGATCAGCTCGGGTATCGCAACGAAGATCATCGTCAGGAAGGCCGCCACCACGAACTTGCTCACGATCACCGTCGAGCGGCGCACCGGCGTGGCGAGCAGGTGAATGACGCTGCCGTCGTCGATCTCCGCCCCGAGCACGCTGGTGCCGATGATCAGCGCGGTGAGCGGGAGCACCACGGAGAAGCCGAAGTCGCCCAGTATGTGGCTCGGCCAGTCCGTCGCCGGTGGGTGTGCAAGCTTCAGCAGGACGGTGACCAGCACCAGGATCAGCGGCGGGATCGCGAACAGGAATACCCGCTTGCGGCCCATCGTCGCGCGCAGCGTGATCGACGCGACGACCCTGCTCTGCACACCAAACATCACAATCGTCTCTTTCCTGGGTTCTAGGCAGACAGCGGGCCGGGCCCCGTCAGGACTCCACGAGGTAGGCGAACACGCTCTCCAGCGATTCATCCTCGGGCAGCAGTTCGCGGAGCCGGATGCCCTCTTGCCGGGTGAGCGTGGCGAGCTCCCGGCTGAAGGCACCGTAGTCGGACGCCCGCACCTGCAGGCCCCGGCCGGTCACCTCCACCCCGGTCACCGCGGGACGGCCGATCAGGGTGGCACCGAGCCGCCGGTCATCCGAGGTGCGGACGAGGAAAACGTGTGGCCGGCTCGTCATCAGCCGCCTGATGGCCCGGAAGTCGCCGGACGCGGCCAGCCGCCCGGACACGATCACCTGGATGGTGCCGGACAGCCGTTCCACCTCCTCCAGGATGTGCGAGCTGAACAGGATGGTGCGGCCCTGGTCGGCGAGCCCCTCGAGCAGGTCCATCATGTGCAGGCGCTGCCGCGGGTCCATCCCGTTGAACGGCTCGTCCAGCAGGATCACCTGCGGATCGTGCACCAGGGCCGCGGCCACCTTGATCCGCTGGCGCATGCCCTTGGAGTAGGTCGAGATCCTCCGGTCCTGCGCGCCGGTCATCTCCACGATCCCGATGGCGCGCTGCGCGGCCGCGTCGGGGTCAGGCAGCTTGTGCAGCCGGGCGGTGGCCCGGACGAACTCCTGGCCGGTCAGGAACGCGTAGACGGAATCCCGCTCCGGCACCAGGCCGAGAACCCGGTAGATGTCCGGGTTCCGCCAGCTCGCCGCTCCGCCGACGGTCAGTTCGCCCCTGGACGGCTCCAGGAACCCGGCGATCAGGTGCAGCAGGGTGGATTTCCCAGCACCGTTGGGGCCAAGCAGGCCGGTGACACCTTGGCTGATGGTCATCGTTATGTCGTTGATCGCGACGACGTTGCCATACCACCGCGAAACGTTCCGCAACTCGATCGCGCTCATGCCGTGTCTCCCCGCTCGCCTCCGGGGCCCCGCCCGCCTCCCCATTCCCGCTTCACTGCGCCGCCTTCCCTCGTCCCTCGTCGCTCGTGCCCTGCTTGCTATGCGCCTCCGGGGCGCTTTTGAGGCGCCGCCTTCCCTCGTCGCTCGTTCCTCGCTCCTCAGTCCAGGCGGCACCGCGCCCCTTTGGCGCGTCAGTCCAGGCGGCGCCGCGCCCCTTCGGCTCGCTCACGCGACACCTGCTTTCCGGTACCGGACCGCCAGCCCGGTCAGCGCTGCGGCCAGGAGCAGGAGCAGCATCGCCCCGTAGAGGGGCCCGTAGTTACCCGGCGGGGGTATCGGTCCCGGCGAGGTGCCGCCGAGCCACTGCCGCACGCCGTCCAGCACGGTGAACGGGCTGGCCAGGCCAGATAGCTGCGCCCCGGTCGTAGCCGCTTGCCCGCCCACGCCCCGGAACGGGTGGCCCTGGCCGCCGGTGCTCACTTTGTCCAGGATCCCGGCGAGAATCCAGGTCAGGAAGAAGAAGATGGCGATAGCGCCCGTTGAATAGGCGCGGCGTCCGCTCAGCGAGGCGAGGAAGAGCCCGATGGCGGCCAGCAACACGGCCCACATGAGACCGACCAGCAGGCCAGGGATGAGCGCCTTCGTCTCGTGCCAGATGGCGGAGCCACCGTGCGCCTGGGTGATCGTACCCAGGTAGAGGAACAGCAGCGGAATCTCGATCATCGCCAGGCAGGCCAGGATGAACGCGGCCAGCTTCGCGAACGGGTAGTCCAGGCGGCGCAGCGGCCGTGAGAAATACAGCGGCAGGACGTGGCTGCGCAGGTCGCGGGAGACAAGCTCGGGGGCCAGGGCGGCGACGAAGATGATCATTACGATGACCCGCAGCTGGAAAATGTACGTGTCGTAAGGGATCGAGCGCGGGTTGCCCTGGGCCACCCCCACCGCGTTGGCCACCGCGGGCAAGCACATGATGACGAAGGTGATGACCGGCACGATCTTGGCCTTGGCGCCGCGGCCGATGCCGAAGGCGGACCGCAGGCTGTGCCAGCAGAGTGCTCTGATGATCGCCGCGCGGCCCAGCCGCGGGCCCTCGTAGCGCCGGTAGCCGATGTCGTGGATGACGCCACCGTGGCCGGCCCCCGCGGTACCAGTGTCAGCGGTCACGGCGTGCCTCCTCCCTCGTTCCCGTTGTCGTGGAAGAGCTCTTCCACGTGGCGCCTGCGCTGTTCCAGGCGGTTCAGCGGCAGGCCGAGGTCCGCGATCGCGTCACGGACCGCGTCGTAGGTGGCGTCCGTCTCGATCTGGACGAGCAGCGCCCGGTCGCTGCGCTGCGGTCGCAGCCCCCGCTCGGCGAGTTCCGCCTGCAGCTCCCCGATGCCCTCATCGACCTCGATCAGCAGCACCTGGCTCACCTGGGTGAAGCTGGTCATGCTGTCGGAGCGGAGCAGCCGGCCCCCGTCAATGGCCACCAGGTGGTCGCAGATCTGCTCGATCTCCCCGAGCAGGTGCGAGGACACGACGATGGAAATACCGAACTCCGCGCCGATCCGGCTGATCAGGTCGAGCATCGAGGACCGCCCGGCCGGATCGAGCCCGATGGTCGGCTCGTCGAGCAGCATCAGCCGCGGGTCCCCGACCAGGGCCTGGGCCAGCTTCACCCGCTGTTTCATGCCGGTCGAGTAGGTGCCGATCTGCCGGTAGCGCTCCTCGTACAAGCCGACATGGCGCAGCGACTCGGCGGCCCGCTCCTTGGCCGCGGTCGGCGGCAGCCCGGACATCCGGCCGAGGTGCGTGACGAACTCGGTCGCGGTGACATCCGGCGGAAGGCAGTCATGTTCCGGCATGTAGCCGGTCAGCATCCTGATCTGCTCCCCATCACTGGCGCAGTCATGGCCGAGCACGGCCGCCCGCCCGCTGGTGACGGGCAGTAGGCCGAGCAGGATCTTTATTAACGTGGACTTGCCGGCGCCGTTCGCGCCGACCAGCCCGGTGATGCCGGGCCCGACGGTCACGGTCAGGCCGTCCAGTGCGGTCACCCCGGCCGGATACCGCTTGGTGAGCGCCGCCGCCTCGATGACGGCGGTGGAGTCCGGCACTCCGGGCGCCGGCCCGGAGCGCAACGGTAGTCGAGCGGTCACGGTATTCTGGCCTCGCCTTCCTGTGGAGTCATCCAAGGATCCCGGTCGGCCGGGCCGCCGTCATCATCCCTGAGGACTGCTTTCCAGTCCCTCCTGAGCACCATTTGGCCTCCGCCGCGACCCGCGGTCCGCCCCGGATCCTACGACCCGGGGATGACGCAGGCACGGTCCGGGCGGGTTACCGTGACCACGTGAGCGCAGAGTCCCGCACAGCGCCCGTGGCGTCACGCGCGATGCCCGCCCGGCCCCGCCAGCCGCCGACTGCCCACGGGCCGCCCCTGACCATGCGGATCCGGCCAGGTCACTGGGTCGCGCTGGACTACTCACTGGCAGTCTGGTGCGTAATAATCACGTTCGGGCTCCTGGACACCGGCACCGGTATCTATACGTTCCCGTTCCAGGGCTGGCACGCGAAGCTGTGGCTGCCTCCGGTGCTGGCGATCTGCCTGGCCATCCCGGTCGCCATCAGGCGCCGCAACCCGGTGCGTGCGCTCGGCCTTCTCCTGCTGGCCTGCGTCGTTTTCCTGTTCGCCGACGGCCAGCTCATCCGGGGCGCGTTCGTCCCGCTGGTGGCGGTGCTTTACCTGGTGGCCGCCACCTACCGGCGCGCGGCCGGGATTGCCGCGCTCGCCGCCGTGCTCGCGGTGCTGGCGGTCCAGGGCCTGGTCTGGCAGCGCGCCGGGGAGGGCGCGGGCAACTTGGTCGTCGCCGGGCTGGTGATGATCATCTCCTGGATGGTCGGTTATGCGGTACGGCAGCGGCGGGCCTATGCGGCGCACCTGTGGGACCAGGCCGCCAGCACGGCGGTCACCGAGGAGCGGCTCCGGATCGCGAGGGAGTTGCACGACGTGGTAGCGCACAGCATGACCGTGGTAGCGGTCCAGGCCGGCTTCGGCGAATACGTCTTCGACAGCCAGCCTGGCGAGGCACGGGCCGCGCTGGGCGCCATCCAGACGGTGAGCCGTGAGGCGCTGAGCGACATGCAGCGGCTCCTTGGCGTCCTGCGCCAGGCGGCGGAGCGGGGCGGGGACGCCAGCGACGGCGGCCCGGCAGGCCGGTCTAGCCGGTCTAGCCGGTCTAGCCAGTCGGGCCGGTCTGGCCGGTCTGGCCGGTCTGGTGATGACATCGGCGCGGCAGGCGGCGGCACCCGCCGACCCGATGTCAAGGCGGCGGGGGACGGCCGGTCGGGCACCGGGGCTCCGCTTGCGCCGGCCCCCGGGCTGGCTGACCTGGACCGGCTGGTGGCGAGGACCGCCGGGGCCGGCGTTGAGGTGGCAGTCGAGCGGACCGGTGCGGTGCGGGACGTCCCGGCCGGGATCGACCTATCGGCGTACCGCATCGTGCAGGAGGCGCTGACCAACGTGGTCAAGCATTCCGGGGCGAGCACCTGCCATGTCGTCATCGGCTACGGCACCGATGACCTGTCGGTCGAGATCACCGATCCGGGTCCGTGCGCCCGCGCGCGGGCCGGGGCCAGCGGCCGCAACGGTGCTCCGCTGATCATGAGCGCGGGCCATGGCATCGTCGGCATGCGGGAACGGGTCAGCCTGTGCGGGGGTGAGTTCAGTGCGGCGCTGTTGCCGGATGAGGGATTCATGGTGACCGCGCGCCTTCCGCTCGCCAGCGGCGCGCCGTGACGCTCCGGGTGGTGGTCGCCGACGACCAGGCCCTGGTCCGTGCGGGGTTCCGCGGCATCGTCGCGGCCACGCCCGGATTCTCGGTGGTAGGCGAGGCCAGCACCGGGGCCGATGCCGTGGAGGAGGCCCGCCGCACCCAGCCCGACGTCGTCCTCATGGACGTCCGCATGCCGGTCATGGACGGCATCGAGGCCACCCGCCGGATCACTGGATCAGCCGCGACCGCTGGCGTGCGCGTGCTCATCCTCACCACTTTCGACCTGGATGAGTACGTCTACTCAGCGTTGCGCGCCGGGGCCAGTGGCTTCCTGCTCAAGAGCACGCTGCCGAGTGAACTCCTCACCGCCATCCGGGTGATCGCCGATGGCGACGCGCTGCTCGCCCCGAGCGTCACCCGGCGCCTGGTCGAGGAGTTCGCCCGCAAGCCCATGACGGCGGCGCCCGCCCGGCCCGGGCAGCCCGACCTGCGCGCCATCACGGCGCGCGAGCGGGAGGTCCTCGGGCTGATCGCCAGCGGCCTGTCCAACGCCGAGATCGCCACCGAGCTGAGCATCAGCCCGGCCACCACCAAGACGCACGTGGGCCACCTGCTCACCAAGCTCAGCGCCCGCGACCGCGTCCACCTGGTCATCCTCGCCTACCAGGCCGGCCTAGCCACGCCCGGCTGAAGGAGCGGACCTCATGACCGGCAGGGAGCAAGCGGGCGCTCGGCCGGGGCCTGCAGGCTCCGTCGGCGCTGCGGGGCAGGCCCGGGCGACCCGGATCGTGCTGGCCGCCCTGCTGATGGCCCTGGTGCTGGCCGGCCTGCGGGGCCACATCCGGCTGCACGACCAGGCCGGTCCCTATCAGGGTGATGGCATCGTCGTCGGGGTGATGCTCGAGGCGGTCCTCGCCGGGCTGCTCGTCGCGCTGCTCATCAGGGGCCGCAGGGCCCCCGCCGAGGCCGTGCTGGCCGCGCGGCTGCGCATCGTGCTGCGGCCTGTGCTGATCACCGGCCTCATCGTGATCCCCTTGACCCTGCTGGTCGCTGCACCGCTGCGGACCCATCCCCGCCTGCAGAGGTTGCCCGGCGGTTCCCGGCCCACGTTACGGCCCCGGTTGCCCTCGGCCCGCCCGGCGCCGCACGGGTCGGTGGCCATCCACATTCCCCTGTCAGGAGTGCTCTACGCCCTGCTCATCATCGCCCTGATCACCGGGACCGCGGCCTGCGCTGTCCTGCTGCGGCGGCGGCAGGCCTCCGCCGCAGCCGCCGCCAGCTATCCGGAGGTGGTGCCTGATGCCGACGCCCAGCGAGCTGGGTTGCGCGACGCCGTCGAGTCCGGCAGCAGCGCGCTGCGCGCCTTCGGCGAGGCCCGGGCCGCGATCATCGCCTGCTACCTGTCCATGGAACAGAGCCTGGGCCGTGCGGGCGCGGTGCGGGACGCAGCCGACACCCCTGATGAGCTCCTGGCCCGGGCAGCCCGCGCCGGCCTGGTCCGCGGCTCGGCCGCAGCCCGGCTGACCGGGCTCTTCTATGAGGCACGGTTCTCCAGCCACCAGCTGGGCACGGAGCAGCGTGACGCGGCCCGAGAAGCGCTGCGCGAGCTGGCCGATGACCTGGTGCAGCCCCAGGCCGGGACGGGTGACCGCCGATGACCGGCCAGTCAGCTCCCACGGTCAGCCAGGGTCGGCCGGGCACCTGGGAGTGGCTCTTCGCCGTCCCGGAGCTCACCATCGCGGCCGGGCTGGCGGCCGCAGCGGGCGCGGCGGGCTACGCCCTGGCCGGGCCCGCCGCCATGGCGGTGGTGGTGATCGTCGTGGCGGCCGCGGGATGTGCCATCCTGCCTCGTCTCGTCCCGGCCGCGGAGCCCGCACCCTTCCTGGATACCGCTGAGCCCGGTCCGGCCTCAGGGTCATCCTTCGCGTCGTCCGGCGACTACTGGCGCAAGCGCGCGAGGGTGGCGGAAGGGACGCAGTCCATGGCCGCCTACAACGCCGGCCTGCGCCTGACATTGGAGCACCT
>DASWFT010000413.1:0-33173 GCA_036394075.1 Streptosporangiaceae bacterium
TCTCCCCAGCGAAATCCGCGAAGTGCCGCGAGGGAACGGAGCGCCAGAGGCGAGAGAGCTACTAAAATTAGTCCAGTGACAGTGGCGGCAATGACGAGGGCTGCGAACAACGTTCTTCCTGGATCGCCGCGACGGGATCTAGTCTTAATGATTTCATGCCGTAAATTCATAGCGGCATACCCCTCCGTTAAGTAGGATCATCGAACCTGGCTGAGGTTGCAAAGTCAGGCCAGAACGATGACTAACGGGATCGAATTATCACGCCAGCCAACTGCTCTGCAATGCCAGGATGGCGGCAACTCCGGTTGCCTCGCAAGGAACTGATCAGCGCTGGCCGCAACAGGCAGGCGTAGGCCCCGAGCCCGGCGATGACCAAGCGGTTGACCGGTGAGACTGCGGCACACAGTCCCGCAAGCAGAGCGCTACAACGGGCTGTCGACAAGGTAACCGACGACTTCTCAGATAACCAGCAGGGTACTCATGATCTTAGGCACGGCGCCTGGCGGCCCGGGAGATCTCACCCCCAGCCCGCTCGCCACCCGGCTCGCCTGCTCCCGCACAGCCCGGGTGTCATCGGCCAGCACCCCCGATGGTCACGCTTACCCCAGCGACGGCATGGGCCAACCGAACAGCCGCGCTTCGATTCGCGCTGATCCTGCTAGTGAGAGCCGACTTCCGGCTTGGTGACGGGCCATAGAAATGAGAAGATCCGTGCTGGGCGCACGGGGTCTCTTTTCCGTTACCCGGACGGCGAAACCTCACGTTGTGATTTGCGGCCGAGTGTACTGAGCCGGAGAACTTCATCTTCCGTGAAACGGAACAACCCTAGGGGCATCATTGCCCAACCCTAGGACCACACCCGCCCCACCGTCTTCGCGATCAACTCCCGTGACTCAGCCGGGTTGAGCGACTGCTGCGCAAGGAAGTCGAATGCCAATCGGTACTGGTAGGTGTCGGCCTCGCCTTCCAGGTGCAACTCGCCCGTGAGGTGCTCGGCGCTGGCCACGTCGTGTAGCGTAGCCCCCCGTTCGTCCCCAAACGTCAAAAGTACGAAAGAATCCACGCTCAGCGAGTGAGGTAGATCCAGTGGAAGGATCTGCAGCGTCACGTTGGGGAGCCGCGAGACTTCAACGAGCCGGCGCAGTTGGGCGTCCATTACCGAATTGTCGCCCATGCACCGCAGCAGAACAGACTCGTCGAGGACAACATGCAGTTCGAGGGGCGGCTCCCGGATGAGCACCTGCTGACGTTCCAGCCTGGCCTGCAAACGGCGCTCAACCCGCCCCGGGGGGATGGTCTCGACCCGCTGAAAACCACGGACGACCTCTCTGGCATACTTTTGCGTTTGCAGTAAGCCAGGAACGACCTCGACCTGCCACTCCCGCACGGAACTGGCTTGGGCTTCCAGGCCGATAAACGCTAGGTTGTTCTCGGGGAGCGCGTCCCCGTAGGCCTCCCACCATCCCTTCAGGCGGGCCTCACGGGCGAGGGCGAGCAGTTCGTCGCGCTGGAGTTCGTCGACGCCGTAGAGATCGAGCAGTTTCCCAACCTCGGCTGGGTTCAGCCCCGTCCGGGCCAGCTCGTATCTGCTGATCTTTGAGGGGGACCAGCCGAGCCGCTCGGCTACTTGGTCCCCAGTGAGATGGGCGCGTTCACGCAGGCGCCGTAGCTCGGCCGCCAGACGGCGCCGCCGTACAGTCGGGCTGCCGTAATCAGACACCCGTCGGCTCCTCCCGATCAAGGACAGCTACCCGGTGACAGTGTTGCCCAACCGTAGCGTTCCTGCCATAGCAGCATGCCGTGAAGGCTTTGGGAAGATAGCTTCCGCAGGCGTCACTGAAACTTGCACTGCGAGTAACAATAAAACTATCGGGCAAGCGTCCCCGCAAGAGTTAGGGGGGCCACCTCATGGAGGTCGGGCGGGGGGATCTGCAGACCGGCGGGCGCGCCCGGGCCCCGCCCTGCCCAGCTTTCGCGCCTTCTCGGCTGTGGGCATCACAGCCCGCATGCCGCACACTTTCACGGCACCCGGCCGACATTGTGAACCCGGACATCATGCCGGGCCGGTGGTTGCATCCACCGGCCCGGTCAAAAACCACAGCCCTCCCACGAAGACTTCGGGAAGAGGAGTCATGGCTTGCGTTGACTATACATCCAGACTTACCCAATCATCCAGACCTCCCCGACGGGCAGGTCCAGCCATCCGCCACAGATTAGGACACTCCGGCCAGGAGCTCAAGCCGTGATCGGCATCATAGGGGCGGCGTCGATCATCATGGGCCTCATCCTGGGCTGCTGGATCACCATGGTCATCATGGCCGCGGAGATCTCGTTCTCCCAGGAACGGATGCAACGCAAGGTGCGCCGGGCGCAAGCGGAGACCGCCCGCGTCCGGTTCACAGCCGACCAGTTCACCGACGAAGCGGCGGTAATCGAGAGCTCGCCACCAGAACGCGCCGACTGGCCGCAGGCGAGTTGACCGGGGGCCGGGTACCTAGCAGAAGGGACCGCCCAGGCATCTGACCCTCACGACGCCTGGCGGGCCGGGTCTCACCCGCCCGCCAGGCACCCGGTCTAGCAGCTCCTTCACGGCCCAGCCCGCAGCCGGCCTGCCAGCCCCCTCACGGCTGGACGGCACCCGGCCTGCCAACCCCCTCACGGCTGGACGGCACCCCGGCCTGCCAACCCCGTCATGGCCCGGTCGGCACCCCGGGCCTGCCAACCAGTCACGGCCCCGGCCGGCACCCCGGCCTGCCGACCCCTCACGGCCGGGGCGTCACCCGACGGGCCAGTTCACGGACGGCCGGGGCGTCAGCGGGCAGCAGCCCCCGCGCCCCCCAGCGGGTCACGCTCAGCCCAGCGGCGGCGCTGGCCAGCCGAACGGCCGCACGGACCGGCTCCGCCTCGACCAGGCCGACGGCCAGCACCCCCGCGAACACATCTCCCGCGCCGGTCGTGTCGACGACTTCCACAGCCAGCGCCGGCTCGTGGATCCACCCCTCGTCCCCAGCGGCGACTGTGCCTTGCGCACCGAGCGTGATGACCGCCCAGGAAGGCCCGAGCCGCCGCATGGCCTCAGCGGCCCGGGCCGCTTCCTCGACGTTTGACACGCCGGACCCGACCAAGGCAGCGGCCTCGGTCTCATTGGCGAGCAGATAGTCGACACCGCGCAAGAGCTCGGCCGGCACCTCCCGGTACGGCGCGATGTTGAGGATCGTCACCACGCCGGCCCGGCGGGCAATCGAGACCGCACGCTCGACCGCGGCGCCGGGGATCTCAAGCTGCAACAGCAGGACCCGCGCCCCCTCGATCAGCGGCGCGGCCCGTTCCACACCAGCGGCGTCGAGCAGGCCGTTCGCCCCCGGGACCACGACGATGGAGTTGTGCCCGGCGCCATCCACCATGACGACGGCGGTTCCCGTCGGGGCCCGCGGGTCCTCCCGGACGAAGCTGACGTCGACCCCGGCTGCGGCGAGCGCGGACACCTGCTCGGGACCGGCCGCATCGGTACCGACCAGGCCGGCCAGCGCGACGGAGCCACCGATCGCCGCGGCCGCGGCCGCCTGGTTGGCCCCCTTGCCGCCGCTCAGGACCTCCAGCCGGCTGGCCGTGACCGTCTCACCCGGGACCGGGAGCCGGTCAACCGTCAGCATGAGGTCGCGGTTGATGCTGCCGAGGACGACGACCCTGCTCACCAGCCGAAGATAGCCGACGCAGTGGCAGGGTGAGCCTTGAGCGGCAAGACCCGGGCATGACCCAAAGAGCCCACATCCCAGAGAGGCGCGTCAGATGCTCACCGAGAACGAAGCAGAGGAAATCAGGATCCGCCGGGTGGTCGAGAACTGGGCGCTGTTCCGCGACGCCGGGAGATGGGACGCCTTCGCGACGCTCTGGCACGACGACGGCTGGATGACGGCCACCTGGTTCCAGGGACCTGCCACTGACTTCATCAGGGCCAGCCGCAAGGCATTCGACGCGGGCGTAAACATCCTGCACTTCTTGGGCGGCTTCACTTGCGAGGTCCGCGGGGAGCGCGCCATCGCGCAGACCAAGATGACCATCCAGCAACGCGCCCCGGTCCACGGGATCCTGGCCGATGCCACCTGCACCGGCCGCTTCTACGACTTCATGGCGAAGCGCGATGAGGTGTGGGCCATCGTCCGCCGGCAGCCGATCTACGAGAAAGACCGGCTCGACCCGGTCGACCCAGCCGCGAAACTCACGCTCGACCAGCAGGTCCTGGCCGACTTCCCGGAGGGTTACCGGCACCTGGCCTACCTGCAGGCTGACGCCGGCTACACCGTCGCGCTCGGCCTGCCCGGGCTGCGCGGGCCGGAGGTGGAACTGCTCTACCGCGAGGGGGCTGACTGGCTGGCCGGCTCGCCGCGGCCCGGAATGCCCAGATAACCTACAGGTCGATCTCGGTGCCGGGCTCCACCCGGGTGATCTTCCCGCCGCCCGGGCCCGACGCCAGCGGGAGCCAGTTGCCCAGCACGCCCAGCCCTCGCTCGTTGAGCAGCCCGTCGTGGATCGCATACCCGCGACCCGCGTCCACCGCACGCGCGTAGTCGATCATGTCCGACAGCTTCAGCCATGGTGCGTTGACCGGCAGCAGCAGCGTCGACGCCGCGTCCTCGGGGATGGTCAGCGCGTCACCCGGATGGAAAACCTCGCCATCAATCATGAAGCCGGTGTTCAGCACCAGCGGGATATCCCGGTGCAACAGCGCATGTTCCTGGCCATAAACCGCAACATCGAACCCTTCAGTACCGAACGTATCGCCATGGCTTATCACATGAACGCGTCCAGAGAATTCAGCGAACTGTCCCGCTACCGATGCGTTGGTCCACACTTGCAGGCCGGCGTCGGCGGCGAGCGCGGCCCGCAGGCGGTCGGCGTTCAGATGGTCGAAATGCTCGTGCGTGATCAGTACTGACCCGGCTCCATCCAGGGCGTCCGGGCCGGTCCAGATGCCAGGGTCGATCACCAGGACAGCGCCGTCCTTCTCCAGCCTGACGCAGGCATGCTCCAGCTTGGTGAGCCGCATGACATTCTCCCTCAACACTCGGATATTAGGGCGGACCCGATCACCCAGAACTGCTATGTTTATGTCCGTGCTTTACGCGTCTTTGCCCATGCCCTGACCAGAGACGCCCTATCAGAGGATCTAGACGACCGTGCACGGATATCTGTTAGCCGCCCATGTTGCACAAACCGCCCATGCGTCCGGTAATGCGAAGTATATTCCGTACCTCGTGATGCTGGTGATCGGCGTGGTGATCGGCCGCGTGTGGGGCAGGAGTGCCGGCCTGAAGCACCTGGGCTCGGCCGAGTACCAGGCCCGCTGGCGGAACGTCCGGTCGGTTCGCCGATTCTAAGGCACCTCCTCCGACAGCCTTTCTAGCCGGTTAGCGGGCCATGCCCGATCCGGTCGACAGGCGGGCGGCGAGTTCCGAGTCGATGTGGCCCGCGGCGTCAAGCAGTCGGGGCAGGAACTGCTTCTCCAGCGTCCGCATCGGCACCCGCGCCGCGTGTGCGCTGGCGTTGATCGCCGCCACCACCTTGCCGGAACTGTCCCGGATGGGTACCGCGATGGACCGGACACCCGCCTCAAGCTCCTGGTCCACGGCCGCCCAGCCCTGGCTGCGGACCGTGGCGAGCACTTCCCGCAGCCGATCCAGGTCGACGATGGTGTGATCAGTGAGCTTGCGGAGGGTGGCGCGACTCAGCAGCGCCTCACGTTCGGCATCTGGAAGGTGGGCCAGCAGGACCCGGCCCATGGAGGTTGGGTAGGGCGGCAGCCGGGTGCCCACGGTGAGCGCGATCGTCATGATCCGGTTTGCTGACGCGCGGGCCACGTAGACGATGTCGTCCCCGTCCAGGACACTCACCGAGCACGACTCGTGCAGTTCCTCGGTGAGATCCTCCAGGTGCGGCTGGGCGATCTGGGCCACGCTGAACGACGACAGGTATGCGTAGCCGAGCGCGAGCACCCGCGGGCGGAGCGAGAACTGCCTGCCGGTGCTGCCCACGTAGCCCAGTTCCTGCAGGGTGAGCAGGAACCTTCGGGCGGCCGCGCGGGTGAGCCCGGTGCGCTCGGCGACCTCCGACAGGGTCAGCGACGGCCGTTCGGAGGAGAAGCAGCGGATGACCGCCAGCCCCCGGTCGAGGGACTGGACGAAATCCGTCCGGCGCGGCCCGGCCCTGGCGGCGGGGCCCGTGGCCGCGGCGGCGGGGCCCGTGGCCGCGGCGGCGGGGCCGGCAGTCGCAGTCGCAGCGCCGGAGTCGGCCGCCGCGGCCCTCGGTGTGTTCACATAGCGAACGATAGCGTGTCATAGGCGGCCGCCGCCAGGCGGCCGCCTGCCGTGCCCGCCGCTCCGGCGCTGGCGCACCGCCGCAACAGCCTCGCCCGGGCACCGCCCGTGCGGCGTCACACGGGCACCGCCGCGCGGCGTCACCCGCGCTCGCCAGGCGGCGTCACCCGCGCTCGGCGCGCAACGGCAGGCCCGCCGCCCGGTAGACATCGTCGATGACGGTCATCGTGGCCACCGCGTCGTCCGGCGTGGTAATCACCGGCTCGCGGCGCAGGACGGCCGCGGCGAAGGCACGCAACTGGTAGGTGTACGTGGCTTCGCCGCGGACCCTCTCATGCCGCGTGTACCCGTTCGCGCTCACCGTCAGCCTGTTGTAGACCTGCGGCGCGAGGAAGTTCAGCACCCGAAGCACGCCGCGGTCGCCGACTGCCTTGACGCTGATCCGCAGGACCTGGCTGGACCACAGGGACGCGGTCATCCGGCCGGTCGCGCCGCCCGGGAACCGGAACGAGGCCGTCATCGCGCGGTCCACGTAGGGGCCATGCAGTTTCGCCCTGGCCTCCACGACCTGCGGCTCACCGGGGCCGAGCAGCCGAAGGCAGTTGATGGCATAGCAGCCGACGTCCATGGTCGCCCCGCCCGCCAGGTCGAAGGAATAGCGGATGTCGGAGAAGCGTGGCAGTGGGGAGCAGACCCACGCCTCCAGGTACCGCAGCGCGCCCAGTTCCCCAGCGGCGCCCTGGCCGGCCGCCGGTCGCGGCTCGGCCACGGCGTCCGCGCCGGTCACCACCTGGCCGGTGCCCGGGCCGGTCACCACCTGGCCGGTATCAGGGCCGGTCACCACCTGGCCGGTATCAGGGCCAGCCACCACGTCGAGCATCCGGCGGGCCAGCGGGTGGTAGCGGTAGTGGAACGCCTCCATGACAACGAGCCCGGAGCCCTTGGCCGCCGCGGCGACCCGCTCGGCCTCGGCCGCATTCGAGGTGAACGGCTTCTCACAGAGCACGTGCTTGCCCGCCTCGATCGCGCGCAGCGTCCACGGCGCGTGCAGTGAATTCGGCAGCGGGTTGTAGATGGCGTCGATGCCGGGGTCGGCGATCAGCGCGTCGTAGGAGGCGTGCACCACGGGGATGCCGTGCTTGGCTGCGAACTGCCGGGCCCGGTCCGGATCGCGGGCGGCCACGGCGGTGACCGTCACGTCCGGAACGTGCCGCGCGGGCTTGATCAGCGCCGCGGGAGTGATCCGCGCGGCGCCGAGCGTCCCGATCCGCAACCGCTCCAACGACCACACCTCAATCCCGCTACGGCGTCTCTCATAGGCGGCCGTGCCTCACCTCGGGAGGCTTCCCTCGATGACGCGACCCTATCTTCGCCGACCGCAACGAGCCCTGTGCGGAATAGGGCTCGTTGGGACGACACCAATCCCGCACAGGGCTCGTTAATGGCGGGACGAGATCAGGAGGCGCGCTGGCGGGCGACCTCGTGCAGGGCGATGCCGGCGGCCACGCCCGCGTTGAGCGACTCGGTCGCGGCCGTGACCGGGATCCGGGCCAGCAGGTCGCAGCGCTGGGCGGCGAGCCTGGACAGCCCGCGGCCTTCCGAGCCGATCACGAGGACCAGCGGCCCGTCCGCGACCTCAAGCTCGCTGATCAGGGTCGGACCCGCCGCGTCGAGTCCCACCACGAACAGCCCGGCCTCCTGGTAGGAGGTGAGCGCCCGGACCAGGTTGGGCGCCTCAGCCACCGGCACCCGCGCCAGCGCACCTGCGGACGCCTTCCACGATCCGGCGCTCACCCGCGCCGAGCGCCGCGCCGGGATGAGCACGCCATGCCCTCCGAACGCCGCCACCGACCGCACGATGGCGCCCAGGTTCCGCGGATCGGTGACCCCGTCGAGGGCCACGATCAGCGGTGCCTGCCCGGCGGCGCGGGCCCGGGCGACCAGGTCATCGGGGTGAGCGTAGTCATAGGGGCGGATCCGCAGCGCGAGGCCCTGGTGGACCGCTCCGCCGGTCAGCCGGTCCAGCTCCGGCCGGCCGGCCTCGATCATCGGGATGCCCGCGTCGGCCGCCAGCCGGATCACCTCGCGGACCCGCTCGTCGGGATCCAGCCGCGGGCCCGCGTACAGGGCCGTCACCGGCACCCGGGCGCGCAGCGATTCGAGTACCGCGTTGCGCCCGGCGACCACCTCGGGGGCGTCACCGGCACCGCGGGCCCGCCCGGCCGCCCGGTCCCCGGAGGCCCTGGCCCCGCCGTACCCGCTGCCTTCAGAAACCCTTCCCGCCGAACGTCTCCCAGCATCACCCGGCCGGCCCGCACCCTGGCCGTCGTCCCGGGACCCGCCACGGGCCCCGGCACGGGATGTCGCCGCCGCACGGCGCTGCGCCGGGTGGCCGGGCCGCTCGCGTGCGGGCGGGGTCGGGCCCTTGCCCTCCAGCCGCCTCTTACCGTAGCCGCCCGTGCCAGGACGGGGCTTGCCTGACTTGGTCCGGCCACCCCGGCCTGCACCGGCCGGGCCGCCGGCTCCGCCGCGGCTCACTGCTTCAACTCCCATCGGGGGCCGTTCGGGGTGTCCTCGATGACCACCCCGGCCGCGTGCAATTCGTCCCTGATCGCGTCCGCCGCGGCGTAGTCCCTTCGTTCCCGGGCCGCCTGCCGCGCCGCCAGGGCCACGCTGACCAGCGCGCTGACGACCGAGTACAGGTCGTCATCCGGCCCGCGGGACGCCCAGGGCTCGGCCATCGGGTCGAGCCCGAGCACGTCCAGCATGGCCCGGGCCTCGGCCAGCCGCGTGGCCGCCCGGCCAGCGTCGCCCGTGGCCAGCGCGTTGTTGCCGTCACGGACCGCGTCGTGCACGGCAGCGAGAGCCAGGGGCACGCCGAGGTCGTCGTCGAGCGCGGCCGAGAAGGCCTCCGGCAGCACGGCAGCGGGCAGCGCTCCGGCCGACGCGATGGATGGCAGCACGCCGGCCCCGGTCCCGGCAGCAGGCAGCTCTCCGGCCGCGCCTTTTGGCCCGGCGCCTGCCGGGCCCGCCAGCTCGGCGGCCCGGGTGACGAAACCCTCGATCCTGCGGTACGCGGCGCCAGCCTCGGCGAGGGCGTCCGGGGAGTACTCGATCGCCGAACGGTAGTGCGCCTGACCCAGGTAGTACCGCAGTTCCACGGGACGGACCTGGGTCACCATCACGTCCACCAGCAGGGAGTTGCCGAGCGACTTGCTCATCTTCTCCCCGGCCACCCCGACCAGGCCGTTGTGCATCCAGTACTGGGCGAACCCGTCGCCGGCCGCCCTGGACTGGGCCAGTTCGTTCTCGTGGTGCGGGAAGACCAGGTCGAGGCCGCCGCCGTGGATGTCGAAGGCCGGTCCCAGGTACTTGGTGGCCATGGCCGAGCATTCCAGGTGCCAGCCGGGACGTCCGGGCCCCCACGGCGTGTCCCAGGCCGGCTCACCGGGCTTCGCGCCTTTCCAGAGGGCGAAGTCGCGCGGGTCTCGTTTGGCATCGTTGGTTTCTGTGTCGTCAGCGGGCCGCATGTGCTCGGGTCGCTGGCCGGACAGGGCGCCGTAGTCCGGGTAGGAGCCGACGTCGAAGTACACGCCGCCGTCCGCCGGGTATGCGTGGCCACCCTCGATCAGCCGCCGCATCAGGATGATCATCTCGGGGACGTGCCCGGTCGCCCGGGGCTCCACGTCCGGCGGCAGGCAGCCGAGCGCGTCATAGGCGCGGCCGAACGCGCGCTCGTTGCGCTGCGCCACCAGCCACCAGGGCACTCCCTCGGCCGCGGCGACCCGGATGATCTTGTCGTCGATGTCGGTGACGTTCCGGCAGAACGTGGTCTGGTACCCGCTGGCCCTCAGCCAGCGGACGAGTATGTCAAAACTCACTCCCGACCTGACGTGCCCGATATGCGGGGGCGCCTGCACCGTGGCGCCACACAGGTACAGCGAGGCCTTCCCGGGCGTGATCGGGTCGAACTCGCGCACACTGCGCGCGGCGGTGTCATAGAGGCGGAGCGTCACGCAGCAAAGGGTACGGGATGACGCGACCCGCTAGGTCGGGCTCAGCCGGCTGACTGGGCAGCCGAGGATGGGATCGCTGCGGCAGGCAGCCACGACATAATCACCAGCGCCCACTTCGAGCAGCTGTATACCGGCTTCAGCCACAGCGCGCCGTTCTGCGGGGAAATCGTTTCGGCGCGAGTGGAATTACGGTAAAGCCCCACCGTGTCACCGGCGGTAACGACCGATATCCTGACATCATCATTGGCGAACAGCAGCCGCCTGCCGAGCGCAAGATAGCCGCCCCTCGGCCGGTCAGTGATGCGGAAATGACGCGCCAGGAGTGGAAACCCTTCGTCGCCCCTGAGTTCCCCGGCCTGGTGGCCCGCCAGGCGTCCGCGGAAACAGACACGGCGCTTGGCCGGAATCTCCCCGGCCACCCAGTAGTACGGCATATCGTCTCTCTTGATGCCGAGATCGCGCGGGCGGGCGCGCGGTGCGCGAGGCAGTTCGTCATTGTGACGCTCCCATTCGCCCGCCGAAACCGCTGCGGCATAGCCCGTCGATCCCGGCGTGCGGCGCCCCGCTCTCCGGTCCCGACGATGGGCGGACGGCGTTATATGGCACCCCCCAGGAAGGACGACCGGCCCCGATGAACGACCCGGCTCCGATGAACAATATTGCCGCCGCTCGCGGCGCTCACGGCACGGATCTCTACGCACGGCTCCGGCTGGTGGCTCTCGTAGCCGTGATCGCGGGCGTGATCCTGCTGGCGGCGGCCGCGTTCATGCTGTCTTATGCGGGGATACACGCGATCGCGCTCGCCGCCGGGGTCTCTCCCACCCTCGCCAAGCTGTATCCGCTGATCTTCGACGCCATGCTGGTGGTTACCTCGGCGGCCGCGCTCGCGCTGCGCGGAGCGGGATGGTGGACGAAGGCTTACGCGTGGCTGGTGATCGTGGCCCTGCTGGCGGCCGTGTCCGCCGCGGATGCGGTGCACGCGATGGGCATCAGCCTCCCCCACCGGCCGACCGCGGCCGCCGTGGCGGTCATCCCCTGGGTGCTGCTACTACTCGCGTTCGGCCTGTGGCTGGCCATGCTGCGGCATCGGCGTTCAGTCCGCGCGGGGAACGGGCGGCGGGCGGGGAACGGGAGGGAGCCGTCCAGCGGGCGGGCACCGCGGCAGGAGGCGCCGGTCGCCCGCCGATCAGCGACCGCAGAACCGCGAGCCACCGCAGAACCGCCAGCCGCCGCGGAGCAAGCAGCTACCGCGGCACAGGCAGCCACCGCGACGCAGGCAGCCACCGCGGGGCAGTCGCCCGGCGCGACGCAGGCAGCCACCGCGGGGCAGTCGCCCGGCGCGGCGCAGCCAGCTACCACGAAACAGTCGCCCGGCGCGGCGCAGGCAGCCACCGCGGGGCAGTCGCCCGGCGCGGCACAGGCAGCCATGGCGCGACATGCCAGGGACTCCGCGGGTAGCGGCGGGGGCGCCGTCTCCAGCGCCGCAGGGCACAGCGGCGGCGCCAAGGACACGGGCGGCGCCACGGTCTCCGGCGGCGCCTTGGAGACCGGCGACGCGGCCGGCTCCGGGGACGCCGAGCATGCCGGGCTCGCCGCCGACGCCGAGCCGGGCACGGACGACCCGGCGAGCGACGAGGCCCACCCGGCCGACGGCGCCTCCTCGTCCTCCTCCTCCTCCTCCGGGGAACCCGACAGCGCATCCGCGGCCGAGCCGGGTCACGACCGCGACGCCGACGGCTCCGGCCAGCAGCGGTCCGTGCTCATCCCGCAGCAGCCGATGCCCGCGCCGGTGCCATCACCGTCGCCGCATTTTGACCGCATGCGCAGCAGGCCGACACCGCCCGAGGAAGAACCTGAGCAGGAGGCGTGATGCCGTACACGGCAGGCATGGTCGAGATCGCGAACGAGGCCGAACTCCGGGAACTGCTCGGGACGCCTGCCCGACGCTCTGCCACCAAGGACCGGTCCGTGCTGCACCAGGTGGATCGGGAGTGGCTGGCCGCCTCCCCGTTCTGCGTGATCGCGACCGCCGGCGCGGACGGAACCTGTGACGTCTCGCCCAAAGGCGACCCGCCCGGCTTCGCCCACGTCCTCGACGACTCCACGATCGCGATCCCGGATCGTCCTGGCAACCGGCGCGCAGACGGGTTCCGCAACGTACTGGGCAATCCGCACGTCGGCCTGGCGTTCGTGGTGCCCGGCCGCGGCGAGACGCTGCGCATCAACGGGCGCGCCCGGCTGATCCGCGAGGCGCCGTTCTTCGACGACATGACCGTGAAAGGCCATCGACCAACCCTGGCGCTGCTGGTCGAGATCGAGCAGATCTTCTTCCACTGCGCCAAGGCGTTCATGCGTTCCGAACTCTGGAAGCCCGGAACGTGGAACCCGACAGCGCTCCCGTCCACCGCTTGCATCACCAAGAGCGTCCAGGACACCGAGGAGACGCTGGAGGAACTCGAGGAGTACTACGGCCCGAGCTACATGCAGCGGCTCTACCGCTGATCAGCCCTGATCACCATGGCCGTGGCGATCGCCGCGAGGCCTTCCCCCCGGCCGGTCAGGCCCAGGCCGTCCGTGGTCGTCCCGGACACGTTCACGGCGACCCCGCCCAGGGCCTCGCCGAGCACCTTTTCCGCTTCGTGGCGGCGCGACGCGATGCGCGGGCGTTCCCCGATGACCTGGATGGCCACGTTGCCCACGACGAATCCGGCCCCGGCCAACAATGCCGCAGTCTCGCGCAGTAGCGCCGTACCCGGCGCGGCTGCCCACTGCGGCTCGGCGGTTCCGAAATGAAGGCCAAGGTCACCGAGTCCTGCGGCCGATAGCAGGGCGTCGCAGGCCGCATGGGCGGCCACGTCACCATCGGAATGGCCAACCAGCCCCTCTTCGCCCGGCCAGAGCAGCCCGGCCAAGTACAGCGCGCGGCCGGGTCCGAAAGGGTGGACGTCGACGCCGACGCCTACCCTGGGCAGCTCATGGGGCACGTACGTCCGGAGGTGGTGTCAGGAGGCGAGGATCTCGTCGAGTAGTGCCTCGGCCTTGTCCTCGTTGGTCTTCTCCGCGAGGGCCAGTTCGCTGACGAGGATCTGCCGTGCCTTGGCGAGCATGCGCTTCTCGCCAGCGGACAGCCCGCGCTCCCGGTCCCGGCGCCACAGGTCGCGGACGACCTCGGCTACCTTGTTCACGTCACCAGAAGCCAGCTTCTCCAGGTTGGCCTTGTACCGCCGCGACCAGTTGGTCGGCTCCTCGGTGTGCGGGGCGCGGAGCACCTCGAACACCCGCTCAAGCCCTTCCTGACCGACGACGTCCCGGACACCTACCAGTTCGGCATTGTCCGCGGGAACGCGCACTGTCAGGTCACCCTTGTCGACCTTGAGAACCAGATAGGTCTTGTCCTGGCCCTTGATCGAACGGGTCTCGATCTCTTCGATGCGAGCAGCCCCATGGTGGGGGTAGACGACGGTGTCGCCGACCTTGAAAGTCATGTGGCACATACCCCTTCCGCTGTAGCAATGCTACCACGCCAAACAGGCGGCAATACCCACTGTTGACGATAAACGTGCAGGTCAAGGGCCTCTTTTGGGGTCTCGAAAGTACTAGCTGTGGTCAGCGAGTCGCTGAGCCAGCGCTCTTCCGGCCCCAGATGCGCCCCTCAGCGCCCTCGCCGACCACCGCCGGGGACGGGGCCACCGGTGACTTCACACCCGCCACAGGCACATACTGAAGGCTACGACGCGCACGCCGGAGAGATGCACGTGAACATTGGCGGGGACCCGGAACGGGACGACTATGGCCTGCCGCCGGTCGACATAGAGGTCCCGGATGATGCTCGCGCCCTCGCCCGTGACGTGCAGGCCTACCACCGTGAGCTGCGCGCCAAGCGCAGGCACAAGCTCCTCAGGCGGCTGCGGGGGCCGCTCGCCCGAGACGGCATGGTGCTCCCCCTGCTCGCCAGCTGCCTGGC
Source organism: Streptosporangiaceae bacterium (assembly GCA_036394075.1). Lineage (GTDB taxonomy): Bacteria > Actinomycetota > Actinomycetes > Streptosporangiales > Streptosporangiaceae > JAWWPY01. Next base: position 14,295 of record DASWFT010000413.1, read on the forward strand.
GCTTGCCCTCCTCATCGGGGCGACCGTCACCATGTTCAGCACGGCCCGATTTCTCCAGGTACCTGGCCAGCCGACGGCCGCGGCCAGAGCCCCGACGCCAGCGACGGGCCGGGCCAGCCCTCAAGCCCTGCCGCCGGTGCCGGACACGACCGTCCAGGTGGCCGGCAAACCGACGCGGCTGCGGAGCCTGGTGCCTGCCGTGCTGGCGCTGATTCCGTCCGGGTGCGGCTGCGCGGTCGCCTTGTGGCAGCTCAGCCGGCAGGCCGCGGCCGCGGGTGTCCCGATCTACCTGGTCGGAACCGCCGCCTCGATGACAGAGGTAGAGGCACTTGCCACCCAGAGCGGCCAGCATCCGGCACATGTCGTCGACGACACGGGGGACGTGCTCGGCTCGGCCTACCAACCCACTGGGCTGACCGCTGTCCTCGCGTACGCCGATGGCTCGATCAGCGCGGTGGTGCGCCGCCTGGGGCCAGGCGTTCAGCTAGCCAGCAGGCTCGGGGCGCTCACGTCCACCGGGCCGCCGGGCATGGCCCAGCCGCAGCGCGCGGCCTGACCGCGTGGGCCGGCGCCGGCCCAGGCCGGGTCGGCCGATACGCTGTGCGGCATTCCATCCAGGTGGGCCTCATCCGATCTCCCCGAGGAGAGCACGCCGTGATCCTCCAGGGCCGCAGCTCTACCGCGCTGCGACGCGTCGCCATCATCGTGGTGGCAGCAGCCGTCCCCGCGCTCGCCGGGTGCGAGGCCGGCAACAACGCGCCGACGTTGCACTGGCATCAGCCGACCGCGGGAGCGTCCGCAGTGATCAACACACTCGGTCCGTCCGGCCAGATCGTCATCAGCAACATGTTCGTGCTTGGCCCGCCACCAGATTCCTCACTCGCGGCCGGCAGTTCCGCGGGGCTCTTCCTGGCCCTCGTCAACACCGGCCCCGCGGACCGGCTGACCAGCGTCTCCGCGCCAGGCACGGCCAGTTCGGTGCGGCTGCCGCACGATGGAGTCGGGCTCATGCAGGACCAGAAGGTACTGCTGAGCGGCCCGGCCCCCCAGGTCATCCTGGACGGCCTCACCCGGAGCCTGAGCGGCGGTGACGCTCTCCGGGTGGTCCTGAACTTTCAGAACGCGGGCAGCGTGACGCTGGATGTTCCCGTGATGCCCATGGCGGAGTACTACGCGACGTTCTCACCGGCGCCGCCGATCCCGACGGTGACGCCCACGCCGACGGCTAAGAAGAAGTCCGGATCAGCGACGGCCTCGCCGTCCGCCACTCCGTCGCCCACGGCGTCCCCGTCGCCGTCCGCCACGCCCTAGCGCCACGCCCCAGGGCCACGCCCAGCGGCGCGCCCCAGCGGTGCGGTTGCGGGCGGGCGGTCTCAGCCGACGGGCTCGAACTTGTAACCGAGGCCCCGGACCGTGATGATGTGCCGCGGGTTGCCCGGATCGATCTCCACCTTCGCGCGAAGCCGCTTGATGTGGACATCGAGGGTCTTGGTGTCGCCGACATAGTCGGCACCCCAGACCCGGTCGATGAGCTGCATCCGGGTCAGCACCCTCCCGGCATTGCGCAGCAGCACCTCAAGGAGCTCGAACTCCTTGAGTGGCAGCTGGACCTGGTCGCTGCGGACCGTTACCACATGCCGGTCCACGTCCATCCGGACGGGCCCGGACTCCAGCGTGGAGATCCCCTGCTCCTCGGGCTCGCCGCGGCGGCGGAGGACGGCCCGCATCCGGGCGACTAGCTCGCGGGAGGAGAAGGGCTTGGTCACGTAGTCGTCCGCGCCCAGTTCCAGGCCCACGACCTTGTCGATCTCGCTGTCCTTGGCGGTCAGCATGATCACGGGTACGCTCGACCGCTCGCGGAGCGTGCGGCAGACCTCGCTCCCCGGCAGCCCGGGCAGCATGAGATCGAGCAGCACCAGATCCGCGCCCTCCCGGTCGAAGGTCTCGATCGCATCGGGGCCCGTCGGGCAGACCGCGACCTCGAAACCCTCCTTACGCAGCATGTAGGACAGTGCGTCACTGAACGACTCTTCGTCCTCAACCACGAGCACTCGGGTCACTTCACAGCCTCCCAGGCAGGTTGTGCAGCGGATATCGGGGCAACCGGCCCCAGGGTGCGGACACGAGTCGTCACAGGCAGCCGCAAGGTGAAGGTGGACCCCGCGCCTTCCCTGCTCCATACCTTGACCTCGCCGCCGTGTGCGGCGGTCACATGCTTCACGATGGCCAGCCCCAGCCCCGTCCCGCCGGTGGCCCGGGACCGCGCCGGGTCAACCCGGTAGAACCGCTCGAAGATCCGCTCCAGGTCCCGTTGCGGGATGCCGATCCCCTGATCCGCGACGCTGACTTCTGCCGCGTGGTCATCGATCCGCCTCGTGCTGACCACCACGCGCGTCTTCTCGGGGCTGTAGGCGACGGCGTTCTCCAGGAGGTTGCGCAGCGCGTTGACCAGGAGATCCTCGTCGCCCAGCACCACCAGCCCAGGATCGGTGGTCGCCGCGAGCTCGATGCCGTGCGCGTTGGCCTTCATCCGGCACCTGTCCAGTGCCTCGGCGACGACGATGGCCAGCTCGACCGGGATCGGGTCGGGAATGGGCTCGGCCGCCTGGATCCGCGACAGGATGATCAGGTCCTGGGCCAGCTTGGTGAGGCGTGACGCCTCTTGCCGCATCCGGCCGGCGAAGCGGCGGACCGCCTCGGGATCCTCCGCCGCGTCTTCCACCGTCTCCGCGAGCAGCGCCAGGGCGCCGATCGGCGTCTTGAGCTCATGGCTGACGTTGGCCACGAAATCCCGGCGGACCTCCTCCACCCTGCGGCTCTCGGTCTGGTCCTCGGCGAGCAGGAGCACCAGCCCGCCGCCGCCCACCGCGGAGCCGAGAGGCGCGACCCGCACCGCGAAGCTGGTGGTCCTGCCGCCGAGCTTGGTACCGGAGACCTCGATCTCGCCCTCTCGGATCTCGCCGTCCCTGCGCACCTGACGGGCTAGCGCGAGCAGCTCGCCCACCATCAGCCTGTCCCCCTTGACCAGGCCGAACGACCGGGCCGCCGAACTCGCCCGCAGCACGTGATCCTCGCTGTCGATGACCACGGCCGAGGAGGAGAGGACGGAAAGGACGGCCGCGATGCCCGCGGGAAGCCGGGCCGGCTGGCGTCGTTCGGCGTAGGGGGCCGTTGTTTTGACCGCCTTCCGGATCTTCATGCCTCGGCGGCTCCCGTCGCGAAGCGGCCGAATCCGCAGATCGGCGCGGCCATCATGGCCACCAGCTGCACGTGCACACTTCGATGGTAGGCGGCGGGCGGCCGGAACGCGCGGGGCCGGGGGCCGATACATGACGCATTTCCCATGTATTCACAAACAGGTTGACACCTGGACATGACGGGTTTGCCCAGATGCAAACGTTTGCCTCCGGCCAGATGCGCCCAGCTAACCCGTCTTGCGGCGGGCCGGATCGGCGCCTCCGGTCAGTTCGCGAGCGCCGAATCGGCGCCTCCGGCTAGATCGCCACGGCGGATCAGCGCCCTTGGGCCCGGACCGCCTCCGCGGCCGCCACGGCCGCCTGCGGGTCGAGGTACCGGCCGCCAGGAACCTGCGGCCGGAAATCGGCGCCGACGTCATAGATGAGCGGGATGCCGGTCGGGATGTTCAGTTCGGCGATCTCCGCGTCCCCGATGCCGTCCAGGTGCTTGACCAGGGCACGCAGCGAGTTGCCGTGCGCGACCACGAGCACGGTCCGGCCTGCCGCGAGATCGGGGACGATGGCGTCGTGCCAGTACGGCAGCATCCGTTCCAGCACATCCTTGAGGCACTCGGTGCGGGGCCTGAGCTCCCCGGGCAGCAGCGCGTACCTGGGGTCATGGGCCGCCGACAGCGGGGCGTCGTCGGCCAGCGGCGGAGGCGGCGTGTCGTAGGAGCGCCGCCAGAGCATGAACTGCTCCTCCCCGAACTCCTCGCGGGTCTGGGCTTTGCTCTTGCCCTGGAGCGCGCCGTAATGGCGCTCGTTGAGCCGCCACGACCGGCGCACCGGCAGCCAGAGCAGGCCCGCCGACTCGAGGGCGAGGTTCGCGGTCTGGATCGCGCGGGTCAGCACCGACGTATGCACGATGTCCGGTTGGATGCTCGCTTCGCGCAGCAGCGTTCCGCCGCTCGCCGCCTCGCTGGCACCGCGTTCCGACAGGCCCACATCCACCCAGCCGGTGAACAGTCCCTCCGCGTTCCACTCGCTTTCCCCATGCCGCAGCAGCACCAGCATCGCCATGGGCAAGAGCCTAGTGTGAGGACAGCGCCGGGCAAACGGGAACACCCTGCGGCGGGACGGGGTTGAGCATGCGGAGGTGCATGCCCGTGCCCCGACCCTTCCTCCGGCGGATCGCGACCATTAGTGTCCATACCTCTCCGCTAGAGCAACCAGGCACCGGGGACGCCGGGGGCCTGAACGTCTACGTGGTGGAGGTCGCCAAGCGGCTCGCTGCCCGCGGAGTCGAGGTGGAGATCTTCACCCGGGCGGTGTCGCGTGATGCCCCGCCCGTCGCCGAGCTTGTTCCCGGCGTGCTGGTGCGGCATGTGGCCGCGGGCCCCTTTGAGGATCTCGACAAGGCCGACCTGCCCGCCCAGCTCTGTCACTTCACCTTTGAGGTGCTGCGCACCGAGGCGGCCTATTCGCCCGGCCGGTACGACCTCGTGCACGCGCACTACTGGCTTTCTGGCCAAGTCGGCACCGTGGCCAAGGAGCGGTGGGGGGTCCCGCTCGTCCAGTCCATGCACACCCTGGGGAGAGTCAAGAACGCCGCGCTGGCCTGGGGGGACGCGGCCGAGCCCGAAATGAGGATCCGGGGCGAGGCGGAGGTCGTGGCGACAGCGGACCGGCTTGTCGCGAACACGGACGAGGAGGCGCGCCAGCTGATCGGCCTCTACGCGGCTGACCCGGCCAAGGTCTGGACGGTGAACCCGGGGGTGGACCTCTCGGTGTTCAGGCCCGGGCCGGCGGCCAAGGCCCGGCGCAGGCTGGGCCTGCCCGCCGACCAGCCGGTCGTGGTCTTCGCCGGCCGGGTGCAGCCGCTCAAGGCGCCCGACGTGGTGCTGCGCGCCGCCGCCCTGCTGATCCGCGATGACCCCGCGCTGGCCCGCACCCTGACCGTGGCGTTCATCGGCGGCCCAAGCGGGTCCGGACGCGCGGACCCGGATGGCCTGACCGAGTTGTCCCACACCCTGGGGATCCCCCATGTGGTCCGGCTAGAGCCGCCGTGCCCGCAGTCCGAACTCGCCGACTGGTACCGGGCGGCAACCGTGGTCATGGTGCCGTCGTACTCGGAGTCGTTCGGCCTGGTGGCGGTGGAGGCCCAGGCATGCGGCACGCCGGTGCTCGCCGCCTCCGTCGGTGGCCTGCGTACCGCCGTCCAGGATGGCGTATCGGGCGTGCTCGTGGACGGCCACGCCCCGGCCAGCTACGCGCGCGTGCTCGCCGACCTGATCGCGGCGCCAGACCTGCGGGAACGACTTTCCCGGGGCGCCGTCGCGCACGCCTCCCGGTTCGGCTGGAACGGAACGGTCGACCGGCTGATGGCCGTCTACACCGGTGCCATGAACACTGCCACGGCCGACGCAGCGGACCGGTTTACCCAGGCGCTGCCTTCCTGAACAGGCGCCACCTGGCAGGATTGGGCCATGAACGACGTGGCCGCGGCCGGGCCGCAGGTGACCCGCGCGGACGCCGCCGCCGCAATCGAGTCAGCGCTGGCCGACCTCGGGCTCGCCTGGGAGAGCCCGCAACCGGGCAGCTACCTGGTCCGGCTGGAAGGCCAGCACAAGCTCGCGACCATGACCTGGCTCATTGCGGGGACCCACAGCCTGCACGTGGAGGCTTTCTTCTGCAGGCAGCCGGATGAGAACCATGCCCGGTTCTACCGGTTCCTCCTCGACCGCAATGGCCGGATGTACGGGGTGCATTTCGCCCTTGACCCCGTGGGGGATGTGTACCTGGTGGGCCGGCTCCCGCTCAGTTCAGCGTCAGCGGACGAGATCGACCGGATCCTGGGCTGCGTGCTCAGCTACTCCGACGAGAATTTCGACGCCGCGCTGGCCCTCGGCTTCGCCTCGTCGATCCGCAAGGAGTGGGCCTGGCGCGTCAAGCGCGGCGAAAGCCTCGCCAACCTGCGCGCCTTCGCCGCTCTCGCGGATCCCGAGCATGGCTGGCCCGGCGGCCAGCAGGACCCCTAGGACTTGACCAGCCGGCTAATCGCTTCGGCCGCCTCATGGATCGAGTCGCGGGCCTCGTCCCCGCCCGCCTGCACGGCCTCCGTCACGCATTTTCCGAGATGATCCTCAAGCAGGCCGAGGGCGACCGCCTGCAGGGCCCGGGTTACCGCGGAGACCTGGGTCAGGACGTCGATGCAGTAGACGTCTTCTTCCACCATCCGCTGCAGGCCACGGACCTGCCCCTCAATCCTGCGCAGCCGCTTGAGATAGGCGTCCTTGTCCTGCGTGTAACCGTGCATACCGCGAGGATACGTGGGCGCACCGGCAGAACCCAGCCCGCTCGGGCCGCCGCTCGTAAGACCCCCGTAACCGGTGCTCGGCCGCAGGGCCGAACTTTCCCGGCCGGCCGGCCGTTGGCCGCCCGGCGACCGGTCACCGATGACCCAGGCGCGCCACCCTCGCCGCCGGGCAGCTGGCCAGAAGATCATTACGAAGGCTGCGCCGACTCACAGCCAGCCTTAAGGTCGGCCTGGTTCGCTGGCCAATGTCGTGTGCCTGGCGTGCTCGCACATGGCACGCTACCCGGGCAATGCGGGAGGATGGGTTCATGCGGCGGGATGACATGAGTTTCGCGGTGGCCGCCCGCGAGGACGGGCTGCGCCGGGTCAGAAGCCTGACCGTGCGGATCGGCGCGGCCGGCGTGGTGTCGTCGGCGGTCATCGCCGTTGCGCTTGGCCACCCAGCCGGTACGACCACCCATAAGACCACCGGGGGCGGCACGCCCAGCAAGAACCACACTGGACAGAACGAAAACTCCCCAAGCTCAGGCACGTCCCAAGGGAATTCGCCGCCGGGGAACTCACAGCAGGGCAGCACGCCCCAGGCGCCCGCGCAGAACCTGGCACCGGCGGCAGGTTCCGGCCAGGTGGTGTCGGGGGGCTCATGACCCCGGCGGCGCACGGGGCGATCGTGGTGACGTCATCCACGCCGCTCTGGTTCGCCACCCGGGCCACCGGCATGGTGGCGCTCGTGCTGCTGACCGCCAGCATGGCGCTCGGCCTGCTCACCTCGGTGCGTTTCGAGCAGCAGCGGTGGCCCCGGTTCGTCACCATTGGCCTGCATCGGAGCATTTCCTTGCTCGCCTGCGCCTTCACGGCGCTGCACATCGTGACCACTGTGCTGGACAGTTTCGTCCCGATCGGGGTGGCAGACGCTTTCGTGCCGTTCATCGGCACCTACCGGCCGATCTGGCTGGGGCTCGGCGCGATCGCCGTCGACCTGCTGATCGCGCTCATGGTGACCAGCCTGCTGCGGGCCCGAATGCGCCACCGGACCTGGCAGCTCGTGCACTGGACGGCGTACCTGGGCTGGCCGGTCGCGGTCCTGCACGGCCTGGGCACCGGCAGCGACACCATGACCCGGTGGGTGCTGGTGCTGACCCTGGGCTGCGTGGGCGCGATCGCGTGCCTGATCGCCTGGCGGCTGGCCCAGGGCTGGCCGTCCCGGGCTGGCCTGCGCGTCGCGGGTGCGATCACGCTGGTCGTCGTCCTGATCGCGACCGGTGCCTGGCTGATGGCGGGCCCGCTGAAGCCGGACTGGTCCCGCCGCGCCGGAATGCCCGCACCAGCGCCGACCAGGGTGGCGCAGCAGCGTTTCCTGGTGATCAGCGCGGTCGGCGGGCCGGGATTCCGGGCCGGACAGTGAGCCAGCCGCCGGACCGGAGGATGCCGCCCGGCCAACCCGCGGACCGGCGGACGCCGCCCAGCCAGTCTGCGCCGACCTGCTGCCCGAGCTCATCGAGCTTGACCCATGGGGATACCCGGTCATCTCCCCGGAGCCGGTCCCGGAGGAGCTGATCGGGCACGCGCGCCGGGCGGTGACCGCTTGCCCCACACTCGCCCTGCGTCTGGACACCGACCGCCGCTCCACCAGCAGGTAGCGTCCGTGAGCCGGCCGAGGAACGGTGCACTGATCATGGCCGTAACGCGTGAAAGGCCGCCGACCACGCGGCTACGGAAGGCTCCTCGGCCGGACCGCTAGCGGTCTGTGAGAGGGGGGCTGGGCGACGTGCAGCCAAGAAGACTCCTCGCACAGACCGCTAGGCTTCCGGCAGGCGCAGGACTTGCCGATGCCGCGATCCGGGGAGGGTGAATGGGACCACTGGACGGGGTGCGTGTCATCGAGATCGCTAGCCTGGCGCCAGCTCCGTTCGGCTGCATGGTTCTTTCCGATCTGGGCGCGGATGTGCTCCGGGTGGACCGGCTGGACCGGGCGGGGCGCCAGGCGCTCCCTCCGGTGGACCCGCTCGCCCGTGGCCGCCGGTCCATCCGCCTCAACCTCAAGGACGCCGAGGGCGCCGCCGTGCTGCTGCGCCTCATCGCCGACGCCGACGTGCTGGTGGAAGGGTTCCGGCCCGGCGTCGCGGAGCGGCTCGGCTTCGGGCCGGACGTCTGCCTGGAGCGCAACCCGCGACTTGTCTTCGCCCGGATGACCGGCTGGGGGCAGGACGGACCGCTGGCCGCCGCTGCCGGGCACGACATCGACTACATCGCGGTCGCTGGGAGCCTCTACCCGATCGGCCGGGCCGGTGAGCGCCCCGTGCCGCCGCTCAACCTGGTCGGCGACTTCGGCGGCGGCGGCATGCTGCTCGCCGTGGGCGTGCTCGCCGCCCTGCTGGAGCGGGAGCGCTCCGGCCGCGGCCAGGTCATCGACGCCGCCATGGTGGACGGGTCCGCGCTGCTGGCGTCGTTCATCCACGGGCTGCGGGCCGCCGGGGCATGGCAGGACGAGCGGGGCAGCAACGTGCTCGACGGCGGCGCCCCGTTCTACGACACGTACGAGACCGCCGACGGCGAGCACATGGCGGTCGGCGCCCTCGAACCGAAGTTTTACGACGAGCTGCTGACCCGGCTCGGCCTGGACAGCGCCGGCCTGCCCGGCCAGTACGACCGGTCCGGCTGGCCGGCCCTGCGGACCCGGCTGGCCAAAGCCTTTGCCGAACGCACCCAGGCCGAGCTGGTCGAGTTGTTCGAAGGCTCGGACGCCTGCGTGGCCCCGGTGCTCAGGCCGGGGGACGCGCCCGGGCACCCGCACAACGCGGCCAGGGGAACGTTCATCAACGTCGGCGGCGTGATCCAGCCAGCGCCCGCGCCCCGGTTCGGCCGGACCCCGTGTGCCATCCCGGCGCCGTCGGCCAGGCCCGGCGTGGACACCGACAGGGTTCTCGCCGCCCTCGGGTTCTCCCCCGCCGAGGTCACCGCGCTCCGCGACCGCGGCATCGCCAGCTAACTCCGCCTTTCGCAGCGCCAGCTGACCGCCGTCCGCGAGCTCGGCCGGCCCCACTCCCATGATCGCGGTGGATCACTGGCCGCGGATGACCACCAATCCACCGCGATCATGAGCGCACGCCGGTTGGCGCTTGGTCAGCCGGGCGTGGCTTGCGCTTGGTCCATGAGGACGCCGAGAACCTTGTCCTGGGCCGCGAGGTGCTCCTGGATCATGACGACTTCATGGAGCACGGCGTCGGCGTCGTTGTACGTGGCCTCGGACCGCTTGTCGGCCGCAGCCGCCAGCACGTTCTGCCCCACGATGATCACCGAGAGCAGGACCAGCTGGAGGAATGTCTGGGAGATCCAGGACACCAGGGTGACGGCGTTGTGGGATGCGATCGCGGACGGCAGGCTCACCAGGGCGAGCGCGGTGAAAGCGTACGCACACCACATGGTGCCGACCCCCTGGGTGACCTTGACGGCGAGCCACGCGTTGAACCGGGCCGGCGCGGTACCGGTGGGGAGCTGGTCGGCGACTTTGACCGGGCTGGGAGTCTCACCGGCCATCCTGGCCTGCGTTCGGCGGTGTGGCACGTACCGGTAGATCGTTCGTTCGGCCATGACTGCACTCCCTTTCGTTCTTTCGTTTGAGTTGGCCTGAGTGGGCGCCGTGTGGCCGTGGGACGCTCTCATCCAGCCAGCTCACGCCGCGAGCCGGCACTCATGTCGGAGGCCCCGCCGTGCGCACCGGTAACCGCAGACTCCTCGCATCACTGTCGCTACGGCAGGCGCCCAGTGCTGCGCCGCTGGCAGGGCGGCCGGACGGAGGAACAGCCCGGTCTGGCGCTCATCCGCCGCCAAGCTGCACGGCCTTGACGACCAGCAGGATGACCGACACGACGAGATAGCCGCGCAGCAGCAGCACGCCGAGCTTGGTCCCCGGCGACCAGGCCACCGGCTTGAGCAGCGCGAGCGGGGGCATCCGCCAGTTCGTGCGCTCCTGTGTCGTCATCCGCACCGGTGCTGGCCGGGCCCGGCCGCCGCGGCGCTGGGTGAGCGCCAGCCACAGGCTGACCCCTGCTCCGCCCACGAGCAGCGCAATGGCCAGCGCTATCACGATCGCGGCGACGTTCACGTTGGGGAACACCGTGCTGACGACGAGCGTGCCGGACAGCGTGAGCAGGACGCCGATGATCACGCTGGCCACGATGTTGAGCCAGCGCTGGTTGACCCAGGGGCCAAGGACTTCCGGATCGTTGCACAGCAGCAGCAGGAACACGCTGGCGCTGGGCAGCAGCACCCCGGCCAGGGCCTGGACGCCGGTGGTGATAAGCCCGAGTGGCGCGCCAGGGATGAGGACGATGCCCGCGGCCACCACGACGAGGGCCGTGTAGCTCGTGTAGAACGGCTTCGCGTCGCGGAAGCTGCGGTGCAGTGAATGCTTCAGGCCGAACACGTCCCCGAACGCATAGCTGGTGGACAGGGTCACCGCCGAGGCGCCGATAATGCTCGCGTCGAGCAGCACGATCGCGAACAGCGCACCGAGCACGTAGCCGTGATTCTCCAGCGCGCGGGCGGTGCCGAGCGCATCGGTGAACTTCCCGACCAGGTTCGTGCCGCGGACCGCGTACACGGCCACCACCTCGATCGCGGCCGCCGCGATCACGACGACGACGGAGCCAAGCGCTGTGTCGGCGCGCTCGTACCCGATGAAGCGAGGCGTGATGCGCTTGTCCACGACGTTGGACTGCTGGAAGAACAGTTGCCAGGGCGCGACCGTGGTGCCCACGATCGCGATGATGAGCAAGATCGCGCCCGAGCTGACACCCCCCTGGATCCCCGGCACCACGAAGTGGTAGGCAATCGAGCCGTACTGCGGATCCGACAGGAAAGCCAGCGGGACCAGCACGAGGCTGGCAGCGATGAACAAGAACATCGCCCGCTCCCATCGGCGGAAGCTGCCGCTCGCGGTGATTCCTATCAGCAGGACGGCGGTCACCGGCACCGAGATGTAAGAGCTGATGCCGAAGTAGCGCAGCGCAAGCGAGACGCCGATGAACTCGGTGACGATGGTCAGGAAATTGAGCAGGAACAGGTCTCCGACGCTGAACCAGCCCCAGAACCTGCCGAACCGCTCGTTGATCAGCCGGGCGTGCCCGACGCCGGTGACCGCGCCGAGCCTGACCACCATCTCCTGGTTGACCAGCAGGACGGGGATCAGCAACAGCAGCACCCAGAGCAGGCTGTAGCCGTAGTTCTGCCCGGCCTGGGCATAGGTGGAGACGCCGCCGGCGTCATTGTCCCCCACCATGACGATCAAGCCGGGGCCGACGATGGCGAGGAAGGTCACCAGCCGCCGCCGCAGCCCGCGGCGAGAATCGTCGTCTCCGACCCTGATCCGGCCGAGCGCTCCCTCGATGTCGCCGACGTGCGCCTCGTCGAGGACGGCACTAGGAGGCGCCAGGATCCGCGCGGGCTCGCCGCCCCCGGGCGGTGCCGCAGGACGGTGGTCGGGAGGTGGCGCTTTCCGCGGGGACTGGCCGCCCCCAGAAGATGCCGCAGGACGGTGCTCGGGGGGAGCCGGTATCCGTGGGGGCTGCTGGCCGTCGGACGGTGTCGCGGGCCCGTGCCCGGGGGGTGGCGGTCTGCGTGGGGGCTGCTCGCCCCCCGACGGCTCTGCGGGTGGACGCCCGGGCGTTTCGCTCACTGCTCCTGCTCGTGGCCGGCATCGGGCGGCTGGGCAATCTCCCGGCGGCGCCAGTCGGCCGGCAGCGTGGCCTCCAGCACGTCGTCCACGGTGATCAGGCCGAGCATCCGGCGGCGGTCATCCACCACCGGGATGGTGATCAGGTTGTAGTCGCTCATCAGGACCGCGACATCGACCACGTCAGTGTCCGCCCCGACCCGCACCGGATCGTCATCGCAGACGTCCGCCAGCCGGGCCTCCGGATCCGACTGCAGGAGCCTGACCAACGTGGCGACCCCGCGCAGCCGCTCGCGCGCGTCCAACGCGTGCACGGTGGTCAGCGCCTCCGGCTGAAGGCTCTGCGCGTGCCTGATCGCGTCCAGCGCCGCGCGAACCGGCAAGTCACCGTCGAGGGCCACAAAGTCCATCCCCATCAGCCCGCCCGCGCTGGTGGGGTTGAACCCCATGAGGGTCATCACCTTGGTGCGCTGGCCTGGCGGGAGGAGGTCCAAGACCGGCTGCCGCCGGTTCTGCGGAAGCTCGGCGATGGCGTCCGCGGCGTCGTCCGCCCGCATCCTCGCGAGCACCTCGGCGATCTCCGCGTCGGTGCGCTCGGCGAGCAGCCGGGTGGCCCGATCCTCGTCGAGTTCCTCGAACACGTCCGCCTCAAGCTCGGGATCGGCGTGCACATGCCGGAGGATCTCGGTCTCCTCCTCCTTGGACGCCTCCTCAAGAAGGTCGGCGATCTGAGCTGGTTTCAGCCGCCGGATCCGCGCGAACGGGCCGCGCAGTCCCACGCTGCCGGCATGGCCGATCAGCGGCTCGAACCGGGCCCAGTCGCGGAACGAATGTTCCTCTCGCTCGCTGCCGCCGAGGCCAAGGAGCCGCAGCAGGCGGCCGGGTCTGCGGCGCGTGTCCACCCCGGTCAGCACCCACTCGCCGTTCCGCTCCTCAAGTTCGAGGTCGGCCGCCCGGATCAGGTGGGCGCTCTCCACGTCGATGAGCCGGTGGCCCAGCACGTCGGCCCGGAGCAGCACCTCGCCCTCACGGCGCTCGAACCGGCGCAGGTCAAGCTGGGCGCTGGTGAGCGTGAGCACCTCACCGTCAAACGAGCTGACCTGGTCAATCGGGACGAACACCTGCCGGCCACCGACCGTCGCGACCAGGCCCTCCACCGCCGGAAGCTGCGCACCGCGGAGCCGCACGATCACGTCCGAGACCCGGCCGAGTGACTCTCCGCCACGATCGGTGACCGGGCGCTTCAGCAGTTCTGACAGGTGGATCACCCGGCTGGTACGCGGGACCGGGGCGGCTGCTGGCGGTGTCGTGGTCATGAGTTCAGCATCTCTCCTCGGGTCAGCCGCGTGCAGCCGGCTCCTGGTTGGGGACACCGCATGTACCCGTCATTGGCCACCGTGCCTGATAAGCCACAAGCGTTCCCTCGGTTGATCATGATTCAGCGACCGCGCGGCGAACCACAAGCGGTCTCCCGCTGAACAACGAGATCCGCTGATCTGCTGGAGCCACCTGCGCAGTCTGTCTCTTCTCGGACTTGCCGTAGCGTTGGAGGCCGCGATAAGCCTTGATAGCGCAACCGAGGCAGGGAGGTGTGGCCGTGCTGGGTGATCCTTGCAGTACAACCACGGCGATCACGGCCACCATGGGCCGGGCCGCCGCCAGGGACCTGTTCCGATCCCGCCCACGCTTGCCGGCCGCGCCGGGCTAGACCGCCTGGACCTGGCCGGCGGGCTCAGGAGGTTGCTGTGTCCGATCGCTTTCTCGCCGGCTGGCGGCAGCCGGGCCGCCCACGGCGCCGCAATGGCCCATCGCTGACCGGCCGGTTCCTTCATCCCACCGAGCGGATGATGACGTCGCGCCAGGTCCGGCAGGACATCGTCTCGCTCGCCGGGCTCATCGGCCGGCCCGTGCTCAACCAGGCCGGCGACGAGGTCGGGCATGTCGTTGACCTGCTCGCCAAGGTGCACGGCGGCGAGACCTACCCTCTGGTCACCGGGGTCGTGGTGCGGGTGGGGCGGCGCCGTGCATTCCTCGACGCCTCGAACATCGATCGCGTTCACCGCCGCTCGGTGACGCTCCGCACCGCCCGCCTGGATCTGCGGGAGTTCCAGCGCCGCGACGGCGAAGTGCTCCTGGCCAGGGACATCCTCGATCACCAGCTCGTGGACACCGACGAGATCCAGGTGATCCGGGCCGCTGACCTTTACCTCGCGCAGGTCGGCGACCAGGTCCACCTGGTCGGCGTGGACGTGGGCCTGCAGACGCTGCTGCGCAGGCTCGGCCCCAGGCGATACCGCTGGCATCCCACTCCGGACCGGGTCATCGACTGGGCCGCCATCGAGTCGTTCGGCGAAGACTCCGCGGAGGCACCGGCCGCTATGAAGCTGCGTGAACCGCATGCCGCGCTGCGCAGGCTTCGCCCCGCGGAACTCGCCGACGTCCTGGAGGGCCTGGGCCGGTCCGGCCGGAAGGAGCTGCTCGCTAGCCTCGATCGCGATCTGGCCGCCGACGCGCTTGAGGAGATGGAGCCGGACGAGCTGACCGCCTTGCTGCGCGAGGTGGAGCCCGCCCAGGCCGCGGAACTACTGGTGAGGATGGAACCCGATGAGGCGGTGGACGCGCTGCGGGAACTGTCCAGGGACGAGCAGACCCTACTGATGTCCCGGATGCCACCGCAGGTCCGCCGTGAGCTGATCAGGCTTCTCGGCTACCCCGGTGACGAGGCGGGAGGCATCATGACCAGCGTGCTGGCCCGCGCGCACCCCGATGAGACGGTCGCACAGGTCAGCCAGCGGCTCGCCGAACAGGCCGGGCACCGAACGGAAATCGACTCGGTAGCCGTACTGGACGCCGACGGCCGGCTGGTCGGCGACGTCTCCGCGTTCGACCTGCTGGTCAGCGATGGTGCCACCCCGCTTGGCGACCTGATTGATCCGGAGAACCCTCCGGTGACCCTTCGCCCCGACGCCGACCTGGACACGGTCGCCACCGAACTGGTGGAGTCCCGGCGCTCCTCGCTCCTCGTGGTCGACGATGAAGGCCGGCCACTGGGGCGGATCCTGTCCGACGACGTGCTCGACGCTCTCGTGCCTGGCCACGGGCGGCTGCACTTCCCGAGGCTCCTGCAGTGAGCCCAATCTCAACGTCGGGCTGCGCCGAAGCGCCGCAGTCGCCGGGCCGAACGCCACATAAGGCCCGCCAGGGCCGTTGCGGCGTCCCGGCGGCGAGGACCCGCCTCCCGAAGCCAGCGAAGCGCCCGCGAGGGAGGCAATGAGGTGAGCACCCAGGAAGAGGACGAGGCCGCGAACCTCGCGCCGCGCCCACCCAGAGCCCGGGAGGGCCTGGCCTCGCTGACCCGGGTCCGAGTCGGCGGAGTGCGGCTCATCCGGTCGCGCCGGAGCCGGATCTGGCTGATCCTGGCCATCGCAGGCCCCGGGGTGGTCGCCGCCAACGCCGGTAACGATGCGGCCGGGATCGCCACCTACGCGTCGGCAGGCTCCCAGTTCGCTTACCGGACCCTGTTCTTCATGGTGCTGGTCACCTTCGCTCTCGTGCTAGTGCAAGAGATGGCGGTCCGGCTTGGCACGCATACCGGCAAGGGACTCGCCGCGCTAATCAGGGAGCAGTTCAGCCTGCGGCTGACCGCAGTGGCACTCGGATGCGTGCTGCTCGCCAATACCGGCCTGGTCGTCTCCGAGTTCGCCGGGATCGGCGCTGCCTTCGGACTGCTCGGGGTGAGCCGGTATGTGATCATCCCGATCGCTGCCGTCGCCATCTGGGCTCTTGTCTTGTTTGGCTCATATCGTTATGCGGAAAGGATCTTTCTGATCTTTTCTTTGGCGTTCCTCGCCTACCCGATCGCCGCCGTGCTCGGGCACCCGGACTGGGCGAAGGTGGGCACCAACCTGGTGATCCCGCATTTCCTATACACCAAGAGCTTCCTGCTGCTTGGCGTGGCGCTGATCGGGACGACGGTCAGCCCGTACATGCAGCTGTACGCGGCGGCTGGGGTGGTGGACAAGGGCTCCGACCGTGCCGACTACCCGCGGGCCAGGATCGACGCGATCTCCGGGGCCCTGTTCGCCTGCATCGTGTCCATCACGATCATCATCGCCACCGCAGCGGCCATTGGCGGGACCGGCCCGCTGACCTCGGCCAAGGAGGCGGCGCAGGCCCTGCGCCCGGTCGCCGGCCCAGCGGCCGAGGTGCTCTTCGCGCTCGGCCTCATCGGCGCCTCGGCGCTGGCCGGGGCGGTGGTCCCGCTGTCCAGCGCGTACGCGATCAGCGAGGCGGTCGGGGTAGAGCGCTCGGTCTCCCGCCGGTTCACTGAGGCCAGGCTCTTCCTCGGGTTGTTCACCGTGCAGGTGATCGTGGGCGCGGCCCTGGCGCTCACCCGCATCAACCTGATCACCCTGCTGATCGGCACCCAGGTGCTGCAGGGCATCGTCACGCCGGTCATCCTGGCGTACATCCTGATCCTCACCAACCGGCGCAGCGTGCTCGGCGATGCGGCGAATGGCCGCGTCTTCCGGGCCGCCGCCACCTTGTGCGTGGTCGCGATCTCGGCCATGAGCCTGATGCTGCTCGGTTTCACCGTGCTCGGCTTCTTCGGCGTCGGCTGAGGAATATCGCTACGGCCCGCGTTAAGGCTGCGTTAAGGCCCGGCTGGGCGGCGACCGGGCGGGTATCAGCCGTATGCCCCGCTGGCCTGAGCACACCGCCACGGTGGTATGAAGGCCACGTCAGGAGAGGGAGGAACGCAGCAGGTGGCGATACGGAAAGCAGTGGGTTTCCTCGGCAAGCGTGATGACCTGCCGGAGGGTTTTGCGTACTCACTCAAGCGCCGCCTGCTCGGGCCGCCGATGGTCAACGAGCAACTCGGCGAGCAGCGGCTGTCCAACATGCTCGCGCTGGGCGTGCTCGCTCCTGACGGGATCTCCTCATCGGCCTACGGCACGGAAGAGATCCTGATCGAGTTGCTCAAGGGCGGCCTCGGGATCGCCGCGTTCACCCTCATCCTGCCGCTGACGGGGGTCGTCCTGTTCGTGATGGCGCTGGTGGTCCTGTCCTACCGCGAGGTCGTCACGGTCTACACCAGGGCCGGCGGGTCCTACGTGGTCGCGCGGGACAACTTCGGGCCCAGGGTGGCCCAGATCGCGGCGGTCGCGCTGCTCATCGACTATGTGGTCACGGTTGCGGTCCAGGTCGCCGCAGGCACGGCGGCGGTCGCGTCGGCGGTCCCGGCCATCAACAACAAGAACCTCATCACCGTGATCTCTATCGGCATCGTGATCTTGATGTGTTACGGGAACCTGCGCGGGATCCGTGAGGCCGGCCGGTCGTTCGCGGTTCCCACGTACTTGTTCTCCGGCGTCATCATCCTCATGATCGTCGTGGGCCTGCTGCGCGAGGCGTTCGGCACGCTGCCGCTCTACCATCCTGGGACCGGTGTGGTCAGCGGGACCCCCAGCCACAGCGGGCTGATCGCGTTCGGCATGGTCTTCGTGCTGCTGCGGGCGTTCGCCAACGGCGGATCCTCACTGACCGGCATCGAGGCGGTGTCCAACGCGGTAAGCGCGTTCCGCCCGCCGGAGGGCCTCAACGCCCGCCGCGTCCTGGTAACCGAGGGTGTCATCCTAGGCTCCCTCGTCGCGGGGATCTCCTGGCTGGCTCACGTGACCCACGCCAGGCCCTATACCGACGGGGTGCCGACGGTCATCTCCCAGGAGGCCAGGCTCGTCTTCGGGCACTCGTTCGCCGGCACGGGCCTGTACATCCTGGTTCAGGCCGCGACCGCGCTGATCCTCTACACCGGGGGCAACACCAGCTTCAACGGCTTCCCGTTCCTGGCCAACTTCGTGGCCGAGGACGCCTTCCTGCCGCGCTGGCTGACCAAGCGCGGCCACCGGCTGGTGTTCTCCAACGGGATCATCGTGCTCGCGGTGCTGTCGTGCACCCTGCTGGCCGCCATCGGAGCGAACGTCAACCGCCTGGTGCCGTTCTATGCGATCGGCGTCTTCACCGCCTTCACCCTGGCCGGATTCGGCATGGCCAAATATCACCACACCCACCAGGAGAGACACTGGCGGCGCAAACTGGTGATCAACTTCTCGGCGGGCGTGACATCCCTGATCGTCGTGCTGATCTTCGTGACGGTCAAGTTCACCGAGGGCGCCTGGCTGGTGGTGATCCTCTTCGCGGCCGGCGTGCCCGCGCTCATCAGGCTCAACCGGGAATACGGGCTTGAGGCGCAGGTCCTGGAGCGGATCAGCGACCGGCCCAAGCCGCCCAGGGTGCCGAACTACCCGCGGCGGACCGTGTTCGTGTTCGTGGACAGCTTCGACCTGGCCACGATCGCTGCGCTGCGCTACGCCCGGAGCCTTCGCCCCACAACGCTGCGGGCCGTTCATTTTGTCATCGACACGGCGCAGGCGGATCTGCTGCGCCAGGAGTGGACCCGGGCAGGCGTCGATGTCGTGCTCGACTTCATCGACTGCCCGGATCGGCGGCTGACCAGGGCTGCGGCCGAACTTGTCAGCGGGGAGGCGGCGCAGCCTGGAACGCAGGTGACGGTGGTGCTGCCCCGGAGGAGTTACTCGCCGCTGCTGGGCCGGCTGCTGCACGACCGCACGGCTGACAAGATCGCCGCGGTAGTGAGCCAGATCCAACACTCCGTCGCGACCATTGTCCCCTTCGACGTAGGGCGTCGGCTC
>DASWFT010000414.1:0-2146 GCA_036394075.1 Streptosporangiaceae bacterium
TACGGTGCCCTGGGCGTCGCCGCGTGGCGGGGCCGTGAGGCCGAGACCACCGAGCTCATCCAGGCCACTACGGACGGCGTGACGAGCCGTGGTGAGGGGAGGGGAGTGACCACCGGGTACGCCGCCGCCTTGCTGTACAACGGCCTCGGCCACTACGACAAGGCCCTCGCCGCCGCCGAGCTGGTGTGCGAGTACGACGACATAGGCGTCCTCGGATGGTCGCTCACCGAGCTGGTCGAGGCGGCCGTCCGCAGCAGCCACCCCGCGCGCGCATCCGACGCTCTCCAGCAGCTTTCCGAGACGACCCGCGCCAGCGGCACCGACTGGGCGCTTGGCACCGAGGCGCGCTCGCGTGCCCTGCTGAGTGAGGGTGAGACCGCCGAGAACTGCTATCGCGAGGCGATCGAGCGGCTCGGCCGTACCCGCATGCGCCCGGCCGTGGCCCGCGCCCACCTCCTGTACGGCGAATGGCTGCGCCGCGAGAACCGGCGCCGGGACGCCCGCGCCGAGCTGCGGACCGCCCATGGCCTGTTCACCACGATGGGCATCGAGGCGTTCGCCGGGCGGGCCCGGCGTGAGCTGCTGGCCACCGGAGACACGGTGCGCAAGCGGACGGTCGAGAAGGTCAGCGAGCTCACCGCCCGGGAGGCGTACATCGCCCGGCTCGCCGTCGACGGCCGCACCAACGTGGAGATCGGGGCCCAGCTATTCCTCAGCATCCGGACCGTCGAATGGCATCTCAGCAAGGTCTACACCAAGCTCGGAGTCGGCTCACGCCGAGAGCTGCGGCGGGCCCTGGCCAGCCTCGGGCAGGCAGACCCACAGGCCTAGCGACCGGCGACTGCGGCGCAGCTGGTCGCCGTCGTCGCTGCGCCGGGGCAGCCGCCCATAGGGGATGCGGGCGGCGCGGTCGTAGGAATCGGCCGCGCAGCAGTAGTCGTGACCGGTGAGATGGCGGGGATGAGAGTAGACCGGACACGAAAGGTGCCCATGCCGAAGCCGAAAATGAATCCTGACGAGATCGATATCGACCTTCCGATCGTCAGCCGACTGATCGGCAAGCAGTTCCCCCAGTGGGCTGACCTGCCCATCACCGCGGTTCGCTCTGCCGGCACTGACAACGCGATCTACCGGCTTGGTGACGACATGGCTGTGCGCCTCAAGCCCTCGGCTACAGCCAGGGCACCGCCAGCAAGCATCTCGCCCACGCAGGCGGAACCTGGTACCAATGCCCCCGGCTCCACCACACCGAGTAACCGGCGCGCACACACCGGGCACGGCACACTGAATCAGTGCGGCAACGGGCGTGACGGCCGGCCAGGAGGCGGCACCTGATGCTTATCCTGCCGATGTGGAACCACTGCTGGAGCTGCCTGATCTACCGCACAATGCCGCGCTCCTGGACTACCTGCGAGGGCAAGCCAGCCCGCCCAGCGACCCCGGTGACTACACCCTCGGATCCTGGCAGCTGCACACCCACCCCGACCTGATAGCAGTACTTCGCGAACTCGCTCCCGGCTGGCCGCTGACCGCAGCCTACGGAGTCCCGCTACTGGCCGGCGAGGGCATCGCCGCGGTCGTCGCGCTCGGCACGGACTGGCTGGCCGTCCGGATCGGGCACCTGCCACCCGAATTCGAGACCGAGGACTCAGATCATCCTGCGTGGTCATTCGTCCGTGGCGACTGGCATGTCATCCCCATCTGGCAAAACCAGCTCGGTGAACTGGTCACTGCGGCCCTCACATACACAGCCAGCCTGGCCGCCAAGTAGCAGACAGCCGACCTTAGGACCCGCCTCGGAACAAAGCGTTGTTCATATTCACGAATTCGGGCCGTGGCCTGGGCGCCTGGGGCGTCAAGCCGGCGTGTTGTTCCTCTGCGCGCCCTTACGACGTGGTGCGCAATTGGGTGATCATGGACGAGACATGATGATCGTGGCGTGTCGGTCGCCGGATAGCGAACGGCCGCACAAGATCATGGTCGGTGTCTAAGCGATCATGGGCTCGTGCGGCCTTGAGTCATTTTGCCTTCACCGGGATCTCCCGTCATCATCTGGGCCGGCTCGTGGCTGAGCTGGCCGGCCCGTGGCAGGCGCGCCGGGAGTCTGACCTGCGCCGCCGCCGTGGCCGTGAGCGCCGCCGCGCGG